>NC_017219.1:1885972-2200300 GCF_000269965.1 Bifidobacterium longum subsp. infantis ATCC 15697 = JCM 1222 = DSM 20088
GAGGGCCGGGTTTTCGGAGGTGTAGTCCTGGAAGTCGACGATGTCGACGTAGATGCCGGCCTTCTCGGCGTTCTGCTTGAACTTGACCCATTCGGGGTTGGTGGCACCGACCACGCCGATCTTGACCGGGTTACCCTTGCTGCCCTTGGCGGACGACTCGTTGGCACCGGCAAACGCGCGGTAGCCGAAGAACGCGGCCACGGCGATAATCGCCACGACCACGATGGTGATGATTACGTTGCGGGCGGTGTGGTTCACACGCACCGGCTCGTTATTGTTAGGAGCGGCCGGGGTTGCCGGCTGGGTTGCTGCTGTCATTGGATTTCCTCTCTCCAAAATTGATGTCGGGTAACACCATAACGCGCTTGAACCGCGAAAGTGTCGAAAAATGGCCGATTGCCGTATAAGTGTCTTTTATGGCGCGCATGCAATGGCCGGGATTCGTGCGTTTGGCGGCCGGGCGGCACAGCCGGTGCCGATATGCGAACAGGGCCCGGGACGGATCCCGGGCCCTGTTTCGTCAGCGGTCTAACGACACCGTGGAGGTGTTATCACTCGTTGTCGCCAGCGGTAGCGGCGGTAGCGGTGACGGCACCCTTCTTGCCGGTGTTCACGCCGGAGTACACCCAGTCGGTGTAGTCCGGGTGGTCGTAGCCCTTGTCGACGGCGAACTGGAAGGCCTCATCACGGAACTTCTCGAGCTCGTCGATCTTGTCGGCGTACTTGTCGGCGTCGATCATGCGCAGAGCCTCAGCGGTCAGCTCGTAGCGGTCGATGCGGTTGACACGAACCATGTCGTACGGGGTGGTGGTGGAGCCCTCCTCCTCGTAGCCGTGGACGTTGAAGTTGTCGTGGTTCGGACGATCGTAGATCAGACCGCGCACGTCGTGGGCGTAGGAGTGGTACGCGAACAGCACCGGCTTGTCGGCGGTGAAGATGTCGGCGAACTCCTCGTTGGACAGGGCCTCGTCGTTCTCCTTGGCGGACTGCAGGGAGAGCAGGTCGACAACGTTCACGACCTTGAACTTGATGCCCAGTTCCTTCAGCTTGTCGGAAGCGGCCATGATCTCCTGGGTGGGGACGTCGCCGGCGGCGGCAAGCACGATCTCGGCTTCATCGTTGGTCTTGGCGGTGGAGGCCCAGTCCCAAGCGGCGGCACCCTTCTCGAGCTCGGCGCGAGCCTCGTCCAGGGTCAGCCAGGTGGCGGCGGGCTGCTTGCCGGCGATGATGGCGTTGATCTTGTTGGTGGACTTGTAGCACTTCTCGGCGATGGCCAGCAGCATGTTCGCGTCGGTGGCGAAGTAGATGCCGATGACGTGGTCGTTGTGGAAGCACTTGTTCAGCAGGACGGAGGTGACACCCGGATCCTGGTGGGAGAAGCCGTTGTGGTCCTGACGCCAGACGTGGGAGGAGACCAGCAGGTTCATGGAGGCGATCGGCTTGCGCCACGGAATCTCGCGGACGGTAGCCTCAAGCCACTTGGCGTGCTGGTTCAGCATGGAGTCGATCACGTGGACGAAGGACTCGTAGGAGCTCCAGATGCCGTGACGGCCGGTCAGCAGGTAGGCCTCGAGGAAGCCTTCCATCTGGTGCTCGGACAGCTGCTCGACGACCTGGCCGGAGACGCGCATGTGCTCGTCGACCTCGTCGGAGATGTAGCCGGCATCCCACTGCTTGTTGGTGACTTCGTAGGAAGCCTGCAGACGGTTGGAAGCGGTCTCATCCGGTCCGAAGATGCGGAAGTCACGCGGGTTGTTCTTGATGATGTCGCGGGTGTAGGCGCCCAGGGAGCGGGTGGCCTCGAGCTGGCCCCAGCCGTGGCCGAACTCGGCCACTTCCTTGACCTCGTAGTCCTCGAGGTTCGGCAGCTTCAGGTCGTCGCGGATCACACCGCCGTTGGCGTTCGGGTTGGCACCGATACGCAGCTCGCCCTTCGGCATGAAGGCGAGGACGTCGTCCTTGACGGCGCCGTTGGCGTCGAACAGCTCTTCCGGCTTGTAGGACTCGAGCCAGTTCTTGAGGACCTCGAAGTGGGCCTCGGTGTCGCGGGCGGAGGCCAGCGGCACCTGGTGGGAACGCCAGGAGCCTTCGGTCTTCTTGCCGTCGATGTACTTCGGGCAGGTCCAGCCCTTCGGGGTGCGGAAGATCAGCATCGGGTAGAACGGACGGTGCACGTTGTCGGTCTGAGCGGTGGCCTTGATGTCGCAGATCTCGTCCCAGATGGTCTCCCACAGCTCGGCGAAGCGGCGGTGGATGGACATGTGGTCCTCATCATCGAAGCCAGCGACGAACTCGTAGGGCTCGTAACCCATGCCGTGGAAGAACTCGTGGAGCTCTTCGTCGGAGATGCGGGACAGGATGGTCGGGTTGGCGATCTTGTAGCCGTTGAGGTGCAGGATCGGCAGCACGATACCGTCGGTGCGCGGGTTCACGAGCTTGTTGGACTGCCAACCGGTAGCCAGCGGGCCGGTCTCAGCCTCGCCGTCGCCGACGATGGCCGGGACGAACAGGCTCGGGTTGTCCATGATGGCGCCGTAAGCGTGGGACAGAGCGTAACCCAGCTCACCACCCTCGTGGATGGAGCCCGGGGTCTCCGGAGCGAAGTGGGACGGAATACCGCCCGGGTAAGAGAACTGACGGAAGAACTTCTGCAGACCAGCTTCGTCCTTGGTGATCTTCGGGAAGGTCTCGGTGTAGGTGCCGTCCAGGTAGGACTGGGAGGTACCGGCCGGGCCACCGTGGCCCGGGCCCATGATGATCACGGTGTTCTGGCCGTGGTCAGCAATGAAACGGTTGATGTGGCCGATGAGGAAGTTCAGGCCAGGGGTAGTGCCCCAGTGGCCCACCAGACGATGCTTCACATCTTCGCGGGTGAAGGGCTCCTTCATCAGCGGGTTGGAACGCAGATAAATCTGGCCGATGGAAAGGTAGTTGGCAACGCGCCAGTACTTGTCAACGCCTTCGAGGGCTTCCTCGGAAACCGGAGCGCTGAGCTTCTTCCAAGGGGTGCCAATAACAGGACTCGTCATGTGTACTCCTGTACTCCTGCACGTAATCGTGCGATTGATTATTTCTGTTCGGTCACGGTCCCTGACCCTTGCGGTGCCAAGGTTTTCCGTTCCCAGTCAATCGTCATGGTACGAGGACAACGCGACTTTTGAACGATTTCTTGCGGGTGTGTTCGAAATTGTTGCGGAAATTTCAGTATTTGTGCGGTTCAACTGACCGTTTGTCAACATTAGTTTTTTCAACATACTTTTTCAAAACGGCGGAAGCATGCGGAAATCCATTATCTGGCTAGAACAGCGCACGTTCGATTTCCCATGTTTGAAATCGGCGTGTTGTCCGACTACAGGCATGTAGTTTGTTCGATTTACGCACATGGTTTCTGCGTGTCGGCCTTGTCGCCTTGACCAGTGATAATCAGTGGTGTTCAGCCCACGTAAAATTCCAATGAACGTTAGGGGAATATCAATGGCAAACGGTCCTGTGCTTGTCGTCGACTTCGGCGCCCAGTACGCCCAGCTCATCGCCCGCCGCGTGCGCGAAGCAGGCGTGTACTCCGAGCTGGTCCCTCATTCCATGCCGGTTGACGAGATCCTGGCCAAGGATCCGAAGGCGATTATTCTGTCCGGCGGCCCGGCCTCTGTGTTCGAGCCCGGCGCGCCGACCATAGATACTAAGGTATTCGAATCCGGTGTTCCTGTGCTTGGTATCTGTTACGGCTTCCAGGTCATGGCCTATGAGCTCGGCGGCAAGGTGGATAAGGCCGCTCTCGGCGAATACGGCAAGACCTCAGCCACCATCGATGACGCCGACGGCATCCTCGCCGACTCCCCCGCCGAGCAGACCACGTGGATGAGCCACGGTGTGGCGGTCGAACAGGCCCCGGCCGGCTTCGAAGTGCTGGCCCACACCGAAGGCGCGCCCGTGGCCGCCATGGCGGACGAATCCCGCAAGCTCTATGGTGTGCAGTGGCACCCGGAAGTCAAGCACTCCCCGCTTGGCCAGAAGCTTATCGAAAACTTCCTGCACCGTTGCGCCGCGCTGCCCAACGACTGGGATGCCTCCTCGATTATCGAGGATCAAGTCAAGAAGATCCGCGAGAAGGTCGGCGACGCCGAGGTGATCTGCGGCCTGTCCGGCGGCGTGGACTCCGCCGTGGCCGCCGCTCTGGTGCACAAGGCCATCGGCGACCAGCTCACCTGCGTGTTCGTGGACCACGGCCTGCTGCGTAAGGGCGAGGTCGAGCAGGTCAAGCACGACTTCGTTGCCGCCACCGGCATCAAGCTCATCACCGTGGACGCGGCCGACGACTTCCTTGAGGCCCTGAAGGGAGTCTCCGAGCCGGAGCGCAAGCGCAAGATCATCGGTGAGAAGTTCATCCGCACGTTCGAGAAGGCCCAGCGCCAAGTGCTTGAAGAGGCCGGCGCGCGCGGCAAGGAAGTCAAGTTCCTCGTGCAGGGCACCCTCTACCCCGACGTCGTCGAATCCGGCGGCGGCGACGGCGCGGCCAACATCAAGTCCCACCACAACGTCGGCGGCCTGCCCAAGGACATCAAGTTCCAGCTCATCGAACCGCTGCGCACTCTGTTCAAGGATGAGGTGCGCGCCATCGGCACCGAGCTCGGTCTGCCCGACGAAATCGTCTGGCGTCAGCCTTTCCCGGGCCCGGGTCTGGGCATCCGCATCATCGGCGAGATCACCAAGGAGCGCCTCGACCTGCTGCGCGAGGCCGACGCCATCGCCCGCGAGGAGCTCTCCAAGGCCGGTCTCGACCGCGACATCTGGCAGTGCCCGGTCGTGCTGCTCGCCGACGTTCACTCGGTGGGCGTCCAGGGTGACGAGCGCACCTACGGCTCCCCCATCGTGCTGCGCCCGGTGAGCTCGGAAGACGCCATGACCGCCGACTGGTCTCGCGTGCCCTACGACGTGCTCGCCACGATCTCCACGCGCATCACCAACGAGTGCCGCCAGATCAACCGCGTCGTCCTCGATTGCACGAGCAAGCCGCCGGCCACAATTGAATGGGAGTAATTGCTCTCTGTGACGAATGGGATTCTCCATCGGGGAATCCCTTTTTTGTTGCCGACGATGCCCGGTATAATTTTTCCGCTTACGACGTCGTCCGGAAAGGGATGCCGACCTCTTTGCGCCAGGGATTCGACAACGAAAAATACATCGAACTGCAAGCCGCCAACATCTCAACAGCGTGAACCGACGCTTGCACTCGGATGAAACGCTGATTGCATTGTCAATCACCAGCGCCACCAGTCCTGTGGCCGCTCGCGTCATCGACGGGCTCAAACAGTTGCAGGGCTGCGACGCCTTTTTCTCCGTTATCATCTCATCCACGGACGAGGCGCTGTATCGCAAACTCGGCATCAACGTGTGCTGCGAACCGAAGTACGAACGGGTGAGTCTGTATCACCGGTAAACGCCACCGATAAGCGCGGTATGCCGCGAATCGTCAAGCCGGTAATCATGCAGCATGCGGCCTGACGATTCGCTGCTGTCGCATTGTCTCTCCCCTCTACCATGCTGGGCTTGTTTTCCGTTTGTTGGAGAGAACGGGGGATGCCATCAGCACTACGGTGAGAGAAGGATTATCCGTGAAGCGGTTCGTGGGTCTAGACGGTATTAAAGGACTGGCGCTGCTGGCCATCGTGCTCTATCACTGCATGCAGCAGCGTCTGCCGGGCGGATTCTACGGCGTGGACGTGTTCTTCACCGTCTCGGGATTCCTGACCGCCACAAGCCTCATACGGTCCCTGAACACGACCGGAACGCTCAACCTCGTGCGATTCATCCCCAAGCGGGCGGTGCGCCTCTACCCCGCGTTGCTCCTGCTGATCCCGGTCATCGTCAGCGCCGGCTGGCTGTTCGATCACGATATGCTGGTGTCCATCCGCGATCAGGTCATCACCGTGCTGCTGGGCTGCTACAACTGGTACGCCATCGGCACGGGACAAAGTTACTTCGACCAGATGAATCCGCAGGTGTTCCGTCATCTGTGGTTCATCGGCGTGCTTATGCAGTTCTACGTGATCGTGCCGTTCATCGTATGGCTGATGTGGCGGATTCGGCGCACGCGGTATGCCTCACTGGTCCCTTTGTCGCTGGCGGCGGCCAGCGGCCTTGCCATGGGACTGATGTATACGCCCAAGGGCGATCCCACCCGCGTCTACTTCGGCACCGATACGCACGGCATGGGTCTGATGCTGGGCGTCGCCCTCGCCTGGTGGGTCACCGTGGCCCCGCTGGGCAACGCCGACCAGGAGCCCGAACCGACGCCCCGCATCATCAGTTCGGGTGATTTCCCCGTCGCACGTGAGACGCCGACGCCTCACGTTCCGGCATGGAGGCGCCTATGGGACGCGGCGGCACCCTCGATGGCGTTCATCAGCCTGATCGCCTTGGTGAGCATGACGGTCGTGGGCAGGCAGGACGCCTTCGCCTTCCGCGGGGGCATCATGCTGTCCAGCCTGCTGTCCGTGCTGCTGATCGCCGGCACCATCGCCGATGACTCCTGGATGCAAAGCCTTATGGTGTTCAAGCCGCTGGCCGCACTCGGCCGGTATTCATACGGCATCTATCTGTGGCATTGGCCGTTGTGGATCCTCTCCACCGCCCTCGCCCCGAAGCTCTTCCGGTCCGCCGCCCCCTGGCCCCTCGCCATGGCCGCGCTGCTCACCGTCGCCATGGTGACGCTCTCCTGGCAGATGGTGGAGAAGCCGGCGGCGCTCTCGCCGCTGTCCATCGTGCTGCCCCCTCGCACATGCGGCCGCCGCCGGGCCGTGCAGGTCATCGTCTTCGACCTCATTGCGGCGCTCTCGCTGGTCGGCTGCGTGCAGGGCATCGTCCATGCGCCGGCGAAGACCGCCATGCAGATTCAGTTGGAGCAACAGGCCGCGCAACTGGAGCGCCTGCAGAAGACCGAACATGTGCTGCTGCGCCGCAACGTGCCGGCACCGCCCAAGCCCACGCATACGATGCCCACCGGAGACCGGATCACCGCCATAGGCGATTCGGTGATGCTCGCCTCCTCACAAGGGTTGTCGGCAGTGTTTCCCGGCATACAGATCGACGCGAGTGTGTCACGATCCATCATGGCCGCGCCCGAGCTCATCGACGATGATCTCGCCGCCGGGAGCCTACGGCAATGGGTGCTGGTGGGACTGGCCACCAACTCGCAGATCAGCGCCGATCAGCTTGACCGCATTCTCGCCATGATCGGGCGGGACCGTGTGCTGGTGCTGGTCAACGCGCATGCTGATCGCGCATGGGTCCCGCCCACCAACCAGACGCTGGCCGACTATGCGGCCGCACATCCGAGCAACGTGGTGCTGGTGGACTGGGATGCCACGGCCAACGCGAACACGCAGGTCTTCGGCCCCGACGGCATCCATCCGAGCCTGGACAGCGATATCTACGCGAAAGCCGTCGAACAGACGATCCGTCAATGGGTCGCAAGCGGCAGGTGAACGGCAGGCAACGCTGAGTTGTCCAACCGGTCGTGAAGAACGGCTATGCTGAAGACTGCATCAACGAGACCACACGTTGGGAGACATGGTGAGCGCAATCCTTGAAGGGAAGCCCGATAAGAATCTTATTCTCGTTACGGGAAGGATTCATCCGAAGTTGGCTGAGGATGTCGCCGAGCAGCTCGGCATCGACGTCCTTGAAACCACCGCATACGATTTCGCCAACGGCGAGATGTACGTGCGCTACACCGAATCGGTGCGTGGCGCCGATGTGTTCGTGCTGCAAAGCCATTACAAGCCCATCAACAAGGCGATCATGGAGCAGCTCATCATGATCGACGCGCTGAAGCGCGCCTCGGCCCGTTCCATTACTGCGGTCTGCCCGTTGCTCGGCTACTCCCGTCAGGACAAGAAGCACCGCGGCCGCGAGCCCATCTCCTGCCGTCTGGTGTTCGACCTGCTGAAGACCGCCGGTGCCGACCGCATCATGTCGGTCGATCTGCATGCCGCGCAGTCCCAAGGCTTCTTCGACGGCCCGGTCGATCATCTGGTGGCCATGCCGGTGCTGGTCGACTACATCCGTGATCGTTTCCAGGACCATCTCGACAACGTCGCCGTCGTCTCCCCCGACGCCGGCCGCATTCGCGTAGCCGAGCAGTGGGCGCAGCGTCTCGGCGGCGGTCCTCTCGCTTTCGTGCACAAGACGCGCGACATCACCCGCCCGAACCAGGCGGTCGCCAACCGTGTGGTCGGCGACGTCGCCGGCAAGGACTGCGTGCTTGTCGATGACCTGATCGACACCGCGGGTACCATCGCGGGCGCATGCCACGTGCTGCAGGACGCGGGAGCCAAGTCGGTGACCGTGGTCGCCACGCATGGCGTGCTCTCCGGCCCGGCCATCGAGCGACTCAAGAACTGCGGTGCGCGCGAGGTCGTGCTGACCGACACCGTGCCGATTCCCGAGGAAAAGCGCTGGGATGGCTTGACCGTCCTGTCGATCGCCCCGCTGCTGGCCAGCGCCATCCGCGCCGTATTCGAGGACGGCTCGGTCGCCGAACTGTTCGACACCTACCCCGAGCACCACGGTCAAGGCTTCCTGTTCGCCTGATTACGTGCGTGTTTGTTCGCGGAAAGCACACAATGCGAGACGCGACATGGCGTAGTCTTTCGGTAAATACCGACAGTATGATATAAATGAACACTTGTGGGCCGAAAGCCCACGACTCCCCCATGGTGTAATGGCAGCACACGGGTCTTTGGAACCCTTTGTCTTGGTTCGAGTCCAGGTGGGGGAACGGCTGACGGCCGCTCGACATCCGGGCGGCCGTCTATTGTTTTGAGGTGTTTCCGCCCTCAATAGACATTCCAATCGAAGGGAATACGTCAGTTATGGCATTATCCGCAGCCATCGTCCTCGCCGCCGGCGAGGGTACCCGCATGCGTTCCAACAAGCCGAAGGTGCTGCATACTTTTGCAGGCAAGACCTTCCTGAACAGGGTCATGGATTCGGTGGCCGCCCTGAATCCCGACACGCTGGCCGTGGTCGTGCACTTCCAGGCCGAGCGCGTCGCCGAAGCCGCCCGCTCCTATGACGAGCAGGTCACCATCGTGAACCAGGACGACATCCCCGGCACCGGCCGCGCCGTCCAGTGCGCGATGGCCCAGCTCACCGAATCCGGCAAGATCGACGGCCCGGTGCTCATCGCCGCCTCCGACATGCCGCTGCTCGACAGCGAGACGCTGCACCGCCTGGTCGAATTCCACACCGCCTCCGGCAATGGCGCCACCGTGCTCACCACCATCCTCGACGACCCGACCGGTTATGGCCGCATCATCCGCGACCGCGAAGGCAACGTGCTGCGCATCGTCGAGCAGAAGGACGCCAACCGCAGCGAACTCGCCGTGCAGGAGGTGAACACCTCGGTCTACGTGTTCGAGGCCTCCGTGCTCGCCGAGGCGATCGCCGGACTGAAGTCGAACAACGCGCAGGGCGAGTTCTACCTGACCGACGCACTGGAAACCGCCAAGTCGGCCGGCAAGGTCGGCGCGTTCGCCGCCCCGGACCCGCTCACCGTCGAGGGCGTGAACGACCGCGTGCAGCTGGCCGCCCTGTCCAAGACCTACAACCGCCGCGTCTGCGAACGCTGGATGCGCAATGGCGTGACCATTCTCGATCCGGAGACCACCTGGATCGAGGACGACGTGCGGATCGGCCGTGACGCCACCATCCTGCCCGGCTCCTTCCTGCAAGGCCATACGGTGATCGGCGAGGACGCCGTCGTCGGCCCGTACACCACCCTTATCGACGCGACCGTGGACGAGGGTGCGGTGGTCGAACGTTCCCGTGTGCAGGAATCGCATATCGGGGCGCGCACGAACATCGGACCGTGGACCTACCTGCGTGTGGGCAACGAGTTCGGCGAGGACGCCAAGGCCGGCGCATTCGTCGAGATGAAGAAGACGCACATCGGCAACGGCACCAAAGTGCCGCACCTGAGCTATGTGGGCGACGCCCGGCTCGGCGACCACACCAACATCGGCGGCGGCACCATCACCGCCAACTACGATGGCGTGCACAAGAACCGCACCGTGATCGGCGACGGCTGCCATGTGGGCGCCGGCAACCTGTTCGTGGCCCCGGTCGAGGTCGGCGACAACGTGACCACCGGCGCCGGCTCCGTGGTGCGCCACGCCGTGCCGGACGACACGATGGTCTACTCCGAGAACACGCAGCACAACGTCGAGGGCTGGAAGCCCGCCTGGGAGCGCTGAACCATGCCCGCACTTCAGGATTCCATCAACGCCGTCCGCGTGGCCGCCGAGGCCGCAGACCGTCTCAAGGCCACCGATATCGTGGCCTTCGACGTGGCCGACCTGCTCGGCATCACCGACATCATGATGATCGCCGGTGCCTCCAACGAGCGCCAGGTGCTGGCCGTGGCCGAGGAAATCGAAAAGGACCTTTACCTCAAGTGCTCCGGACGCCAGCCGCGCTCGCGCGAGGGCCTGACCGAAGGCCAGTGGGTGCTGCTCGACTACGGCGATTTCGTGATTCATGTCATGCACGAGGAATCACGCGAATTCTACGGGCTCGAACGACTCTGGCGCGACTGCCCGGCCATCGATCTTGAACTCGCACACCCGGAAACGGCGGAGCATGCGGACGTTGCTGCCGTCACCACCGCGTAACGTGCGAATCACATAACGCTGATATACGCTGATATTCGCGTGTCGGGCTGCCTGTTGCCGAACGTCATTGACGGGGCCAGGCAGCCCTCCCCTTTTCCTGTTTCCTCACTGGAACCGAAAGGATCGTCACTATGACCAATCATGTTCGTTCCATTTTTCTTATTCGTCATGGACGCACTTCCTATAACGCCGCCCACAAGCTCCAAGGCCAGGTCGATATTCCGCTGGACGCCGTGGGTGAATGGCAGGTCAAGCAGACCGCCACGGCCTTGAAAAGCCTGTACGTCGATCGTCGGCCGGAAATCGACAATCGATTCATTGTCTGCTCCGATTTGAAGCGTGCGCACGCCACCGCGCAGGCTTTCGCCGACGTATTGGGTGGAATCGAGCCCGTCGATGATCCTCGCATTCGTGAACGCAGCTTCGGGGATTGGGATGGCCTTGCCGTGGCTGAACTGGCCGAACGCTACCCTGAGGACTTCCGTTCCTGGATGGAGTCTCGGGGCGGTGAACTGAAGTATGGTGCCGAACCCAAGGAAGCCGTAGGCAAACGCGGTATGGAGGCTCTTGAGGACTGGTCCACGCGTGCCGGAGACGACACGGACCTGTTCGTGTTCTCGCACGGCGCATGGATCGCGCAGACATTGCAGACCCTGTTGGGCATTTCCGCGATCGATCCGACCTTCTCCACGGTGGTCTCATTGCGCAATGCGCACTGGGTGTGCTTGGTGCCGATGGACAATCCTGATGGCACTGTGCGCTGGCGTCTGCTGGACTACAATCACGGTCCGGCCATCGCCGACACCGACGAGTGGGAGCGCGAACGCTGATCGCGTCACGGCTCCCCTGCTGATCCAACAGGTCCGGTGTATTCGGAACCGTTCAAGCAATAACTGAATGACTCAATGTCTGAATAATGGCGGAAACAAGCCAAAAAGTGTCGCCAAATCACACTTCTGTCATTTGGCGACACGCCGAGTGTTGCCGGAATCGGCATCCCGGCGTAATGTATACGAGGTCCGAACGACGGGCCAACAATTAAAGAACGGGGCTATAGCGCAGCTGGTAGCGCATCTCCATGGCATGGAGAGGGTCGGGGGTTCGAATCCCCCTAGCTCCACGATGAAGCCGTCAGGTTGCATGATGTGATGGTTTCTCCGCTGGTTCGTGGTGGGTATCTCGACTCCCATGAATCGGATAGCTTCACTCGGGGCTATAGCGCAGCTGGTAGCGCATCTCCATGGCATGGAGAGGGTCGGGGGTTCGAATCCCCCTAGCTCCACAATCAAGGCCGGTGCTTCACGCACCGGCCTTTTGCGTCTCCCCCACCACGACACTGCGTGAACGGTAACGGTGATCGCCACTACAATGAATGATGGTCCCTATCATGCTGATATCAAAGGAGACATCGTGACCGTCACCCGTGTATACATCGCCAGCCCCGAAGGCGCCAATGGACGCAACGTCGTCGCCTATGGCGTGCTCAATGCGTTGACCTCCAAATACAAGACCATGGTGTTCCGGCCGGCCGTGTCGAACCATGACGAATTCACCCCCATCCTGCTCGCCGCCTCCAATGCGGGGCTCGGCGTGTCCCTGTCCACCGGCCTCGACGTGCATAAGGTGCGCGCCGACAAGGACACCGCCCGCGGAGACATCGTCGGCGAGTTCAACTACGCCATGGAGGTCTCCCGCGCGAACGCCGCCCTGATCGTCGGCACCGACAAATCCCACGTCAACGACCCGACCACCTACGAGTTCAACGCGGACGTCGCCGCCGATCTGAAGGCCGGGGTGTTCCTGGCCGTGTGCACCATGGACCGATGGCCGCACGAGCTCGACGAAACCGTGCAACTGTCCATCGAGGGCATGCGCGCCGCGGGCAATACGGTGCTCGGCATCTTCGTGACCGGCTGCGAGCCGCGCCACGCCTTCTCCGTCAAAGAGACCCTCGCCAAATACGGCCTGCCGGTCTGGACCCTGCCGCAGGTGCCCTTCACCGACGAATCCACCAAGGATCTGGCCCTTGAGACCTTCCGCAAGCACGCTCCCATCGACGAGGTGCTCGCCGCGCTCGATGTGGACGTCACCGCGCCGGTCACGCCATACGCCTTCCAATTCGACCTGCTCGGCAAGGCCAAGAGCAACAAGAAGACCATCGTGCTGCCCGAAGGCGAGGAGGACCGCATCATCAAGGCGGCCGATTACCTGCTCGAACGTGAGACCGTGAACCTCATCATCGTGGGCGACAAGGACGCCATCCTGGCCCGCGGCAGGGAACTGGGGCTGAACAGTCTGGGGCGCGCCCGATTCCAGGCCATGGACGACGAGAACGTGCTCAAGCCGATGGTGGCCAAACTGTGCGAGTTGCGCGCCAAGAAGGGCATGACCGAGGAGCAGGCCCGCAAGCAACTGACCGACGCCGGCTACTTCGGCACCATGCTGGTGGTGCTCGGCTATGCCGACGGACTGGTTTCGGGTTCCGTGCATTCCACCGCCAACACCGTGCGCCCCGCCCTGCAGGTCATCAAGACCAAGCCGGGCCAGAAACTGGTCTCGGGCGCGTTCCTCATGTGCTTCAAGGACCATGTGGCCGTGTTCGCCGACTGCGCCATCAATCTCAACCCGGACGCCGAGCAGCTTTCCGAGATCGCGCTGCAGTCCGCCGAGACCGCCCGCGCCTTCGGCATCGACCCGAAGGTCGGCATGCTCTCCTACTCCACCCTCGGCTCGGGCAAGGGCCCGGACGTGGATCTGGTGGAGGAGGCCACCAAGCTGCTCAAGGAGAAGGCGCCCGATCTGCCGGTGGTCGGTCCCATCCAGTTCGACGCCGCCTGGTCGCCCACCGTGGCCGCCACCAAGGCCAAGGGCAACGACGTAGCCGGACATGTCAACGTGTTCGTCTTCCCAGACCTGTGCGCCGGCAACATCGGCTACAAGGCCGTGCAACGCTCCTCCGGCGCCCTGGCCATCGGCCCGGTGCTGCAGGGGCTCAACAAGCCGGTGAACGACCTGTCGCGCGGCGCACTGGTGCAGGACATCATCAACACCATCGCCCTCACCGCCATCGAAGCGCAGTGAGCCCGGCTTAGCTCCCGCCAGAGGGAGCTGTCACGCACAGCGTGACTGAGGGTGGTCAGGCGCGAAGCAGAACCACCCTCAGTCGGCTTCGCCGCCAGCTCCCGCCAGCGGGAGCCACTGTAATGCTTATTTTGTAGCAAGCAACGAGTAATCTAGTCAACGGTAACCCGTGTCTCACGGGAACATTCAATCACAATGGAGGATGCCCACAATGGCGAAAACCGTCCTTGTCATCAATTCCGGCTCCAGCTCGATCAAGTACCAGCTGGTTGATCTTGAATCCGGCGAAGGCCTCGCTTCCGGTCTTGTCGAGAAGATCGGCGAACCGGTCGACGGCCACTACAAGCACGAGTACAACGGCGAAAAGCATGAGCTTGAAGAGCCGATTCACGACCACGAGCAGGGTCTCAAGCGCGTGCTCGGCTTCTTCGAGGAGTACGGCCCGAAGCTGTCCGAGGCCGGCATCGTCGCCGTCGGCCACCGCGTGGTGCAGGGTGGCTCCATCTTCCCGAACCCGGCCCTCGTGACCGACAAGACCATTAACCAGGTCAAGGATCTGGCCGTGCTCGCCCCGCTGCACAACGGCCCGGAGGCCAAGGGCGCCGAGGTCATGCGTTCCCTGCTGCCGGATGTTCCGCAGATCTTCGTGTTCGACTCCTCCTTCTTCTTCCAGCTGCCGAAGGCCGCCAGCACCTACGCGCTGAACAAGGAGATCGCCGACCAGTACCACATCCGCCGCTACGGCGCCCACGGCACCTCCCACGAATACATCTCCTCCGTGGTGCCGGGCGTCATCGGCAAGCCGGCCGAAGGCCTCAAGCAGATCGTCCTGCACATCGGCAACGGCGCCTCCGCCTCCGCCGAGATCTCCGGCAAGCCGGTCGAGACCTCCATGGGCCTGACCCCGCTTGAGGGCCTGATGATGGGCGGCCGCACCGGCGACATCGACCCGGCCGTGGTCTTCCACCTGATCCGCAACGCCCACATGAACGTGGACGAGCTCGACGCCCTGTTCAACAAGCGTTCCGGCATGATGGGCATGACCGGCTACGGCGACCTGCGCGAGGTCCACCGTCTGGTGTCCGAGGGCAACGAGGACGCCAAGCTGGCCCTCGATGTCTACGTGCACCGTATCGTCAGCTACATCGGCAACTACACCTACCAGATGGGCGGCTGCGATGTGATCACCTTCACCGCCGGTGTGGGCGAGAACGACGATGTGGTCCGCAAGATGGTGTGCGACAAGCTCGCTCCGTTCGGCGTCAAGCTGGACGAGGCGAAGAACGCCGTGCGCTCCAAGGAGCCGCGCATCATCTCCACCCCGGACTCCTCCGTGGTCATCGCCGTGATTCCGACGAACGAGGAGCTGGCCATCGCCCGCAAGTCCGCCGCGATCGCCGAAGCCGGCACCGACACCTACGGCAACACCTTCGCCAAGTAAGTAACCGCCGTTAGGCATCTCACTAATCTCTAGTTGCAACACTATGGGGGGCTGACTCCGATTGGAATCAGCCCCCCATTCGTATATGGTCATGAGACCACTACCCCTGCGTCATACTCCCCTCAGTCCGCGTAGCGGACTGAGGGGAGTTCCACCAGAACACAGGACCCCTTACTGCCTCAGCATGCCGCTCCACATACCGACGAAATCAGGCAAGGTCTTGCGCGTGGTGGCCACGTTGATGACCTCGATATCGGGAATACGCAGCCCCAGCATCGCGGCGAACGTGGCCATACGGTGATCAGCATAGGTTTCCATCACGGCACCGTGCAACGTCTCCGCCGGCACCGGTTCGATACGCAATCCATCAGGCAATTCCTCAGCCGCTCCCCCAACACGACGAATCTCGTTGACCAATGCCTCCAGACGATTCGTTTCGTGGCCGCGCAAGTGACCAATACCAACCATGTCTGTCGACTTATCAGCAAACATCAGAATCGCCGCCAACGAGGGCGCAATCTCTCCGGCCGCCGTCAAATCGAACGTACCCAGCCCACGCACGATGCCGTCACCGGTCACCTCGCAATAGCGCACGCCATCGATTGTCGGGAACGATACTTTGGCACCTATCTGTTCCAGATAGCCCGGCAACAAACCACCCGGCTGGGTGGTGGTCTCAGGCCAATGAGGCACCCGGACCGTGCCGCCGGCGATCAATGCCGCGCCGAGGAATGGCGCCGCGTTCGACAGGTCGGGCTCAACGGTCACCTTGCTCGGCAGTTGCATTGCGCACGGTTCAACCGTCCATGTGCGGGCGGATTCATCGGCCTCAACCGCTCCGCCAGCACCGGTCACATCAGCCACAGTCATGCGAATGTGCGGCAGACTCGGGGTCTTCTCCCCCGTGTGCGTGAGGTGCAGACCGCCAGGCAGTTTGGAACTAATCAGCAGCAGGCCGGAGATGAACTGGGAAGAACCGGACGAATCGATGCTGACATGCGCCTGGGCAGCCGGCAAGGTTGCAGGCGGCGTAATAGTGAACGGCAGACGGCCAATCTCGCCGTGATAATCAACCGTTGCACCCAGCTGTTCCAAACCGTCAAGCACCGGCTTCATCGGGCGTGCATAAGCCTGTTCGTCGCCATCAAAATTCACTGGGCCATCTGCAAACAGGGCAAGGCCGGGCACGAAACGCATCACCGTGCCGGCCAGTCCGCAGAACACATTGACGTTGCCATGGAATCGGCCGGATACGGGAGGAGTAACCGTTACGGTGGTGTCGGTTGCGGAATCCACGTCGCAGCGGACACCGAGGGCTTCGAGGGCGTTCATCATAAGGTCCGTGTCGCGCGAACGCAGCAGGCCAATCAGAGTAACGGGCTTGCTGCCGAGGGCGGCGAGAATCAGGTAGCGGTTGGATAGGGACTTGCTGCCCGGCACCGTTACCGTAGCGTTCAACGGCTGTGTGGCGAGCGGGGCAGGCCAGAGATTCGTAAGTTGTTCAGGCATAAGGCCAAATCTATCAGTATTTGGAGGCTCCAGAGCGTCCGCTGTCATTCATTTGGTCGATTTGTCGTTCATTAGGTAGGTCAGCCTCCGCACCCACCTTTGAAATGGCGCGATTCCAACATGGCGTAGGACACCGAACCTACCAAATGAACGATAAATCGACCTAATGAACGAGATATCTATCAACGGTCGGCGGCGATGCGGGATTCGATCTGCTGGTCGGGCTCGTCATGCGGCTGTTCGAAACCGCCTTCGATGGCCTGCGCGTGCAGCAGCTGGGCGGCCACACGATCGGCTTCGATGGCGGCGATCTGGCGCGAAAACACGATGAACCAGCCGAGGAAGGCCATGCCGGCCAACGCCTCCACATTGGTCAGGGTGTTGTGGCCCAACATCATATTGGCCCAGAACGCGGCGCACACGAGCGCGGTCAGGTCGGAAGCCACCATCACGGCTTTGGAGAGGCGCGGCGCCAGCCACGGCAGGAGTCCGAACAGCAGCAGCATGACGGCCGGCAGTCCCTTGGCGCACACATTGTGCAGGATATGGTGCGGCGTGTATCGGAAGACGCCGATGCCGATAAACGCTAGGCCGGACACCGTCAGCAGGAGGGACAGCACGGCGATGCGTGCCGCGAAATGCGGGATCTCATAGCCGCGGTTCGGGTCGCTTTTGGTGCGGTCATGCCATAGACGCTGCAACCGTTCGGTGGCCACCAGTTCGGAGATGGCGAAGTAGCTGACGATGATGATGCACGAGCCGGCAAGAATCAGCGTGGAGTTGAACATGCGTGCCGCGAACGTGGAGCGGTCGCCAAGCTGGGAGAAATTGTTGAGATACCAGTACGGATCATCGGTGGTCATGCCGGCGGTGGCCACGCCGGAGACGACGAAGAACGGCAACAGGCCGGCGATGGTCTTGGCGTTCATCATCTCCGCCTGCACGAAGGTCATGTATCCCACCACGCCGGCGAACGCCGCGCAGACGCTGGAGATGTATCCGGAGAAGATGGCATTGCCCATCATGTCGTTGGCCACGCCGACGAGTGCGAACGACGACAGGAAAATGGTCGCGGCATACACCACGGACAGGGACGCGATCTCGAAGACGCGGCGGATCGGCGCGAACCAACCGTGCCTGAGGTTCAGGGAGCGGGACTTGCGCCCATAGCCGATGATGAAGGAGAAGACGCCGCATAACGCCACGATGCCCGCGCACACCATGAATCGGCGTTGCGTCAGCTGCCAGATGGGCGGAGCGTATTCCATGTACAGGTTCATTGAGATGGCGCCGATGACGGCGCAAACCAAGAAGGAGACCAGACCCGAAGTCTCCGCACGTTGATGACGTCCCATGCGCGGCCCCCTGCTCACTCGTTCGCATGCATTCCTCGCACCACCATACATACAAGGCGCTACCGCCGTGTCGGCGTAGCCGGGTGCGATGATCGTCAGTCCGAGGCGGATTCGTTACGGACGTCACCTCGGGCGGACCCTTCGGCGTGTCGCCCGGCAATCCAGCCATTGTTGTTCTGCATAAGACAGAAGAAGGCAAAAGCGGGTAACCCCACCAACGAACAGTCAATCCATGGACAATACGTTGACAGGGCACCCGCCTACCGTCGGTGAAAGGCGTTAGATGGTCCGACGCCGTCTGGTGATGATTAGAATCGCCACAGCAACCGCCAAGAAGACCACTACGGCCCCGCCGATCATCATGACGTCCACACCAAACAGCGAAAGGCCTAATGTTAAAAGTCGAAGATAGGAGTTCATTCCAGCAAGTCCATCCTCTACGTAGGCTTCCGACCATACAATTGGAAACAATGGTTTGTCACTTTGAAGGAGAAAGTCATGGCCAAAATCGATGCCGATGCGATGTCCCACAGAACATTGGAGACCGTTGCTGCGCTGGCGAAATTGCCTGTAGTTCGCGTTAATCGTGAAGCATTCCTCAGAAAACAGTTCAAGGATTCCGAATACTTGAACCAGATTCTGCAGGATGGTCCGCAAAGCGTGTACACACCTGAGTCACTGAGGAAAAAGACAGATAAGATTATCGCCGCCAGCGCGACTGCGACTTCGCTGACCTCGTTTGCTGCAGGATTACCCAGCAATCCCACAGTCATGGCTGCTGCTGGGGGTGCAGATGTCGTCCAGTACTTCGGCTTTGCACTCAATATGGCTCAGCAACTTGCTTATCTGTTCGGCGATGATGAATTATTCTCCGACAATATGGATAACCTCTCGGAGCAAACTCAAAATAGAATCATTGCATACCTTGCTGCAATGCTCGGAGTCAGTGGATCCGCAACTCTCGTGCTTCTCGTATCAAAGAAGGCAGGAGGAACCATCGGCAAGAAAGTCGCAGCCAAGGCCCTAACAAAAACGGTCTGGTACCCGTTGCTGAAGAAAGTGACAGCGGCTGTAGGCGTCAGAATCACCAAACAAACTGTAGGGAAAGTAGTTACCAAGGCCGTTCCCGTCATCGGTGGAGTCGTCTCCGGTGGCATCACTTATGTCACCTTCAAACCAATGGGCAAAAGGTTCGCGGACATGCTTGTCAAACGTGCCAAGGGCGAGTTGACCGATGATGATGGGCTGGAACTGAATCCAGAGTTCAAGGAAAGGCTCAGGAACGAGCGATCCGAGATTGAAACCATTGACGATGAAGATGTCATTGTAGAGATTCAGGAAGAGGGCTCCTCCACCTCTGCCACCCAGATCAACGAATCCTGATTTGGGAAAACGGCGGGGAGGGATTTGGCCAATACTTCGGGGTAGCCGAACGCCAGACCAGTAGGATACCGTTCCCAGACCTGTTACCAATCCGAACTCTTGAACGGGACGGCGGTCGGTTTGAGGGCCGGAGAGCCTTTGACCTTCTGCCTTGCCCATGCAAGGCTTTTGTCGCTTTTGAGTTGGTTGCAGCAGCGATGCACCTTCTCAAGGTTGCGCAGATCAGTCGCGCTTCCGCCGTGACTCACTGGAATGATTTCGTCAACTTCGACGCTCATTGGATCGAGCCATGCGATCGCGTCGTCTATCGGCCTGTCGCAGATGGCACAGGGCACTTGTTGCGCGAGCACCCGCTGTCTGGCGAGATTGCGGGCCTAGCGGTTGATGCGCCGTGGATCCCTGTAGTTCCTACCGTGGGGCATGTTGGTCGGCCTACGAGTGAAGGGTGCCGTGATGCCTGTATCGCAAGCGGAATCTTCAATTATGCGTGAGGCTTGGCGGCCTTCACGGCACTCGTGGGTATGAATATGCCCCACCAGAGAAAGGAGCAAAGCCGGCGGGGCGGGGAAAGTCTTGGAAGATTGCCTTGGTGTTCCCTGCATTGAACGACAACACTATCATTTTCGCCGCGTTGCATTTCCCATGCAAGCCCCCACAGGGCCTTGCGTCTACCAGATATTCGATATGGCGGAATCCGTTACCGAAGGTAACGGTATCCTCGGTCTTCCTGTTACAGCCGGAAATCATTGTTGGCGTTGGCTTCCTAGCCCCTTATGTATTCCTCTGTAACAGGTGCAACGGGTGTAACAGGTGAAGTATCGGAGTCGTGTGGTGAATGAGGGTGCATGGGGTCGGTTGCATCAGTTACATGTATCACAGATTCTGTGAGGGCTGATTCACGTTCTCATAACATATTTGACAATGATCCGCTGAAGTTGTAAACTAACAGTGGTTTGCATACTTTGGGATGCCAGTGTGGGGGTTCAACTCCTCATCATCGGGATGCCATACGGTGCGTTTCTCCTGTTGTTGAGAGTGATGGATAAATATCTCGGCAAGAATTCCGATGAGGAAGGAAAGGGGGAGCCTATGAGCAATAAGACTCATGAACATCGTAATGGAGTATGGTTGATGATTGTTACGGTAGTAGCAAGTATGCTAGAGGGAACCAAAGAAGTTCTATTGAACTCTCTAGCTGGTCTCTTAGGAGGCTTCATCAGCAACGGTATTGCGCACTGGCGTACCAAGGCACACAAGCTTTTTCTTTGGATTAATTTGTGCAGGGAATTGACCGTGGACAGGCTTCGCCAGCTCCTTCCTAATGCTTGGAGGGTTTGTTAAGCTCTTACGCCACTGCGGCGGTTTCACTCGTCTTGCCTGTATCGATGGCTTTGAGCCGCATCTGGTCCACGGCGTTGGCGACTTCGTTGAGTCATTCGGGCCAGAGTCCGGCGTATACGTCGAGTGTGATGCTCGCCGTGGCATGGCCAAGCTGTTTCTGGAGGGTCTTGACATCCGCGCAGCAGGCGATGGACACGTAGGTGTGACGTAGGCTGTGGATGTTCACAGCCTCGCCCTCCATCCCCGCATTGCGCACGCCGGGATACCAGATGCGTGTCCTCCAGCTCTGGTCGTGGATGCATCCGCCGCGTTTGGCCCGGAACAGGAACTCGTTCTTGCTTTGTCCGGCGTTCTGCTCCTCCAGTTGGGGAATGAGAGACTGCGGCAGGGCGATGGTCCTCGCCTCACCGTTTTTTTGCGTGCCGAGTTGCATCCTGCCTTCCCCGTCATCGGACCATGTGCGGCGGATGCGGGCTTTGCGGTTCCTGAAGTCGAGATCCTGAATCTGCAGGGCGAGCACTACGTTGATGCGCACGCCGGTGTAAGCGAGGAATCGCACCAGCAGTTCGACTTCCAGCACGGTGAGGAACACCATGTCCTCGTCCTTGGACACAATCTGCGGTATTGTGACCAGCTTGGCCGGGTTCTCCGGATCCACTTGTTGGTGATGGCGTATTCGAACACCGCCGCCATGACGACCTTGACGATGCTATGCAGGGACTCAGCGACCGCGGCTTCTTCTTGCCGGACAGCTGGGCCTTATACCCGCCCTTGGAGAGTTTGTTCACCCATGATTGGAGTTCGTTGGGTGTGATTTCGAGCAGCGTCTTATAGGTGTCGTCGAATCCGCCGGTGGCGGCGATGGCGATGATACCAAACAAGACGGATGCGGAAAGGTACACGGGCCCGACGCATCCGCCGGGAATATACTTCTTGAACACCCGAACGAACGCGGGCACGATCAACGCCACGAACCCGGACCCGAGCGTGGTCACGGTGCCGATATCCGCATAATCCTCCTTGGACGATGTAGGCGGCCTACGGCATCGACGCCTACGAAAGCGGGTTCGGCATCAGAAAAAGACTGGGCCGGACGCCGGCGCTAACCCATCAACACGCGCGGATAAGACCCACGTTTCTTTACTTAACCCAGAAGCCCCACTCCCCGAGCGGAAGTAGGGCTGTCGGTCGGGCTGACAGGATTTGAACCTGCGACATCCTGCTCCCAAAGCAGGCGCGCTACCAAACTGCGCTACAGCCCGATGTGCCACATACGGCACAAGTTCATACTATAAGCGATGCCCGGTACATGTCATGGCGAGCAAGCGGCCGACCAACCAAAGCCAGCCAATCTGGAACGGCACAGACCAACCCGGAACAGTCCGAACCAACCCGAACCGGCCCAGTCCGATCCCGCCAGCCCGCATCGCTCCCGCCGGCGTCACGCCCCCATGGGCTTCTTGGGCTTTTTGTCGCTCATGAGCATGAGGAAGCTGCGGGACTGGGCGGTGATCATGAAGCCCGCCTCATAGCTCAGTTCCGGCCCATCCGGGTTGTGCGTATCCACGACCAGCTGCCATTTGCGGCCGTATCGCTCATCCGGCAGGGTGAACATAATCGGTTCGTAATGCGCGTTGAAGATCAGGATGAAGTCGTTGTCGACCATCCGGTTGCCGTACCAGTCTACCTCCGGAATATCCGAACCGTTCAGATAGATCATCATGGAGAACGCATGCGTGTTCTGCCAGTCGTCCATATCCATGATCGAACCGGTGTGGTCGAACCATTCGACCTGCGGAATCATGTTCGAATCGTCGCCGGGCTCACGGCCTGTGAAGAAGCGACGGCGGTGCAACACCGGATGATCCAAACGTAGATGAATGAGTTTGGAAACGAAGGCGAGCAGTTCCTTGCGTCCCTTGTCAAGATGCCAGTTGGTCCAGGAGATCTCGTTGTCCTGACAGTAGGCGTTGTTGTTGCCCTGCTGGGTGCGGGCCACTTCGTCGCCGCCGCAAATCATCGGGATACCCTGGCTGAACAGCAACGTGGCGAACATGTTGCGCATCTGACGCTGACGCAAGTCGTTGACGTCCGGAATATTGGTCGGGCCTTCAACGCCGCAATTCCACGAGCGATTGTTGCTCTCGCCGTCGCGATTGCCCTCGCCATTGGCTTCGTTGTGCTTTTCGTTGTAGCTGACCAGGTCGTTCATCGTGAAACCGTCATGCGCGGTGATGAAGTTCACGGACGCCACCGGTCGACGGCCGTTGACCTGATACAGATCGGAGCTGCCCATGAGGCGTGATGCGAATTCGGGCAACGTGGAGGGCTGCGAGCGCCAGAAGTCGCGCACCGTGTCGCGGTAGCGGCCATTCCATTCGGACCAGCTGGACGGGAAGCCACCCACCTGATAGCCGCCGGAGCCCAGATCCCACGGTTCGGCAATCAGCTTCACGCGCGAGATGATCGGGTCCTGCTCCACGATGTCGAAGAACGCAGACAGCTTGTCGACCTCCTGGAACTGGCGTGCCAGCGTGGCGGCCAGATCGAAGCGGAAGCCGTCGACGTGCATTTCGGTAACCCAGTAGCGCAGCGAATCGGTAATCAACTGCAGCGCGTGCGGCGAGCGCATGAGCAGTGAGTTGCCGGTACCGGTGGTGTCGAAGTAGTGCTGCTGGTCGCCTTCCACCAGTCGGTAGTAGGAGGCGTTGTCGATGCCCTTGAAGCTCAGGGTGGGGCCCATATGGTTACCTTCGGCGGTGTGGTTGTACACCACGTCGAGGATGACTTCCATGCCGGCGTGATGGTAGGCCTTGACCATGGACTTGAATTCGTTGACCTGCTCGCCGCGTTCCCCGGAGGAGGAGTAGGCGTTGTGCGGCGCGAAGAAGCCGATGGTGTTGTAGCCCCAGTAGTTCGACAGGCCCTTCTCCTGCAGGAAGGAGTCGTTGACGAACTGGTGGATCGGCATGAGTTCGATGGCGGTGATGCCGAGCTTCTTCAGGTATTCGATGACGCTCGGGTAGGCCAGGCCGGCGTAGGTGCCGCGGATGTCCGGCGGCACGTCCATGTTGAGGTTGGTCATGCCGCGCACGTGCGCCTCGTAGATCACCGAATCGTGGTACGAGATGTAGGGGTGCTGGTCGTTGCCCCAGTCGAAATACGGATTGATGACGGCCGACTTCATGGTGTGGGCGGCCGAGTCAAGGTCGTTCATCGCCGAGGTGTCGTCCGGGCTTTTGAACCAGTAGGAGAACAGGCTTTCGTCGCCGTCGATGTTGCCTTCGATGGCCTTGGCATACGGGTCGAGCAGCAGTTTGTTGGGGTTGCATCTGAGGCCGTGCATCGGGTCATAGGGACCGTAGACGCGGTAGCCGTAGCGTTGGCCGGGCTGGAGGCCGGGGATGTAGTTATGCCATACGTATGAGTTCTGTTCGGTCATTTCGATGCGCGTTTCCGCATCGTGCTCGTCGAACAGGCATAGCTCGACTTTCTGCGCAACCTGTGAGTACAGCGCGAAGTTCACACCGGCGCCGTCATAGCTGGCGCCCAGCGGATACATTGATCCAGGTCTGATCTGCATAGTTTTCAGTATCCCACTTTCTTGTGTCACTGATGTGCCGGGGAGTTGAACGTCAGGAGAACAGCGACGGCTTGTCTTTGTCGGAGTTCCTGGCGATGAGTCTGCGTAACGCCTCATGCTGGATGGCGATCATCGAATTGGATGAGGTGATGCGCGTGGCGGCAAGGTCGCTCCACGGAATCCACGCGGATTCCACGTGCTCGTCCGCGTCGAAATGGCGCTGCTCCCGCCTGAACGGGCCCAAATGCAACACCATGATGTGGGCCAGTTCGTCGGTCATGCCTTCGGACGAGTAGAAATCGCCCACGAAGTCAACACCCATGGTGTCACGGTCCGGCACCACGCCGGTTTCCTCGGCCAGTTCCCTCAGGGCCGCGTCCATGATGTCCTCGCCCTCGTCCATGAGACCGGCGGGAAGCCCGTAGGCGAACATGTCCGATCCGGCACGGTATTCGCGTTCGATGAGGTAACGGTCGGTGGACATGTCGTGCACGAGCATGACCACACAGGGGGCGTGACGCAGCACCTGGCGGCCGATCTCGTGTTCCTTGCCCTGCTTGTCGGTCAGAGCGATGCGCATGTCGTCCACGTGGAAGATGCGCCCGGTATAAACGGTTTCGCTACTGATCACTTTGGCGGGCACGTCCATGTCGATGCCGTCCGAGGAGGCGTTCAGCTTATGGTCGAGCCGATGCTCCAGTTGTTCCTGCTTGCTTCCCCCAAACATGTCATCTCCTCGGAAAAATCGTTTTCGCCACGTCACTATAGCGTCTTAATCTCGATGCGCGGTAATGGACAGCGTCCATGGATCGGTCGTGTCGTGGAACCACTCGACTTCAGGCCTTGCTCCGGTCGCTTGTTCGATGGCGGCTGGCACGTCATCGATCGCGTAATTGAACCACATGGATTCGATGGCAGCATGAGGGGTGTTGATGAAGCAGGGACGCACATGGCTCTCCCCCGCCATTCCATGGCCGAGCATGATGCCTTGGGCCCTCATACGGGCTTCATACCGAGCTTGTTCGATGGCGTCGGTCACCGGGTGGTGACGCAAATCGCTGGTTACGTACACGTCCGCACCGGTGGCACGCACCTCGTTGAACAGGGAGTCACCGGAGCCAGGCAGAATGGCCACATACTGAACAAAAGTGTCCGAATCGCCGCATACCTGGATGCCGAGCGCGGTGGTCATGCCATGATCGGACACTTCGTCGAATACACGCTGAGCGAAATCCTTCAGGGCAACAGGCTTCGGCAAACGACCCACACGCCCCAAGCCGACCGGATGAGAGGCGTTGGCATCGTCAATCGGCACGAGTGGTTTCTGGTCGATGAGTCCGAAGTAGTCGGCCGCCGCCTGCCCCACGCCGCGATACGCAGCGTCAGCATTGGTGTGCCCTACCCACAGCCCGCAGCCTTGCTGGTAGAGCCTGCGGACGATGTCGCCCCGGAAACCGAGTCCGCTCGTCTCGTGTACGGAACGGAAGAACAACGGGTGATGGGTGATGAGCAGGTCCGCGCCAGTAGCGATGGCCTTGTCAATGATGGCGGAGGTCGGGTCGGCGGCGAACACGATGCGGTGCACGTCGTGGCTCAGATCGCCGACGATGAGACCCGGCTCATCCCATTCCTCGGCGTAGCGCAATGGGTACAGGGTCTCGAGAACGTCGATGACTTGCTTGAGATTCGGCATATGTCCCATTGTAGTGGGCTATTGCGGCAAGGGACTCATTCTGCAATTGCGGACAAGCCATGCTCGTGCTCTTCGTTGCTCGACTATCGGCTCGCCTTCGCCTACAAACAATCCACTGGACTGTTTGCTCAACGGCTCAGCCTCCTCACCCGAGGGGAGCTAGAAATTGTCAGTGTGCAGCGAGCTGCCAGTCGGAACCGATGCCGCACGATACGTCCAGCGGCACGGCAAGGTCGACGGCGTGTTCCATGGCGTTGCGTACCAGTTCGGTGACCTGGTCGCCTTCTCCCGGCGCAATTTCCACTACCAGTTCATCGTGAATCTGCAGAATGATACGGCTCTTGACGTGGGCCTCGGCCAAGGTCTGCTCGGCGCGAATCATCGCGATCTTCATGATGTCGGCGGCAGATCCCTGAATCGGTGCGTTGAGTGCCGCACGTTCGGCGGCCTCACGCGCAACACGATTGGTCGAGTGCAGGGCCGGGAAGTAGCGACGCCGTCCGAAAATGGTTTCCGTATACCCCTTCTCTCGGGCATTGGCCACCAGCGATTCCAGGTAATCGTGCACCTTGCCGAAGGTATCGAAATACCGGTTTTTCAACGCTTCCGCTTCACGTGGCGCGATCTTGAGCTGCTGGGCGAGACCATACGTGCTCAGACCATAGGCCAATCCGTAGCTCATGGCTTTTACGTGGCTGCGCTGGTCGCCGGTGATCTGGTCGACCGGCAGCTTGTAGACCATCGAGGCCACGTATTTGTGGAAGTCGGCTCCGGAGCGGAACGCTTCGATCAGCGCCTCATCACCGGACAGATCAGCCATGATGCGCAGCTCGACCTGTGAGTAATCGCAGCTCATCAGGGCCTCGTACCCCTCCCCCGGCACGAACACGCCGCGAATCTCACGGCCGGCGGCGTTCCGATTGGGGATGTTCTGCAGGTTCGGGTCCACGGAGCTCAATCGGCCGGTGGCCGCGACGGTTTGCTCGAAAGTGGTGTGGATGCGCTCATCTGATGTATTGGTGGCATCGATCAGCGTTTGAACGATCTGCTTGAGCTTGTTGATCTCTCGGTGGCGCAGCAACGCCCCGAGGAAACCGTTGGCCCGCTCATTGTCCACTGATTTGACATACAGATCCTGCAATGCGGCCGCATTCGTGGTGTATGAGCCGGACTTGGTGCGTTTGGTGGGCTTCAAACCCATATCTTCGAACAGCACCTTCTGCAGCTGCTTGGGACTTTGCAGGTTGATTTCGGTGCCGGCATACTCCCAAGCCATTTCCTGCGCCTGACGAGCCTCGGCGGCAAACTGGTCACGCATGGAAACGAGTCGAACGCTATCGACTTTGGCTCCTGTGTGCTCCATGCCGTGCAGCACGCGGGAAACAGGAAGTTCAATCGCGCGCATCAGCCAGCATTGTTCACGCTCGTCGATAATCGGCCCGAGCGTGACGGCGAGGCTGCGGATAATGGCCAAATCGCGCAGACGATGTTCGTTCGGATCTTCTTCGACCTGATCGTCATCGAAGTCCAACGTGCCTTGCGAAGGCTGTTCGGTTTCGGTGAAGTGGATGTCGAGGAAGTGCTCGGCCGCCTGCTTGAGGCTATCGGCGTGGAAATCCGGTTGGGTCAGATACCCGGCAAGCTTGGTGTCAAACATCGGCAGGTCCATGTCAAGATCTACCGCGCCCAGAAGATGCAGCAATTCTTTATATCCATGCACGATGGTGCGGGAGTGTTCGCTTTTCAGGAACCGCGCAAACTGTGCTCGCAGGGTATCGGTGATTGGAAGGGGCACAATGGCCGCTGATGTTGCCGTGGCAACGGCAACGGCTTGTGCCGTGGCGCGCCCCGGCCTTTCGTCGCCCCATGCGGCCACGGTCCAAGCGTGGCCGACCGCGTCGCCGCAGACGGTATGCCGCTGCGATCCATCGCCATAGTCGGAAACCGTGAAATCGGCGATTTCACCGGGAACTTTGACCTCGGCGCGATGGGCCTTGACCCATTCGTCGAACTGCTCCGGAGCAGTGATGCTCGTGGGTTCCGGCAGGTTCAGATCGAGGTTGCTATCCTGCTTGTCCTGTTCATTATTCGTAGA
Source organism: Bifidobacterium longum subsp. infantis ATCC 15697 = JCM 1222 = DSM 20088 (assembly GCF_000269965.1). Taxonomy (NCBI): domain Bacteria; kingdom Bacillati; phylum Actinomycetota; class Actinomycetes; order Bifidobacteriales; family Bifidobacteriaceae; genus Bifidobacterium; species Bifidobacterium longum. Next base: position 1,914,127 of record NC_017219.1, read on the forward strand.
CTCGCCGGCTCCGGATGTGTTGGAAACCTTGGCCCCGGTATTGAAGGTTTTCAGTACACGACTCCTGGTACGCGGTCCGAATTCAAGCTCCTTGAACAGGGCGTCGATTTGTGCCACGTCCACGGTGCCGAATGTCAGATCCTCGATATCGACGCCTAGATCGACGTCTCGTACCAGTGCGTTGACTTTGCGATTGAGCTTGACCTGGTCGATATTGGCCCTCAGCGATTCGCCTTTTTTGCCGCCGATTTCATCGGCGTGCTCGCAAATGCCGTCGAGGGAACCAAATTGGTTGATCCACTTGGCCGCAAAGCCGTCGCCTACGCCGGGCACACCAGGAATATTGTCGGCGGTTTCGCCTCGGAGTGCCGCCAGATCCGGATATTGTGCGGGAGTGACTTTGTATTTGTCGACGATGGACTGCGGCGTCATATGCTTCAGGTCTTTGAAGTGATGGCCCGGGTACAACACGGTGACGTTGTCATCCACCAGCTGGAAGGCGTCTCGGTCTCCGGACAATACCAGTGTGTGGTAGCCGGCCTTATCTCCCATGGTGGCGAGGGTGGCAATCACATCGTCGCCTTCGAATCCCGACTTCTCGATGTAGGTGACGCCGAGGGCCGTGAGCATGCGTTGAATCAATGGCAGCTGGGTGAGCAGCTCTTCGGGAGCCGCCTCACGGGTGCCTTTGTATTGCGGAAGCATCTCATTGCGGAATGTGCCGCCCTTCACATCGAAGGCGACGCCCAGATGGTCGGGCTTCTCCGCATCGATCACCTGCGCGAGCATGGTGGCAAAACCCCAGACGGCGTTGGTGGCTTGGCCGCTGGAGGTGCTGAAGTTGTCGACCGGCAGGGCGAAAAATGCACGGAAGGCCAGCGAGTGGCCGTCCACCACCAGCAACGTTTCATTGGTGGGTACGGTCACGCTGGCCTCTCCCATAGTGTGTTTGTGTTACTTTACGACTCAGCACGGCGACGCCGATAATCAGCGTTCGCCCGAATCAGAAGGCTTCGGATCGCCGTACTTGGCGATGATGGCCTGAGCCAGGCGCTTCTTGGGGATGCGCTGGTCCATGGAGGTCTTCTGAATCCAACGGAAGGCACCCTGCTCAGAGAAGTCCGCCTTGTCCATCAGCAGACCCTTGGCGCGGTCGACGAGCTTGCGCTCCTCAAGCGTGTCTTCAGCCTTCTTGAGCTTCTCTTCGGTTTCCTTGAGCTGGTCGGTGGTTTCCTTGAGCTTGCGTTCGCTGCGCTCCACGTTGTCCAGCAAATCGTTGATCTCGGCGAAACGGCCCATGGCCACCTCGAGGGTCGGCAGCAGCTTGGATTCCTCGTACGGCTTGGTGACGTATGCCATGGCGCCGGCGCCGGTGGCCTTCTTCACCAGATCGGTCTGGGAGAATGCGGTGAGCATGACGACGGGGGCGATGTTCTCATCGCAGATAATGCCGGCAGCGGCGATGCCGTCCATACGCGGCATCTTGACATCCATGCACACCACATCGGGGCGGTACTTGCGGGTCAGTTCCACGGCTTCCTCGCCGTTGGCGGCCTGACCAACGACCTCATAACCGTTGTCTTCCAGCATGGCGACCAGATCCATGCGGTTCACGGCTTCGTCTTCGGCCACGACAACGGTACGCGGACCGTCCTCGGGCTTGACCTTGCGCTCAGCAGGTTCGCTTTCATCGGCCACGGCCTTGAGCTCTTCGTCGGTCAGCACCTCATCGACGTTGATACTCGGTTCTTCGGACTTCTTCCTTGCAGCCATGCCAACCTCTTTCTTGAATTACCCAACAGTGGGGTTCGTAATAATTTCAGCGAACTCCTAACTAAAGTGCCCTCGGTGGGACTCGAACCCACACTGCGCAGATTTTGAGGCTGCTTCCTCTACCAATTGGGATACGAGGGCGTGCCAAAGCACTCTGAAGAGAGTAGCATACCGATTCGACTCCCGCCACACAAGACACGCGCACCGCCACGGCATCCCCGCCGGACGGGCGTTCTGCGGCGTTCGGACGGGCCGCGCTCCCGTGTGTCGCCCACGCTTGCGCCCATGGCCCACGTCCCGAAGGCGGCGTGTGCGATCGACCGTTGCGAGGATCGCGCATCCCGCACCCGGCGATGCCGCCGTCCGATACGCGAAGGCCCCCACCCCGCAGCGGGATGAGGGCCTTTACGTACCGCACATCAGCGGTCAGCGGCTACACGACATCAGTCGCAGGCGCCAACGGTGTGCACGTAGATGGAGTCGGTGCGGCCCGGCTGGTGATCGCCCTGGGCGGAGCTCAGGATGACGATCTTGTCGCCGTCGACGACCTTGCCGGCGTCCTTGAGGATCTTGTCCGTGTAGATCATCAGATCCTTGCGGGACTTGTCGTGGTAGTCCTCCTTGAGCAGGAAGGCTTCGGTGCCCCAGGACAGAGCCAGCCAGTGGTAGGTGTGCTCGTTGCTGGTCAGACCATAGATCGGGGCGGCCGGACGCTCACGGGAGACGCGGTGGACGGTGGCGCCGGTCTGGGTGTAGGCGACGATGGCCTTGGCGTTGAGCTTGTCGGCCAGGTCCACGGCGGCGGAGGAAACGGCGCCGGTGGAGGACATGTCGAGGTTCTTGAGCTCGGGGATGCGGTCGAAGCCGTGGTCGGTGGCGTAGCCGGAGATACGCGACATGGTGGCCACGGTCACATCCGGGTACTTGCCGACGGCGGTCTCGTTGGAGGTCATGGTGGCGTCGGAGCCGTCGAGGACGGCGTTGGCGCAGTCGGAAGCCTCTGCACGGGTCGGAACCGGGGAGTTCACCATGGAGCCGAGGACTTCGGTGGCCACGATGACCGGCTTGGCGTACTGGCGGGCCAGCTCGATGATGCGCTTGGTGGCCAGCGGGACCTCTTCCAGCGGGCACTCAACGGCCATGTCGCCACGGGCGGCCATGACACCGTCGAAGGTCTTGACGATCTCTTCGAGGTTCTCCAGAGCCTGCGGCTTCTCGATCTTGGCGACGATCGGGATGCGGCGGCCTTCCTCGTCCATGATCTCGTGGGCGCGGTCGATGTCGGTGGCGAAACGCACGAAGGACATGGCGATGATGTCGGCACCGGTGCGGATGGCCCAACGCAGATCGGCCTCATCCTTCTCGGTCAGGGCCGGCAGGGAGACGGCGACGCCCGGCAGGTTGATGCCCTTGTGGGAGGACACGGGGCCGGCCACGACGACCTTGGTGTACACGTTGTTGCCCTCGACCTTGGTGACCTCAAGACGGACCTTGCCGTCATCGATCAGGATCGGGTCGCCCGGATGGCAATCGCCCGGCAGGCCCTTGAAGGTGGTGGAGGTGATATGCTCGTCGCCCTCGACGTCATCAGTGGTGATGACGAATTCCTGGCCGAGCTGCAGCTGAACCTTGTCTTCGCCGTCGGCGTTCTTCTTGAACCAACCGCAACGGATCTTCGGGCCCTGCAAATCAACAAGCGCGGCAACGTTGCGACCAGTGGCTTCGCTGGCCTTGCGCACGTTGTTGTAGACCTTGAGGTGATCCTCGGGAGTGCCGTGGGAGCGGTTCAGACGAGCAACGTCCATACCGGCTTCAACGAGCTTCAGGAGGTTGTCGTAATCCTCGGTGGAAGGACCGATGGTGTCTACGATCTTGGCTTTACGCATGAATGCCTGCCTATTCTTGTTCAATTTGGTTCGAGGCGCGATCGCCTCACTTGCCGAAACTCAGTCTACTAGCGCGAGCCGACTCATGACAAGTTTTCTTCACGGTGTGTTGTGAGCGCTCACATTGTTGTGTTGACTGGGTTTAAGGGTTGTATTCTCTAACGATTTCAGGCCTTCTCGGCGCTTTCCATGCTCTTCATCTTGATCACGGAAGCCACGGATGCGCCGCCAATTGCGACCACAATCACAGCCAGCGACAGCCATGTGGGCACTTCCGGCACCCAATGGATGCCTTCGCCGCCGTTGATGAACGGCAAGGTATTGCCGTGCAGGGCCTCCATGATGAGCTTGACGCCGATGAAGCCCAGCACCACGGACAGGCCGGCAGGCAGGTAGACGAGCTTGTCGAGCAGGGCGCCCAGCAGGAAGTACAGCTGCTGCAGGCCGAGCAGGGCGAACACGTTGGAGGTGAACACCAGGAACGGATCCTTGGTCAGGCCGAAGATCGCGGGAATCGAGTCGAAAGCGAACATGACGTCGGTGGTGCCGATGGTCAGGAACACGATGAGCATCGGGGTCCAGTAACGCACGCCGTTCTTGGTGGTGCGCAGCTTCTCGCCGTCGTAGTCGTCGGTGATCTTGATGATCTTGCGCAGATTACGGATGATGCCGTTCTCGTGATATTCCTCGTCTTCATCGCCGCCGAGCACCAGTTTGACGGCGGTGTAGATCAGGAAGGCGCCGAACAGGAAGAACACCCATGTGAAGCGGGTGATCAGGGCCGCGCCGATCAGAATGAAAATGCCACGGAAGATCAAAGCGATGGTGATACCGACGGACAGCACATACTTCTGAACCTGCTTGGGCACCGCGAAGTTCGACATGATGATGACGAACACGAATAGGTTGTCGATGGACAACGAGTATTCGGTGAGCCAGCCGGAATAGAACTCGATGGCGGGCTTGGAGCCGGCGAAGAACCAGATGCATCCGCCGAACATCAGCGCCATGACCACGAAGAAGGCGATATGCTGCACGCATTCCTTGGTGGAGGGCACATGCGGTCGGCGCCCGATGACGAACAGGTCGACGATGAAGAACAGCGCGAGCACCACGAAGGTGATGATTTCAAATGCGAGTGGGGTTTCTGCCATGATTCCCTACACTAACCCATGTATGTGACGGGTCATTGCCCCGCCTCGGTCATCTGCCGGAGCTCCTTCTTGAGATCACGGATCTCGTCGCGCAGACGGGCCGCAAGCTCGAACTGGAGCTGCTCGGCGGCGGTGTGCATCTGTTCGCTCAGCTGGCGAATCAGGTCGGCGAGGTCCTGCGCGGGCAGGCCGGCCTTCAGGATCTCCTCGTGGCGCTTGTCCGCCTCGTTGGGATCGAGTACCGGCACGCCCAGGTGTGTGTTGCCGGCCTTGCCCGCGTTGCGGTAGCCACCTTCAAGCAAGGTCTGGGTGTCCACATCCTCCTTGGCGAGCATGTCGTTGACGTCGCTGATCTTCTTGATCAGGGGCTTGGGATCGATGCCATGCTCCTGGTTGTAGGCGATCTGCTTGGCGCGGCGGCGGTCGGTCTCGTCGATCGCCTGTCTCATGGCTTCGGTGGTCTCGTCGGCGTACATGATCACCACGCCGGACACGTTTCGCGCGGCACGGCCGATGGTCTGGATGAGCGAACGGTAGGACCGCAGGAAGCCCTCCTTGTCGGCGTCGAGGATCGCCACCAGTGATACTTCCGGCAAATCGAGGCCCTCACGCAGCAGGTTGATACCGACAATCACATCGATCTTGCCTTCGCGCAACATGCGCAGCAGTTCGACGCGCCGCAACGTATCCACATCGGAATGCAGGTATTCGACCTTGATCCCGCGTTCCAGCAGATAGTCGGTCAAATCCTCGGCCATCTTCTTGGTCAGGGTGGTGACCAGCGCGCGCTCGTTCCTGGCCACACGGGCCTTGATCTCGGCGAGCAGATCGTCGATCTGCCCCTTGACCGGGCGCACGTCGATCTTCGGGTCCAGCAGGCCGGTCGGACGGATGATCTGTTCGACCACCCCGTCGGACAAGCCCAACTCGTAGTCGCCGGGCGTGGCGGACAGATACACGGTCTGGCCGACGCGCTGCAGGAACTCCGGCCATTTGAGCGGTCGGTTATCCATCGCGGAGGGCAGGCGGAACCCGTGTTCGACCAACGTGCGCTTGCGGGAGGCGTCCCCCTCGTACATCGCGCCGATCTGCGGCACGGTAACATGCGACTCATCGATGACCAGCAGGAAATCATCCGGAAAGAAGTCGAGCAGCGTATGCGGCGGCGTGCCGGCCGCGCGGCCGTCGAGATGACGCGAATAGTTTTCGACCCCCGAGCACACGCCCACCTGGGTGAGCATCTCCAGGTCATAGGTGGTGCGCATGTCGAGACGCTGCGCCTCAAGTTCCTTGCCCTGTTTGCGCAGTTCGGACAACCGTCCGTCAAGCTCCTCGCGGATGGTTTTGAGCGCGCGTTCCATACGCTCCGGCCCGGCCACATAGTGGGAGGCCGGGAAGATATGGACCTGCGGTTCATGGGCGATCACATCGCCGGTCAGCGGATGCAGGGTGGAGATGCGGTCGATCTCGTCGCCGAAGAATTCGATGCGGATGGCCAGTTCCTCGTATACGGGGATGATTTCGACCGTATCGCCCCGCACGCGGAACGTGCCGCGGGTGAAGGCGATGTCGTTGCGCTTGTACTGCATGGCCACGAACCGGCGCAGCAGGTCGTCGCGATTGATCTGCTGGCCTTCCTTGAGAAACAGCATACGCCCGGCGTATTCCTCAGGAGTGCCCAGGCCGTAGATGCAGGAGACGGTGGCCACGACCACGCAGTCGCGTCTGGTCAGCAGGTTGGCCGTGGCCTGATGGCGCAAACGTTCCACATCGTCGTTGATGTTGGAGTCTTTCTCGATATAGGTGTCGGTCTGCGGTATGTAGGCCTCCGGCTGATAGTAGTCGTAGTAGGAAACGAAATAGCTCACCGCGTTGTCGGGCATGAGCTCGCGGAATTCGGCGCACAGCTGCGCGGCGAGCGTCTTGTTCGGCTCGATGATGAGCGTGGGACGTTGCAGCCGTTCGATCAGCCATGCGGTGGTGGCGGTTTTGCCGGTGCCGGTGGCGCCCATGAGCACCACGTCGTTCTCTCCGTTCTCGATGCGCGTGGCCAGTTCCTCGATGGCCTTCGGCTGGTCTCCGGATGGTTGGTACGGCGATTTGACCACAAACGGCTTGTCCACACGTTCGATGTTGAATCCCATGCGCTGTTTCCTTCCGATTCACGCTGTATCCCGATGATATATCGGAATATACGCTAGGCAACTCCAATACCCGTCTTCCTCTTGGACGCGCAGCCAACCACCGCTCCGCGTAATTGATTGACGCAGATGAGACATTCCAAATCCCATGCCCAATGTTCTCGGAGATTCCGTCAATGCTCCATCCGCCATCTTGGCGGGAACGTCAGCCACCGATACGTACAGTCCGTCTTGCCGCACTTGTATGGCGAGCACATACCCTTGTTCGCGATCCGCGTGCTTGGCGATATTGGCAAACGTCTCTTCCAGCAACGACCGCGTCAACTGGATAGTCTTCTCGTCAAACCGACTCAGGAGATCGAAGGGATCGGACACAACCACCTCGCCTCGGAAACCAAGCGCTGCGAGTTCCCGCCGGTGCCGTTCGATCTCGGCCTCGAATCGACCTGCACCGATCGGAACGATGGCTTCTCCGGAGCGACGCGCATGGCATCGCGGGATTCGCGCAGTGCCGACATTGTGCTTTGCGAGAACCGCTATGACATCATGCGTCTGATCGAGCGCCCGTTGAGCCACTTCGCGCAACAGTGGCAAGTCCATCGACTCTCCTTGCGAAGGGTGTTCCGACATGATCCTGTCGATGCTCATGATGAGATATGAGAGATCATTGGTCGTCGCATCATGCAGCCTTGCCGCCAGATCCAACGATTCGGCCCTGCCACGCGCTTCCGACTCCCTCTCCCCCTCACGATGATGCCAATTCAGCAGCAGACCGATTCCAACGCACGCCAACGCCGGCATGACGGTCCAAGGCACAACGGACACCAACGCCCCGGCATCCCAATCCATCGGCAACCCATACTGCCATATCAGCTGCGCCACGCGAGATACGGTCACAGCCACCGCCAACACCACGCCGCACCATATGCGTTGATAGGAGAGAACGATTAATGGCTCGGCTATCACCACGCTCACCGACATGGACAGATCCACCGGCAAGGGGAACACCACGCACCATGAGATCGCCAACGCGATATTGCCGCCGAACGGGAATGCCACGCAGAGCAACGACAGGATGACGAACAACAGACCCACCCACAGGGTCCACGCATCCCAAACCGGATTGATACACGATTCGATGACCGTATCAGCGGCTATGCACAAGGCGCAGGCTAGCGCCGCGATCTTTTCGCCATGCCAAGACTTCCCGAAATCGCGGAAGCGGCGTCTAAGAAAACGGCTGCCGTCACAGGACATGGTATCGCTCACAGTAATCAAGGAGTTCGCCGCGCCTCGTAACACCGACCTTGCGCATGGCTCGTTTCACATAGCTGTACACAGTTTCGACACCGATTCCCAAGCGGCGCGCAATTTCAACGGTCGGTACACGATGTGCATAGAGACGCAACACCGCCAGCTCTCGATCGGAGAAGAGCCTGGCACCATCCGCTTCCGGCTGTGCGGCATCCACCGTATGCAATGTCTCTTCAAGGCTATGCAAACCCCAACCATGAGGGTATGTTCCCCCGTCAAACACCGATTTGACCGCCTCGCGTATGGTCGCTGCGAAATCTCTTTTCGAAATCAACGCTTGGGCTCCGCAACACGCGATATCCTCACCATAGGTTGCCAGGTCATACGAAGTGACTACGATGACGCCAACCTGCACGTTCCGCTGTCGGATACGTTCCGTCAGCCGCACTCCGTTCAGCCCGTCCATCATGAGATCGCAAATAAGGATGTCCGGCTTCCGCGGATCGAACAGACAACGTTCCAAGGCAAGACTGGGATTATCCGTAACCCATAGCATGTGTGCCTCGGGAATCGTCCTGCCAATAAGCAAAGCCATCATCTCCGCAGAGCAACGATCGTTGTCCACCAAGGCAAGCCGAATCGGGCGCCCGTTCTTCATAAGTACCCCCTCCCCAAATCGCCTCCGTCAAACGCAATCGTAGCACTGTGACGATTCCCGTCACACAGACTTCGTTCGCTCCTCATTGGCGTCTTACCGTGTTATATGCGGCAAAGCAGCCGCGCAATGAAGAACAACAAGGAGCACTCATGATCGCAAAGAAAATCACCGGAGGCCTACTGGCGGCAACGCTTGCTCTCGGCGCAAGCGGAACACTTATCATTCCCGCAAACGCCAATGAAGTCGGTACTTCAGTAAAAGTCTCCTGCAGCGTTCCCACAGATAGGGATGCTGGCATCAGCACCGTTGATGTTTCATATCCCCATGGAGGAACATGGCAATATGGAACCACCTTGTGGGGCGGATGTGGAGATGTCTACTCCAATTTCCTCCACAATTCCCGTCGGCATCATTCCTCGGTTTTGAACGCCGATAATGTATACGCATACAGCGGCGTCAAGGAAGCGGGAATCTGGGCCTCCGCAAGGACTTACGCGGTATGCGGCAAAGTGGATCAAGCTTTCTATGGATTTGATGCTGAATAATTTCGCAGCATCCACACCATTTATTGAATGTGCGGCGAGCGAACTTCCTATCGTCCGCCGCACAAACACATTGTTACCGGGAATAAGGTGTATCATGCACTGGACTTATAAAATCGCCAGTATATTGGCCGTGGCTCTCATCACTCTCGCAGCAGGATTCTATGCGCAAAATAACGAAGAAACCTATCCCTCCGGCCCTAGCTACGATATTGGAATTTCCGACGCGCACGGGCAGCCTCTATCGACATTGACCGGTCTCGCAGCGACCCATCATGTCGTACTCGCGAGAGTCTCCTATGAGCCGGACGGTCACGGTACCAACAGACGCGTAATTTCTATTTTCGGCGCATTAGACGGCAACGGCATGCATGCGAATTCGCCATACCCGGATTATGGGTTCGGGCCGCGCACACGTGTGCAACGCGGAGACAGATTCACCGACCCATTGGGAAGATGGCTTCTCTATGGATCACCACGGGATACCGCTTCAGTAGCCAAATCCATACGGCGCCAAGGATTCGAACTTAACAGAGCAACCCCCATCGGCATCACACAAATCACCAAACAATTCTTCTCCAATTCCATCGCCCAAGTCATATTCGCCGGACTTGCTGTAGTATTTGTGTCCGGCGCGCTTTCCGTGTCGACAGCTTCACGCGTTTGCGCGATACAAGCCTTGCATGGCATGAGAACAACCGGCATTATTATGAGGCAATTCCTGCGGCATGCGTTCTTTTTCATCATCTGCGTCTGCATCGGATGGATGACTTGGATTTCCATTGGTGCGATCTTCTGGCCTTTCGCTTCTCCCTTAGGATTCGCCGGTCAGGTATTCCTCTCCATCATCATCGCCACAACGTGCATGGCATTGGTTGCCTTGTCATTGTCGATTGCTCTAGTAAGGGTTCTGGTGCCGAACGCACTCAAATTAATCCAAGGAAAGCGCCCTTTACGTTTTCTCATGGCTTCCGGCTGCATCATGGCAATCATCGTTCTCGCTCTCAGCTCTGCCAGTTTGAACGTTACGAACTTCAAATGGCGGCAATCCCAAACACTGAAAACAACATTGGAGCATCAATTGTCATCCAACGACGGATTCCAATTGCAACTGTGGTATAGCAGCGATCAAAACCGAGCTCGTTCCATGCCCTCATGGAACGACTTCGTCGAACAAACTTCCCAATCAGAACATACGCGATTCGCCTCATTCCGGCTAGGATGCACGTGGGTGGATAGCTCGCAAGACCCACAGCCCTGCATCCTCATGGATTCCCGTACGGCAAGGCTTCATCATCTTATACGAAACAACACGACACTTGCACGAATCAGTGTGATTATGCCCGAGAATGAACAATGGAACAGCGAATCCATTACGAACAATGTGCTTCGCGCATACTCATTCGAGCAAAGTTTGGCGGCAGAAGAGGGAAAGAGTCTGCCCGCCATCAATCGCACGAGCATCTCCATTGAATCCAGACCAAGAGATGCTGTCTTATCGGCATTTGACACCCCTTCCAACACCGATGGCCTTTCCTCTGTTCCTGTTGTTGTCATTGACCCGTCACTGCTCTCTGGCGATACCACTACATCGATGGTGTCCACCGGCGGCATGACCTTCGATTACAGCTCCCGCCATCAGCTGCTCGAAATCCTACGGGAAAAGGGCGTGGACTCTTTGGTGGCTTCGGTCGTCAATCGGCACGACGAGATACAAACTCGTTTGGCACGAACAACTCAGGAAATGAACTATTTTTCCATCACAGCTTGCATATCCATAATATGTCTGCTGGGCGGCGCAATCATGGTGGCTTTGACACTATGCACACTCCGACGTCAAATTATGTTCGTGGAATATATGCATGGAGCGCCGTCATATCTCCGTTTTCAATCGATACTGTTCCTAGCAGCGGCGTTATGCAGTGCATCTCTTCCGATCCAGTTGCTCATAGGAGGTTACAACGCCGTTTCCATGACCTCGGTTTCCTTACTATTCATCGTCGTTTCGCTGGCAACCACAGCGCTTTACGATTCGCGGCTGCGCGCCGACAGTATCAAACATCCCTGATCGCCATCCACAAACCTGTATCAGCAATCACTTACCACGTAAGGAACATCAAGCATGAGCGCCTTATTGATCACGCATAATCTGACATATCGAATCGACGACCGCACCTTATGGGAAGGACTGAACCTGACATTCAGTCCCGGTGACATGGTTGCCCTGACCGGAGAAAGCGGATGTGGCAAAACCACTTTGTTGAATGTCCTAGGTCTTTTGGAAGAGCCAAGTTCAGGAACAATTACCTATGATGGGCAAACAATTGCCTCCAGAAAGGGCCGACGGCTCATGCACCGCAACGTCATGGGATTCATGTTCCAGAATTACGCCCTGGTGGAGCAATGGACGGTGAACAGAAATCTGATTCTGGCTCTGCGCAGCGTCGGAATACCATCGGCAGATAGAAGTCGGCTCATCAGACGCGCATTGCGGGCCGTGAATCTGACGGGCTACGGCAATAGACCTATCTACACACTCAGTGGAGGCGAACAACAACGAGTCGCAATCGCGAGGCTTCTCATCCGTCAATCGCTGCGCGTCATACTGGCGGACGAGCCAACAGCGGCCCTCGATGCCGACAACCGCGCCATGGTCATGCGTCACCTGCGTGATTTCGCCGACAGCGGAGCGATCGTGATCTACACGACGCACAACGAGGAGACCGCGGCTCTCGCCGACCGCATCATCGCATTATGATTCCGCCAGCCACTGTTCGTACAGCGCATCGACGGCTTCGAGCATTCGACCCATCGGCTGCGTGGAATCGATCACCGCGTCGGCTATGACACGGCGTTGTTCCGGGCTGGACTGGTGGCGAATGCGCGCAAGCGCATCATCTCGCGTCATGCCGCGGGTCGACACCATTCTGTCGACCCGCACTTGTTCGGGCGCTTCGACGGTGACGATATGGTCGAATCGCATGGGCATGGCGTCCAGGACTTCCGCCAACAGCGGAACATCATGCACGACCACGGCATCCGGATTGTCCGCGACCGCCTGCCGCTCCCGAGACAGCGCAAGATCATAGATCAACGGATGCTCGATATCGTCCAGTTTCCTCCGCATCCGTTCCGAGTCGGGCCCGGCGAACACGTGCTCGGCGATCCATCGCCGGTTGAGCCGCCCCTGATCGGTCAGCGCGTCGGGGCCGAAACATTCCGCTATACGACGAAGACCGACGCCGCCCGGTTCCACCACTCGGCGCGCGAGCTCGTCATAGTCGATAAGCGCCGCGCCGAGCTCCCGCAGTCTTGTGGACACCGTGCTTTTGCCCGCCGCAATACCACCGGTCAATCCTATTCGAATCATGCTCCCCCATCATGGCCATGTTTCGAGGTTCATGCACACAACGGCAAAACCCGGCCCGCCGAAGCGAGACCGGGTTTTGACTATACGTCAGGCGTCAGTCGCCCGATGGCGAACTCACTTGCCGAGCAGCTGGTCGCGCAGGGCGGCGAGCTGATCGGAGTCGGCGAGGGTACCGGTAGCCGGAGCAGCGGAAGAGTAGTTGGAGGTCTCCTCGACCGGCTTCTCTTCCTTCGGGCCCTGGCCGTCGGCGGCTGCGGATTCGGCAGCGTTCTCCAGCTCCTTGGCCACGAACTCCTTGTGCTCCTCCCACAGCTCGTGGGCGGCGGCGTACTGGGACTCCCACTCCTCGCGCTGCTTCTCGTAACCAGCGATCCACTCGTTGGTGTTCGGGTCGAAGCCTTCGGGGTACTTGTAGTTGCCCTGCTCGTCGTACTCGGCCGGCATGCCGTAGATGGCCGGATCGAAGTCCTCGGAAGCCGGGTCGACGGAGTCGTTGGCCTGCTTGAGGGACAGGGAGATGCGGCGACGATCGAGGTCGACGTCGATCACCTTGACGAACACGGCCTCGCCCGGCTTGACCACGGTCTCCGGGTTCTCGACGTGACGGTTGGCGAGCTCGGAGATGTGCACCAGGCCCTCGATGCCGTCCTCGACGGAGATGAAGACACCGAACTGGACGATCTTGGTGACCTTGCCCTTGACGATCTGGCCGGGAACGTGGGTGCGAGCGAAGCGCTGCCACGGATCCTCCTGAGTCGCCTTCAGGGACAGGGAGATACGCTCACGGTCGAGATCGACGTCGAGCACCTCGACGGTGACCTTGTCGCCGACCTTGACGACCTCAGACGGGTGGTCGATGTGCTTCCAAGACAGCTCGGAAACGTGGATCAGGCCGTCAACACCGCCCAGATCGACGAAAGCGCCGAAGTTGACGATGGAGGACACCACGCCCTCACGAATCTGGCCCTTCTTGAGCTGGGACAGGAAGGTCTCGCGGACCTCGGACTGGGTCTCCTCGAGGTACTGGCGGCGGGACAGGACCACATTGTTGCGGTTCTTGTCGAGCTCAAGGATCTTGGCCTTGATCTTCTGGCCGATGTACGGGGAGAGGTCGCGGACGCGACGCATCTCGACGAGGGAGGCAGGCAGGAAGCCACGCAGACCGATGTCGACGATGAGGCCGCCCTTGACGGCTTCGATGACGGTGCCCTCAACGACGCCGTCAGCTTCCTTGATCTTCTCGATGTCGCCCCAGGCGCGCTCGTACTGGGCACGCTTCTTGGACAGAATCAGACGGCCTTCCTTGTCTTCCTTGGTGACGACAAGGGCCTCGATGGTGTCGCCGACCTCGACGACTTCGTCAGGATCAACGTCCTTCTTGATGGAAAGCTCGCGGGAGGGGATGACACCCTCGGTCTTGTAGCCGATGTCCAGGAGGACTTCGTCGTGATCGATCTTGACGACAGTGCCCTCAACCAGATCACCATCATCGAAGTTCTTGATGGTGGAATCGACTGCCTTGATGAAGTCCTCTTCGGTGCCGATGTCGTTGATGGCAACCTTGGTGACTTCAGTGTTGTTCTCTGCCATGTAAATATATGGTTTCTAATAGTGGATGGATAATTTCTCGATATTCAGTTATACGCACACCCTTACAGGCATACGGATATTCACAATACAAGCAACTCTGCCCAAATTTCCTAGGAAACTCTAGGCGTGTCGTTCGGCCATTTCCACGACGTTGGCCAGGAGCATGGCTCGGGTCATAGGGCCCACGCCTCCGGGGTTGGGGGTGTAGGCGGATGCCTTGTCATAGCAGGCCTTGTCCACGTCGCCCTTGATGCGGTAGCGACCGGCTTCTTCGTCGTAGACGCGGCTGATGCCCACGTCGACCAGCACGGCGCCGTCCTTGATCTTGTCGGGCGTCACGAATCCGGCCGAACCCATTGCGGCGACGATCACGTCGGCGCGGCGCATGTGGTCGGCCACATCCCGGGTACCGGTGTGGCACAGGGTGACGGTGGCGTTGACGGCGTTGCGCGTGAGCATCAGGCCAATCGTGCGGCCAATGGTGATGCCGCGGCCAAGCACGCACACTTCCTTGCCGTTCAGATCAATGTCATAGGCGTCGAGCAGCTCGAGCACACCGCGCGGAGTGCAAGGCAGCGGTGTCGAAATGTCGCCGCGCACATGCAGCACCAGTTCGCCGAGGTTGTACGGGTGCATGCCGTCGGCATCCTTGGCCGGGTCGATCATGTCGATGATCGCGTTCTCGTTGATGCCCTTGGGCAACGGCAACTGGACGATGAACCCGGTGCAGGCCGGATCTTCGTTGAGTTCGCGTACGGTAGCGGCGATGTCGTCGAAGCTGGCGTCCGCCGGCAGTTCCTTCTTGACTGAGGTAATGCCCACTTCCTGACAATCGGCGTGCTTGCCGGCCACGTACTTCATCGACCCGGGGTCTTCGCCCACCAGCAGCGTGCCCAGCCCTGGTTGGATGCCCTGCGCCTTGAGCCTGTTCACTCGCTCGGCAAGGTTGGTCTTGATTTCGGCCGCAATCTGCTTACCGTCGATTTTTGTGGACATCAACGCCCTCCCCTGTAGTTTCGGTGCATTCTATCGAAACGATAGGCTATCGTTGGAACAAGTCAGGATTATATATCGTTCGCTCTCACGAAGAAGGCGTGCCATGGGGACTCAAATCACACGACTTACGCGACTCGCCGCAGCCGGCCTGAGCGCCGTCCTGTTGTTCGCGACCGCCGCATGCGCAGCCACCTCCCCCGCTGAAACCGAGCCGGACAACAAGACCAGTGTTCCCGCACCGACCGGGCCGATCAATGTGGTCGCCTCCCTCAATCAATGGGGCTCGCTGGCCGCCGAGCTGGGCGGCGATGATGTGGAAGTCACGTCCATCGTGAACTCCACCAATGTGGATGCCCACGATTTCGAGCCAAAGACCTCGGACGTCGCCAAGCTGTCCAAGGCACAAATCATCGTGGCCAACGGTGCGGGCTACGATTCCTGGGCCACCAAATCGATGGCCAAGACCACGAATATCGTATCCGCCGCTTCCGTCATGGGTGCCATGGAAGGCGATAACCCGCATCTGTGGTTCTCCAAAGACGCTCGATCCAGCATGGCCACGGCCATCACCGATGCATATGTAAAGGCACTCCCCAGCAAGAAGAAGGCCTTCCAGAAGCGGCTCAAGGCATGGCAGGCGGGTGAGAAATCGCTGGAAACATGGGCGTCCGAGTTCACCAGATCCCACTCCGGCCTCACCTATGCAGCCACCGAACCCGTGGTCTATTATCTGATGGCCGATCTCGGGTTCAAGAATCAGACGCCCAAGGGGTATATGCAATCGACCGCTTCCGGCGGCGAACCGGCCCCCGCGGACCTGCAGTCTTTCCAGAAACTCATCGAAGACAAGGGCGTGGATGTGCTGGTTAACAACACGCAGGAAGCCAGTGACGCGACCAATATGATCACTGGCGCTGCCGGTCGTGCCGATGTGCCGGTAGTCGACGTCTCCGAACAGATGCCCAAGGATACCGACACGCTGAACGCCTGGATCAACCAGCTCATCAACACCATCATCGACGCGGTGGATCCGAGCTATGGCTGCGAAGACGCCACGGACGGCAACGCGAATTCCGATGATTCCAGCGCCGACGGCGCCGCCACGGATGATGCCAATGCGCACGATTCCAAGGCCAGCACCGGTTCCAGCACGGAGCCCAAGTACATCCGTCAGTGCAAGGCGGCCACATCCAGCGACTCGTCTCAGGATTCGGCAAAGGCCGATGCCTCCAATGGCGATTCCGGCGATGCCTCCGGCAACGACCAGACCGACTCCGGCAAATAGTTAGAAGCAAAGGACACCGGCATCGGATCCATGCAATGCCGATAGACGCCTTGCACGAGAAGGGTTGTGCGACCATTGTCGAGATGGCCGCACAACCCTTTTCTTTGGTTGTCACCATCCGTACACGATATTGAGAACGATTGTCAGCATCGTTTGCCACAATCGGGCGTTATGAGTGAAACTTCCGATTGCATCGTGTTCAGCGATGCCGCCATCAAGCGTGGTGACCATATCATCTGGCAGCATGGCACCTTTGCCATTCCCACCGGTTCGGTCACGGCCATCGTCGGCACCAACGGCACCGGCAAAACCACGATGATGAGGGCCGAACTGGGACTTTTGCCGCTTTGCCATGGCAGCCTGACCGTACTGGGCAAGCCCGCAGGCGAGATGAACAAACGCATCGGATATGTGCCGCAGAGCTATGTGGCGAATGTCGATTCCAATCTCACCGCCGAACAATCCGTGTTGCTGGGTCTGACCGGCACCCGATTCGGCATCCACCCCATCACCAAGGCCCAGAAAGCCAAAGCGCTCAAGGCGATGGAGTTCACCGGCATCGCCGACAAGGCGCAGTACCGTCTGTCCGAACTGTCCGGCGGTTTGCGCCAGCGTGTGGCCATCGCCCAGGCGTTGGTGTGCGATCCACAACTGCTGATGCTTGACGAGCCGTTGGCCAACCTCGATCTGGCCAGTCAACGCGCCACCGTACACGTGCTGGCCAAGCTGAACCGTGAACTGAACATGACCATCCAGGTGGTTGCGCACGATCTCAATATGCTCTTGCCGATTCTGACCGGTGCCGTCTACTTGCTCGACGGGCACCCGCACTACGCCGATATGCACAAAGTGCTCGACTCCGACCTACTCACCCACCTCTACGGCACACAGGTGCAGGTGGTCACCACTCCGCAGGGTGACATGTTCGTGACCCCGACGCCGGATGAGCCCCAGGACCAGCCGCAGGATATGCACACGGCAGCCGAAGTGGCGCAATTGCACCATCACGAGCACGGCAACGCCACCAATGGCAGTGCCGCCAACAGCGCCGAGAATCGATAACATCAAGCTAGCCGATCCACAGCCCGTCAACGGGCTGCAGCTCAGGCATGGAGAAAATACAGGGACATGAGCACCATCAACTTTTCGTATGATCCCGAATGGCTGGACACACTGTCCGCTCCATTCATGACCAACGCCTTCATCGCCGGCCTGTGCATTGCCCTGGCCGCCGGTGTCATGGGATACTTCACCATCGCCCGTCGTTCCACCTTCGCGGCCCATGCGCTGGCCCATATCGGTCTGCCGGGCGCGACCGGCGCGGTGTTGCTCGGCCTGCCCGTGTCACTGGGCATGGGCGTGTTCGCACTGGGCGGCGCACTGGTGATCGGTGCTTTGGGCAAGCGCGTTTCCGAGCGTGAAATCGCAACCGGCACCGTGCTGGCCTTCGCCACCGGCTTGGGTCTGTTCTTCGCGCGATTGTCGAGTTCCGCCTCCCAGCAGATGCAGTCGATCCTCTTCGGCTCGATCCTGACCATCACCACCGGCCAGATCATCGGCTTCGCCGTGTTCGACGTATTGCTGCTGGCATTGTTGGCCATCATCTACCGCCCGCTGCTGTTCAGCTCGTTGGATGAGCAGGTGGCACAGGCCAAGGGTGTGCCGATCGGGCTGATGAACGTGGCGTTTATGGCGATTATGGCCGGTGTAATCACCATTGCCGTGCCGGCAGTGGGCACCTTGCTGATTTTCGCGCTGGTGATCACGCCTGCGGCCACCGCCAATATTCTGGCCGGCTCCCCATTCAAGGCGATGGTGATCGCCAGCGTGCTGTGCCTGGTGTCGATTTGGGCCGGACTCGTGCTGTCGGCGATGTTCCCCGCCCCCCCGAGCTTCATTATCGTGACGCTTTCCACCCTGTTCTGGGCTATCGCCAAGGCCGTGGAGACAGTGCGGAAGTAATCTCATTCATTTTTCTTGCCCCCGCTGGCAAATTCATAGCGGGGGCTTTGTTATATCTTTTCCACCAAGGCATTGGCGATGGCGGCGATGCCTTCGCCGCGGCCAGTGAATCCCATATGGTCGGTGGTGGTGGCGGTAACCGATACCGGGCAACCAACCGCCGCAGACAGGGCGGCTTCGGCTTCAGCACGGCGTGTGCCGATTTTCGGACGGTTGCCGATGATCGCCACTGAGGCCGATGCCGGCGTATACCCGTTGGATGCCAGATGCGCCACAACTTCTTGCAGCATATCGATGCCATGCCTTCCGGCACCATGCGCGTCCGCACCGACACCGAACAGTGAACCAATGTCTCCCAATCGGGCGGCGGCAAGCAACGCGTCAATCAGGGCGTGCGCGGCCACATCGCCATCGGAATCGCCTTCGATACCCTCGTATCTGGCGGCATCGGCCTCGCTGCATGAATCAGGCACCGGCCAGTAGAGCCCGGCAATCCACAGTTCACGGCCTGAACCGGCAGGCGCAAAACGGTGAGCGTCAAAACCTTGCCCTATCAGCACTCCTGCAGCCCCCATGCAGTTCCCTTCGATGGCATTGCCCAGATGAACGGCAGCAAACGATTATGAATCACGAAGCCCCGGCGCATCGCATAAGGACACGACCGAGGCCTCAAAACAATCAAATCACTTCTTCTTGGACTTCTTCTCGGCTTCGACACGAGCCAAAGTATCGGCCGCGGCCTCTTCGGGCTCGGCGGTGTGATGCTTGTCGTCACCGGGCTGAGCGGGCTCGTAGCCCAGGTTCACGTCGAGCAGACGCTGGGCTTCCGCCTCGTCGATCTTCTCGGACAAGGCGATCTCAGAAGTCAGAATGGCGCGGGCCTTGGTGAGCATACGCTTCTCGCCCGCGGACAGGCCGTGCTCGTCGACATCGCGCTGGGCGAGATCGCGAACCACTTCGGCGATCTTGTTGACATCGCCGGTGGCGATCTTTTCGACGTTCAGCTTGTAACGGCGAGACCAGTTCATCTCTTTCTCGATGATCGGGGTCCGCAGGATGCCGAACACCTTGGCCACTTCGGATGCGGAGACGATGTCACGCACGCCGACCTTCTTGGCATTGTCCACGGGAACGTTGATGACCAAACCATCGGAAGAGAGTACGGACAACTGCAGATATTCGCGCGTCACTCCCTTGACCGTCCGCTCGGTAATGGCCTCCACCTTCGCTGCACCATGACGCGGATAGACGACCATATCGCCGACTTTGTAAGACATGTACCCTCCGAGAACTGACGGCTTACACACAAAAACTCGAATAATTATGCCATGCGGTCTGGACCGCCCCTATGAGAGCGCTCACAACCACGAAGACACACCGAAAAGGGCAAGAATTCGCCATTTTCGACGCGCCAATGTAGCGTTTTCGACTCCAACGCACGTAAACTTTGGGTCATGGCTAAAGAAACGAAGATCAAGGAAGATACCGTCACCGTGCCTGTCGCCCAAGGCGACCTCGATGCGGTGAGCAATGCTGAATTCTACAACCCTCACGGAGTTCTCGGCGGGCATCTCGGCATCGGCAAGCATGCCGACACCGCCACAATCCGTGTGCTGCGTCCGCTTGCCAAGTCCGTGACCATCCTCACCCAGGATGGTGAATACCCGATGACCCACGAATACAACGGCGTGTTCGTGACTACCGTGCCGGCTTCCGGCACCAAGAAGCAGCCCACGATTCCCGACTACCGCGTCAGGACCGAGTGGGAAAGCGGCGCAGTGCTCATTGAGGACGACCCATACCGTTATATGCCCACAGTCGGCGACATGGACACCTATCTGTTCGGCGAGGGCCGTCACGAGAAGCTCTGGGAGGCGCTTGGCGCGCATGTGCTGCGCTATGACGATCCGATGGGCGGCGTAGACGGCACGCCTGGCGAACAGGTGGTAGGCACCGCGTTCTCCGTGTGGGCCCCGAACGCTCACGCCGTGCGCGTGGTCGGTAACTTCAACGCCTGGGATGGCCGTCGTCATGCCATGCGCGAGCTCGGCTCCTCCGGCGTGTGGGAAATCTTCATCCCCGGAATCGGCGCGGGCGAGACCTACAAGTTCCAGATCCTGAACGCCAATTACACGTGGGAGATGAAGGCTGACCCGATGGAGCGTCAGCACGAGGTTCCGCCGAACACCGCCTCCATCGTCACCGAATCCACCTACGAGTGGAACGATGACGCCTGGATGCAGCACCGCCGCACCACCAACCCGCATGATGGCCCGGTCTCCATCTATGAGGTGCACGCCGGCAGCTGGAAGCAGGGACTGACCTACCGTGACCTGGCCAAGCAGCTCGTGGACTACGTCAGGCAGGAAGGCTTCACCCACGTGGAGTTCATGCCACTGGCCCAGCACCCGTTCTCCGGCTCCTGGGGCTATCAGGTCACCGGCTACTATGCGGTGGACTCCCGTCTCGGTTCCCCCGACGACTTCCGTTACCTTGTCGACCAGTTCCATCAGGCCGGCATCGGCGTGATCATGGACTGGGTGCCCGCCCACTTCCCGAAGGACGCCTTCGCGCTCGGCCGCTTCGACGGCACCCCGCTGTACGAGGACCCGGACCCGCTGCGCGGCGAACACCCCGAGTGGGGCACCTATGTGTTCAACTTCGGACGCCGCGAAGTACGCAACTTCCTGGTGGCCAACGCCCTGTTCTGGCTCGAGGACCTGCACGTCGACGCACTGCGCGTGGATGCCGTCAGCTCCATGCTCTACCTCGACTACAGCCGCGAACCCGGCCAGTGGCGTCCGAACATCTACGGCGGACGCGAAAACCTGGAGGCCATCGACTTCCTCAAGGAAGCCACCGCCACCGCGTACAAGAACAACCCCGGCGTCATGATGATCGCCGAAGAGTCCACCGCATGGCCGGGCATCACCGCCCCCACCTCCGCCGGAGGCATCGGCTTCGGCATGAAGTGGAACATGGGCTGGATGCACGACACCCTCGAGTATCTGCACGAGGAGCCCATCAACCGCAAGTGGCACCACAACGAAATCACCTTCTCCATGGTGTACGCCTACTCCGAACACTACGTATTGCCCATCAGCCACGATGAAGTCGTGTACGGCAAGGGCTCCCTGTACGGCAAGATGCCGGGCGATGGCTGGCAGAAGCTAGCCGGCGTGCGTTCGATGTTCGCCTATCAGTGGGCTCACCCGGGCAAGAAGCTCTCCTTCATGGGCAACGAGCTGGCCCAGTGGGGCGAGTGGGATCACGACGCCTCCATCGATTGGGATTGCCTGAACTGGCAGGAGCACCGTCAGGTCCAGACCATGGTCGCCGACCTTAACGCCTTCTACAAGGCGCATCCGGCACTTTGGAGCCAGGACTTCGATCCGGCCGGCTTCCAGTGGCTGACCAGCGACGATGCAGACCACAACACGCTGAGCTTCCTGCGCATCGGCACCAAGGGCGAGACCTTGGCCGTGGTGGTCAACTTCTCCGGTGAAGCCTGGTCCGATTACCAGGTGGCGCTGCCCACCGGCGGCAAGTGGACCGAAGTGTTCACCACCGATGACGCCAAGTACGGCGGCTCCGACATCCACAACGGCACCTTTGAAGCGGTCGAGGGCGAATATCATTCGCGTCCGTTCTCGGCGAAGATCACCGTTCCGGCTCTGGGAGTTGTATTCTTGAAGCCGGAAGACTGAACTGGTCAACAGGCTGAAAGGTAACCGGTTTATTTATGCTCAATACCACAGCGCGTCAGAATACGACACCGCGCACGGTGCTGGTGGTCGAGGACGAGCCCACGCTCGCCACGGCCATTGCCCAGCGCATCACCGCTGAAGGATGGACCGCTCGCGTGGCCGGGGACGGCGCTTCCGCCGTCCAGGCCGCGTCCCAGCTACGCCCCGATCTGGTAATCATGGACATCATGCTGCCGGTCATGGATGGTCTTGAGGCCACCAAACGCATCGTCGCCGAACGTCCGGTGCCGGTGCTGATTCTCACCGCGCGTGATGACGAGGCCGACAAGGTCATCGGTCTGGGAGCGGGCGCCGATGATTACATGACCAAACCGTTCTCCATGCGCGAGCTCATCGCCCGCTGCAAGGCGCTGCTGCGCCGCGTGGAGCGTGCGAAGGTCATCGCCAAGAATTCGGAGAACGAGAAGCTGCTCGACTTCGGTTCGATAGTCATCGACCCGGCACAGCGCATCGTCACCGTGAACGGCGAGCAGGTGCATCTGACCCCCACCGAGTTCGATCTGCTGGCCACACTGGCCCGCCGCCCGAAGTCGGTGCTCACCCGCGAAAAGCTGCTCGAAGAGGTCTGGGACTGGGTCGACGCATCCGGCACCCGCACCGTCGACAGCCATGTCAAGGCGCTGCGCCATAAGCTCGGCGCCGATACCATCCGCACCGTGCATGGCGTGGGCTACGCTTTCGAGCCGCCGACCGCGTGATGGCATCCAAAAAACAACAGCAATCCCGGCTTGATGCGATGAAACATCGCATCAAGCCGGTTGATTTGTTCTCCTCTCTGAAGCTGGAACTCAGCGCACTGATCGTTATCGCCACGGCCGTCGCGTTTGCCATGTGCTGGTTCCTACTGAAATTCGGCTGGTCCGGTTGGATCGCCATGCCGCTGACCTTGGTACTGGCATTGGGCATCACCTATTTCTTCTCCCGCGGCACCACCGCTCCCCTACGCCAGATGCGCGATGTGGCCGAAGCCATGGCGGATGGCGATTACACGGTCCGCGTGGATATCGATCAGAATCGTCACGACGAGGTCGGCCAGCTTGCCCGTTCGTTCAACGAGATGGCCGGCGAACTCGAGCATGCCGATAAAATGCGCCGCGACATGATCGCCAACGTGAGCCATGAACTGCGCACGCCGGTCTCCGCCCTGCAGGCGATGGTCGAGAACATGGCCGACGGCGTCACCGAACCCACCCCCGCCAACCTGGAGGGAATCCTCACTCAGACGCACCGGCTTTCCGACCTCATCGCCTTTCTGCTGGATCTGAGCCGCATCGAGGCGGGTGCGGCGAGTTTGAATATCGAGAAGTTCAATTTCGCCGACTTTCTTGACGAAACCATCGAGCCGTTGGAAATCGCCGATGGCGGTCACGCCCACGACATCCATGTCACCGTGCCGGCCGACATCTCGATGGAAGGCGATCAGGACCGCCTGCGCCAGCTATTCACCAACATCATCGCCAACGCGCTGAAACATTCGGCCGACGGCACCACCGTGCTGGTCGATGCCCACGAGGACGAAAACCAAGGCACCATCGTGACCAATGTGGTGAATTTCGGCTCACAGATTGCGCTTTCCGACCGTTCAGACATCTTCCGGCGCTTTGTCAAAGGCAAGACAGGTCCCGGCACCGAGTCGGGCGGCACCGGTCTTGGCCTGTCCATCGCGCGCTGGGCGGCACAATTGCACGGTGGCACCGTCAAAGTGGTCGATGACACGCGAGGGGCCGATTTCGAAATCATCCTGCCTAAATATCACATCGCCGAACGCTGATATTGTCCGACGTCCTACCGTATACTGTATTCGAACAAATGTTCGAATACAGGGTGGGAGGCACAGCATGACACAGCAATCCGAGTCACGAACCATGCCGCACGAGGCCACGCTGTTTGTTATGCAGATGGCCGGCGATTCCATGATCAATGCGGGTATTCATAACGGCGATCTGCTGATTGTCGACCGTTCGTTAACACCAGTCCCCGGAGATGTGGTTGCGGCTGTCATGGATGACGAAATCGCCATCAAGCGGCTGGTTTCACGGGCCAGCACCACCATATTGCACGCCGAGAATCCGCGATACCCCGATTACATGCCAAGCAACGGCGCTTCGCCTGCTATCTGGGGCATCGTAACCGATGTCATTCACCCACTGATATCGTCATCGGACCGTCGCACCACGGCATCCGCCAATACCAGCACGCCCACCACTTTAGTACCGGCCTGCTGAAATGTCTGAACGCATTGCCGCACGGTGGCACCTGTGGTGACGATGTCATCAATGAGAAGCACCACGTCGCCATGGCCGATGAGATCACGCTTCACCGTGACATGACCGGTGATACGGCGGGCACGCTGTGCCGAAGAGACCTGCTGCACGGAGCGTGCCTTGGTGGAGGAGCTCAGGGCATTGCATGGTCGCGCATCGACGCCGTACCCACGCAATGCCCCTGCCACCGATTTGGCCAACGGTGCCGTGTGAGCCCGTCCTCTTCGGCGCATTGACGCCCGCGATGACGGCACCGGAACCACCAATACGCGATGACCCAAGCATGATGATGGTATTGGCGTCTTGTTCAGCAGCGACACCATGATGCGGCCGAACGGGCCGTCAAGCTCGGTATCGTCGTGGTCCTTCCAGTCGAGAATGGCACGACGCGCCGCTCCCTGATAGATTGACGCGGACCATATACGGGCTCCGCCACCACTGTCTGCATCCCGTTCCCGGCATTGCGCGAACAGGGCCCAGCATGCCGCACACAATACCTCATCCGGCGCGTCACACCCAGCGCAGCCGCGTGGAAACAGCAGATTGCAGGCCTGCGCCCACATCACATGCCACCACTTGTATACGCTCGGCCCGTCCATAACGCGTCACCATCAAGCTGAAGTATCGAATCGCGCAAGCAGTGCATCCAGCAGTTGTACCGTATCTTGCGGATTCTCCACACGAACACCGATCGCACCGGCCTCAACCGCGGGATAGTCATTACCCGTAGGCGTCATGCGATCACCCACGAACACCATTTCATCGGCCCGTATGCCAAGTGTCTGCGTCAGCTTGCGCACGGCATAGGCCTTATCGATGCCGCATTCGCTGACATCCACACTGGTGTATCCGCCGGCCCTGACCCGCATATGCGGCAGATCGGCCTTGACCGCTTCGACCAGCGCCTGTTTCTTCGTGTTATCGCGATCCCATGCCTGCTTGGCCGCTACGGATGCGAACTGTCCAAGAGCGGAGAAGGTAATCTGGCTGCCCCTGTTCTCGATTCGAGGCCCCCATACCTGCTGTTCCCACAATCCCAGTTCCCGGGCATGTCGCTCAAGACTTTCCGAGACAGCAGCCACGGTGGCTTCGGACAGATCATGCGCATACACCAAGGCCCATTGCGTGCCATCCCACCGGTAATACCGGGAGCCGGAGGTAGGCATGACATGCAGATTGCCGCGCCTGGCATTCGGGGTGAGCACATCCAGCACCTGCGAGGTGACCACCGCCATGCCGCCCCCTGAGATCAGGGCCACCACCGTATGGTCGAGCAACGCACAGAACCGTTCGATCATCGCGGGCTTCATCGGCTGTTTTGAGCTGGCCAGCGTGTTGTCCAAATCGAAACCGAACACCTTGGCGTTGGAGCAGACATTATCGAAATCAAGTTCGGACCACGAACGTACCACCATCTGTCGCGCCTCCCTCGTTGACGAATGTTCACAACCAATGAACCAATCCTAACGCATGTTGCCTCCGCCATGCCCTATGGTGGGAACCATGCTTCAGCCACCTTGGAACGCACGAATCTACCGTAACCGCCACGGTCGCGGCACACGAACCCCGATGTTCGGCACCCGTCTGCCCCGTTACCGCACCCGAACCGGCATGTTCGACGATATGGTGGCGGCCCAGGTTCGCAGGCTCGGCCAAGCGTGGCCGGAACTGATACGTCCGATCCAGTTCGCGGTGGAGGATGTGCCGCCTTCGGATCCGACGCCTTGGCAGACCGAGCCGAATATGACGTCCCAGTGCTTCCCCGCCAGCCACGGCATTCCCGCACGAGTCGTGCTCTACCGTATGCCGTTGCAGACCGAGGCACCTTCCAAGCTCGAATTGCAATTGGCCGTCAGGGATGAGCTGGTGGCCCGCATAGCGGAATTGTATGGGCGCAGGCCGGAGGAAATCGACCCTGACTGGGGCCTGTGACAACACTGCGGGCCGTGTCACTTGTAATAAGATAGTGGCACGGCCCGCAGCTATATCGCCGCCGAAACATCATCAGACTGACGCTTCGGCGAGCATACCCTTCTACTTGACGATGGAGGAATCATTCCGAGCCCAGACATGAACCGTGGCGGGCATCAGCGTTGAAGCGTCGACGACAGACAATCCGGCGATGTCCTTGTCTTGCAACGAATCGTGACTGAACCGCGCTCCCCAGCCCACTTTCTTGGATGAGTCCTCCAACATCAGCACGACCGCGGTGCCATGATCGCCGGAAAGTTTGCCGGTCTCAATCGTTTGCGCTGCGTTCGCATCCAGTGTGATTTCCTTGGAGGTTACCGAAGCACCGGCATCATCGTAGGCGTGCAAGGTGACCGTCCTGCGCGCATTGGACGTATTGGCCAGCGTGATGGAGGCCTTTACTCCGTCGGGAAGGGCCAACCCCGAGAATTCGGATGGCTCGCCGGCATTGACCAATGCGAAATCGGCTTGGCCGGAGTCACCGGAGCGTGTGGCCTTGACGGAGAACGACACGGCATCCTCTGCGGTGGACATCACGCCCAACGCCCCATCAGGAGCCTCTCCCAAGTCGATCGCCGTCACTTTATCGGCAGTGACGGTGACATCTTTGGCGGGAACCAAGCCTTTGTCGGTAATCCATGACAGCCCGGTGCTGGTGTCTGCCTTGGCGAACAGATAAGCGGTGACCGCATCGCCGGCAGTGATGGACGGCGCCACCGATGCATTGGATGCGGTCGGCAGCGGCAGCGCGAAATCAGAACCCTTCGGTGTCAGACCATCCATGGTCACCGTACGTACCACGGACGCGATAGGAGTCTCCTTGCTGGAAACGGTCACGAACAGACCATGCTGCCCATCGACCGCGGCGGACAGTTCCATCGATGACTCCCCCTCGGCTGGCACAGACAGCGTGGATTGGGTGGACAATGCCATCTTCCCGGCTGTCTCGGAACCCCAGACGGCAATGTCGACGGTGGTCGGCTTGGTGGAGGGATTCGAGACGATGAGCTGCTGTGTGGTACCGGTCGTGCCGCCGGAGAGCAGGAACGACTGGCTGAGCGAGGTCGATACGCAGGATGCCGCCGATACGCCTCTCACATCGCCGTCATCGGCCCATGATGCGATGGTGCCGACGGCGCCGGTGCCGGTTGCGGCCTGCAGCATACGGGTATTGATCAGGCGAGCTCCCTGATTGATCTTCTGAGCACCGGTTTTCACCGAGGAATCGTCGGTCGGATCGGCGTCTTTCAAAGTTACGTCATCTGAACTGGACTTTTGCCCGATCGCCGAGACAGTGGCGCTGTAGACGGAGCCGAACGCCGCATAGCGCGCCTGTGTGCTCAGATTGCCGACAGTGGCCTGGAAGGCGCTGTCGCCGTACGTGCCGGTATCGGCCAATCCGACAGGTGCCGGGCAGTAGGTTTCGGACTGGGTCGGACTAACGGTCTGGTCGATGGCATTATCGGAAGCGGCCACCTTATCCACCCAGATATTGGGGATAGGGGCCATGACGAGAACGACGAACAGCGCAACCAACACCAGCATGGTGATCACACCGAGCACGATGCCGATCGCACGTTTGAAACCAGAAGTTGTGTTGCTCATGCCTGCTCCTCCAATCCGTAGGACGGTCGTCTGCGAGGCATGGCGACCAAGCAGTACAACGCCGTGATCACACCTAGGCATATCAGCCAGGCGTGCCTCCAGACACTATGCTGTGCACGTTGCTGCCATGAGGTATCCACCTTCTGTGAGGCGCTGCTGCGCAGCGTCAGACGATAGTAGCTGCCGCTATCCGTGGATACCAGGGACTGGGTGCCGTTCGATGCGGCGATATTCGCGCTCAACTGTTCATACGGCATGTCGTTCGAGGAATCGCCGGTCTCGGGAACCACGTAGATGCCGCCGAATCCAAGCGCGCTGATGGCCGCGATAGCCTCTTCGTCGGGATTGGACAGCAGCGAGGCACAGGCCTGGGCCAGCTGTTCGTCAACCGCATCATGCTTGCCGGACAGCAGGCGCGCCCGCTGGACCGGAGAGCTGTCGATCAGATCGCCGCGCGAGGTGCGCATCACCGCATAGTTGACGATGTTGCGGGTCTCCGCGCTCACGGCAAGCACACGATGATCGGCACTGGCCTCCAGATAATCGGTGGTGACCATGGGCAGGCCGTTTTCGGACACGCCCAGTCCCGCATCCTTATGACGTTCGATGCCATACATGCATTGGATGCCAATGCAGCACACCAGTATCAGAGCAAGCACCACACGGCCAGACACGATGAGCACATGCAGACGGTCCCTTTTCGGTGCGGGATCACTGCCAGACGCATGCAACGGTTGGAATCGCTTCACCGCCCCACCGGCGACGAGACACACGCAGGCAAGGAAGCCCAATATCATCATCGCGATGCCCGGCTGCGCGGAACCGGCCACGACACCATCGGCATCCACGGTTATGGCCACACGGCTGGAGACCAGGGCGAGCGCGCCTCCGCAGACGATTACCACCCACATCAGTCGCGAGGTCCGCAACGCGAACGGCAGCACCAGCGAAGCAAGAGCGAGCAGCGTGATGACGCCAAACAGCACAGTGACCGCCAAATCGGCATAATCGGTCGACCCCATTCGCCATCCCAGCGCACGCTGTACGGCCTCAAGCAGACTCAGCGACGCCGGCGACCCGTTGGCGGATGACGTTGGCACCGTGATGTCGCCGAACAGTTGACGCCACATGCCCAAACCGGCGTAACGCACCGCATTGACGAGCGTAGGAGCCACCGCAAAGGCGGCAGGAACCGGAATAAGCAACAGCATGGCGCGCTTGCGACGCACGAATAGCAGGAACATCAGGAACACTACGATCAGCGCGAACAGCAGCTGCGGTTCGGCGGCCACCACAGGGATGAAGCACAGTGCGGCGATGGCCGCGGCCTGAACGGATGTGCGCGGTTTGAGCGGGTCTTCGGTATGGTACATGCCCACGGCACGGAACACGAATGCGAACGCGGCCGGCAGGAACACCATTACGGTGAGCATCGGCATATTGGCCTGCGCATACCAGCCGAACATAATGCCGGTGGATGCCCACAGCAGTCCTCCCAGCACACGAACCACGTCCGAGCGGGTGAATACGCCCGCCAGCGCCCAGAACGACAATGCGCTCAGCGGCGCGGCCACAAACAGTATCATCGCCAAAGCGGCGGGCACATGGCCGAGCGTGACCAGCGAGGCCAGCATCAGCACCAGCAGCCACGGCATGGGCGGCGCAGGAATGCCGGTGCCGCTGCCAAACACCCACGGCGTGGTGGCGGACTGCACCAGTTGCGTGAAGCTGGCACCGGTGGGAAGCAACACATCGGAATACAACGATCCGCCGGAGAATATCGAACGGAACACCGGCCAATACATCACCGCGATGGCCGCAAAGCACACCAGCGCCATCACCACGGCCGCACTCCAGCGATATATGGTGCGTATCCGTAGATGGGCACGTTCCAGCGGACTGAGCAGCACTCTGTCCTGCTGGGATTGGAATGCGTCCCGACGATCGTGGAACTGCTTGATCTGCCGACTGTCGGCGAACAAGACCTGCAGGGACGACGCGGTGACCTTCGACTGTCTGGCCACCAGCCTGCGTGATTTCATGTTTCCCGCGATATCGGCCAAAGCCAGCCATGGCAGGCACAATTGCACCCATGCTTCATACGGCTTCTTGCCGAACATCATGGCTATGGCCATGCCAAAACTGCGGAGCAGCCTCCACAGCCAGACGATAAACCAGGACGACATGGCCAGATCCGTGTACAGATACCGCTGTTGGGAACGATGCACCGTCATTGCATGATTGACCGTGTGATCGTCTTTAAGCGGCTCCCCGCCTCGCGTACGAATGCCTTCATACCGTGCACGACGATGTGATATCTCCGCTTGCGGGACAACCACCACGCGTCCGCCGCTCAGGCAGACGCGGCGGCAGAAATCAACCGATTCGCTGTAGGTGGTCAGCCAGGCATTGATGCCCCGCAGTCGCGTGAATTGCGACATGGACACCAGCGCGCCCGCCAGCGACACCGCAAACACATCCTGCCGCCCGTCATACTGCTCCTGATCGGGTTCTCCATCGACCACCAGGGAGTGCACGGCGTGGAGACCCGCATACATACCGACATCATGCAGATGGGAGCCTTCCCAATCGCACTGCTTGCATCCAAGCACACTGGCACCCGGCGTATTGCGCCATGCCTCAAGCAATCGTTCAAGGCATGAGGCATCCGAGGGGCGGGAATCATCATGGAGCAGCCACAATGCGCGGGGAACATCATCCAGATCGGCACGGTCCAATGCCCGGCTGGCCGCATCACCGAAGGAGCGTGCACCCTTGGCCGAGACGATGTGAATGGTCACATGCTTGGACTGCGGCACCTCCATCACCGGCCCCGACGGCGAGGGGATGACCTCGAACGAGGTGGTTATCCTCGAACTGGTGCGTCCGGCCGCGTCGGCGATGATGACAACTCCCGGGAGAACATTCTGTGTCAATACCGAACGCAATGTAGACCGGAGGAAACGCATATCCTCCTCAACGGTGATCACAGCCGTAATGCCGGTATCCACATCCTGCCTATGCGTATACGGTCGAGAAGACATGGCGTCAGCCAACGCCTCATGAATATCGCTATTACCTGTCGGACTCATAAATTCCCAGTGTACGCACCAGACTTGAAGGGGGTGTGTGGAACTACGCCTGCTCTCGGTGCTCTCGCTTATATCGGCGACGTTCGCGCTCGCTCATGCCACCCCAAATACCGAACCGCTCATCATGATCGATGGCCCATTTCAGGCATTGCTCACGCACTTCGCATTTTGCGCACACACGTTTGGCATCACGGGTCGAGCCTCCCTTTTCCGGGAAGAACGCCTCCGGATCGGTTTGCGCGCACAACGCCTTGTGCTGCCAAGATACATCGCCATCAGGTCGGAATAGTCCCCACAATTCATGCCATGGCTCTTCGGCTGAATCGTCGACCACACCCCACATGCGATTCTCCTTGCCTATTGAGCTTTTCATACGGACTAAATTACACACATGCAATTTCGGTTTTGTCAAATTCTTTCTCGTGTCATTACATCATTTTTATGGAACTGTGTGCTATGGCGTGAACGCGATGCCCTGACGCCGTTGCACATGATATTGTGCCGTTCCTGCGCAGGAACACCATAGCGCAGGAACACCCGGCGGATGCTGTGTCAAAGTGTCATTCAGACAATCGACAGTTTCAGGAGGGGTTATGACGCAGGAATCAGGTGGGGCAGATCCGCATATCAACCCGCCAAGCTTCATTCCTGCGGGAAATCGACGCCCCCGGCCTTCCGGGCAGGTGCCACGCTCCTTCGCCCCTGCCCGCGCCTCGCGTCAGTCAGGGCAGGCTCCATCGGACCGTCTGTCTGTCATGGGAAATAACGTAGAAGAGCTCCAACCGAACGCCAATGCCAAGGCAAGCACCAATGCCGCGGACAACGGCAGGCGGACTCCGCCCAGTTTTTCTCCGAAAACCGGACGTGCCACTCGCAGCGCGGCTCCGGATGCCGCCGCGCCGCGCAGTATTCCGCCGTCGCGAGCGCGGATGTCTTCCGGCTCATCCCGCAACGCCGTGCGCAATCCGTCGGATATGCCGGTTTCCCGGCCCTCATCGCCAGCAGCAAACGTGTCCACGAAGTTCAGCCATATTGGCCGGCCGGCGGCGGCAACGGCGAAAACGGTAACGGCACACCGGCCGCGCGCCTTGCGCATCATCTTATGCGCGATTGCGGTGCTGGTGGCGGCGTTGATTCTTTCCGTTTTCGGCGCCTGGCAATGGGTGGACAGCAAACTGAATCGGAGCGACTGGCTGACCGACACCCCCAACACGCCGGCCTCGACCTGGCTGATTCTTGGCTCCGATGAGCGTGACGGTTCCACCGATTACGGCGGCGTGGACGATATCTCTGGCTTCAGGACCGATACGATTCTGGTGCTGATCAAGCCCAAAAGCGGGCCGAGTTCGTTGATTTCCATTCCCCGCGATTCGCTCATGAACGTCGATAACCAGTACATGAAAATCAATGCGGTGGCGCAGATTGCGGGCAAGAAGGCTTTGATAAGCAACGTCGAGCAAATCACCGGCCAGAAAATCGATCATGTGGCGCAGATCAAGTTCGGCGGTCTGCAGAACGTGGTGAACGCCTTGGGCGGTATCGAACTGTGCTATGACGAGGATGTTCAGGATTCCTATTCCGGACTGAACTGGAAGGCGGGATGCCATACGGCGGATGGTTCCACCGCATTGTCCTTCTCTCGTATGCGATACGCCGACGCGCGAGGAGACTTCGGGCGCAACGAACGTCAGCGGCAGGTCATCTCGGCCATCGTCAAGAAGGCTTCCAGCAGTGGGACCCTGACCAATCCGTCCAAAGTCGTGGCAGTGTCCAATGCCGCGATGAGCGCACTCACCGTGGACGAGAAGACCAACCCTTACACGTTGCTCACCATGGCGTTGGCGTTCAAAAGCGCCACCGGCTCGAATGGCATCTCCGGCAGCGTGTACTGGTCCGACCCAGATTATTACGTTGATGGCGTTGGCTCCTCGGTGCTGCTCGATGACGCCAGGAACACCGAACTGTTCCGCCAGATTGCCGACGGCACGCATAAGGCCGGCGCCGTGGGCAATCTGGCGGAAGGCTGACCGACGCTTTCCCGGAGCCCATCGGCTTCATCGTCGGCGCATGATCGCCGCCGTTGCCCACGCAGCCAATCATGCACTGGCAAGATGTCATGTGGATAACTCGGCAAGCTGGAACCACATACCTTGATTCGACTTGCGCTTTCGGCACGCGCTCCCCCACGCTGGAAGCATGACATCACAGCAGAACGATTCGAAGCGACATTCCGCCCATACGGCATCCGCCGTATCCCGGGCGAAGCACCGTTTGGGCGCGCCGCCATTGCGCGCCCGCCTGGCCATGCTTGCCGCGGCGTGCCCGATGATCGCGCAGGCACTGATGATGGTCATACTGCTGTTGCACGGGCAATGGCTGTTCGCCGCCATGATCATGCCAGGCATATTTGCCTGTCTCGTGTCCCTGCTGCTGACGCTCCCCTCGTCTCCGGGTCCGGAGAAGGCTCCCGCCCCGCAACAGGCAACGATCGATGTCGGTATCGCGGACGACGCCGATGACCGCGCCGCAGACCTCCGTCATGCGCCGTCGCAGTCGATAGAATCGCTGCTGCACTTCACACACCTGCCATGGCGCACCATTGTGGGCCACTGGCTTGAGCCCCTTGACCTTGCGGTGCCGATTGGCATGACCGGAAGCGAGCCGCTGATGCTCGACCTGAACCGTCAGGGACCACATGCCTTGGTGGCCGGCACCACCGGTTCCGGCAAATCCGTGTTGCTGCAAAGCTGGTGTCTGGCGCTCGCCTCGATGAACGGGCCCGAACATCTGAATTTCGTGTTTTTGGACTTCAAAGGCGGTTCCGCGTTCCGTAAACTCGAACGGCTGCCTCATACCGTGGGCAGCGTATGCGATCTGGATCTGGCGCATGCCGTACGCGCGTTGCGTGCGTTGGAAGCCGAACTGACACGCCGTGAGCAGCTGTCCGCCGCTATCCGTGCTTCCGATATCCGCGATATGGTCAATCCGCCACCGCGCCTGATCGTGGTCATTGACGAATTCCATGCTCTGAAGGACCAGCTCCCGGATTATGTGAATCGTCTGGTGCGTATTGCCTCGCTCGGCAGGTCGCTGGGCATGTACCTGATCGCCTGTACGCAGAATCCCATGGGCCAGGTCAGCGCCGATATGAAGGCGAATATGTCCGTCAGCATTTGCTTACGGGTTCGGGACCGTCTGCAATCATGCGAGCTGCTTGGCGATGGTCGTGCCGCCGACCTCAGTCCGGCAATGCCCGGTGCGGCGTTCTGCAACGATTCCGAACAGGTGACGGCATTCCGCTGTGCAACGGCACGCGATATCGATGCGGTGTGCCGCCAGATCGCGTTCGCATCGCGGTTCGTCGCAAGCCCGCCGCAACCGCCCCTGTTTACCGCGCCACTCCCCCGGCACGTAAAAGACCGGACTGTGGCCGATCACGCACCGCAACGCATTCGATTTGGACTTGCCGATGATGGCATCAATCTGCGAGAGGCGACAGTATCCCTCATCGGCGGCAATATCGGCGTCATCGGCCCGCAGGGGCGTGGCAAAACCACGTTGCTGGAAACATTGGCTCGACACGCCAGCATGGCCGATGGGTTGGCGGTACGTGTCAGTTCCCCGCATCGCCGGGTATGGAGCTCGCAATGGCTTCATAGCGGCCGTCGCATGCCGTATGCCAGCTCGGATGCACCACCGCCTCCGCATATCGTGTGGTTTGTCGACGATGCCGATGAATTGTTCGATCCATTCCGCACCGACGAACAGGCGCTGTCTTTCACGCATGCGTTGGCTGATGAGTCCGTCAGCGTGGTATTCGCCGTCAGCACGATTCGACCGATACGCATACCGGAGCATTGCAATACCAGAATCGTGTTCCCGTGCGGGGAGAGAACATCCGATCTTATGGCTGGAATCCCCGCTCGCCTATTGGATACGATGAATCTTATCGATGCCGACAACGCGGGCCGGGCCGTGCTCATCGAGGGCACATCGGCATGTCTGGTGCAGTGCGCTTCGTGAGAACTTCGGTTTTTTCTCGGCGAAACCTCTTGAAAATCACCACGGTTCGTGGTTACCTTGGTACTGGACTTAAGGAACAACACCAGTCACGGGGCTTTTAAGGGAGGCAAGCAATGAGCAGCGCTTTTGATTGGCGAGCCAAGGCCGCATGTCGCGACAAGGATCCGGAACTCTTCTTCCCGGTGGGCAACACCGGTGCAGCTTATCAGCAGATTGAGGAGGCCAAGGCCGTGTGCCGCACCTGCAAGGTGATTGACGCATGCCTGAAGTGCGCACTGGACACCAATCAGGATTA
Organism: Bifidobacterium longum subsp. infantis ATCC 15697 = JCM 1222 = DSM 20088; assembly: GCF_000269965.1. NCBI lineage: Bacteria > Bacillati > Actinomycetota > Actinomycetes > Bifidobacteriales > Bifidobacteriaceae > Bifidobacterium > Bifidobacterium longum. Next base: position 1,949,755 of record NC_017219.1, read on the forward strand.
CGGCGTGTGGGGCGGCTTGAGCGAAGACGAGCGTCGTGCGCTGAAGCGCCGCGCCATGCGCGCCCGCCGTTCTCAGGCCATGCAGATGCAAATCTGATGTTTTGATTATTTCTTCGTTATACTAGGAAACCCTCCCACTCGGGAGGGTTTCCTCATTTCGGGCTTCTCGTCACTCGTCCTGAGCAGCCCTGAGCTTCATATCGAGCACCACACGGGTGCCGCCTTCGCGGCGCGGCTCTCAATGCACGGAACCACCGAAATCATTGGTCACGAAGGTGTTGATGATCTGCGTGCCCAAACCGGAACCGGAAGAACGAGCCAATCCACCCTGCTCTTCGGAGCCGAGACCGGAACCGTCGTCCTCGACCACCACATTGAGGTTCGGGCCGGAGCGGCCCACGGAAATCGTGATATGGCCATCCTTGCGGCCTTCGAACCCATGCTCCACCGAATTGGTGATGAGCTCGGTCAGCACGAGGGACAGCGGCGTGGCATCCTGAGCGGGCATCATGCCGAACTTGCCCATGTAGTTGATATCGATATGCTGGTCTTTCATCGTGGCCAAGTCCACGGCCATGCGCAGCAGGTTGGCGATTACCTTGTCGAAGTCGACGACTTCGTCGGCGGTCTGGCTCAATCCCTCATGCACCATGGCGATGGTCTGCACGCGGCGTTGCGCCTCCTGCAATTCCTTCTTGACCTCATCCGACTTGGTCTTACGAGCCTGAAGCCTCAGTAGCGCAGAGACGGCCTGCAGGTTGTTCTTGACACGATGGTGAATCTCGGAAATCGTGGCGTCCTTGGTCTGCAGCTCCTGCTCTCGGCGGCGTAGCTCGGTGACGTCACGGCATAGCAGAATCGCTCCGATACGGCCGTTGTTGTCATACAAGGGCAGCGAGCGCATCGAAACGGCGGAACGGTTGGCGTCAAGTTCGGAGTCCACCGCGGCCTTGCCGGTCAGCACCAACGGCAGGGTTTCCGGAACGGGGTCGTTCTCCTTCAGCAGCTGTGTGCCAAGTTCGCTGAGGTAATGGCCAGGCATGGTGGTCAGCAGACCGAGACGCCTAAAGCAGCTGATGGCGTTCGGGGCTGCGTATCGAACCACGCCGTCCATGGTCAGGATGATGAAGCCGTCCGCCACGCGAGCGATATGGCGTTGGCTCATCACCGAATCCTTGTAGGGGAATTGGCCTCGCGGAATCATCTCGTACAGCTGCTTGCCGGCATTGATGCTTTCCGACTCATATCGGCCGTTGGATTCTCGTGTGGCCATATTGGTCTCACGCACGACCAAGCCCAAGGTCTTGCCATTGTGCCGAACCGGCGCGTACACGTTGCAGACGGTCGACTTGCCCACGGTTCTCAATACCGTGGAGCGGAACACCACGCTGGAGAGCATGGCGGCGTCCAATTCGCCGACCATGTCGTCCGGCATGACGTTTCCCACCACGTCTTCCGCCCGCAGCGTCATCACGGTGGATGGACGGCATTGCTCGGCCACCACGTATTTACCATCGCCATTCTGTACCAGCAGCAGTAGATCGGCGAAGCTCAAATCGGCGATCACCTGCCAATCGGCGACAAGATGATGCAGCCACTCGCGGTCCTCGTCGTCGAAGTCGGGGCGCGTTGCAAGGATATGTGAAAAATCAGCCATATCCCTATCATACGCAGATGCGACGTCGCATCGCCCGACGGCGAGGAAGAAGCGCGGTGTCCACATCGGCGTCCGCATCGTTGACCAGCATAGATGTTACGCTGACGTAGGTTACGGCAGCGTAAGCAACGTATCGCCAACTCGTGAAACGGGGGAACCATCATGGCATCAGCGGATGACGACGCAACGGCAACGATGCGCCATGACACTCGCGACGATTCGACGGCCACGCCGGACGCCGCCATCGAATCCAAGCGCCAGGCGGCCGAGCAGGCGCTCGAACAGGCGACGCGGGCCAAGGCGGATACGATACGGGCCAAAGCCCGGTTCAAGGCCGCGTCCATACGGGCCGCAGCCGAGGAGCGCGCCCGACGCACGCTCGCCAAAGCGGAGAACCGTGCGCTGAAAATCGAGGGCATTGCCCCTGCGGAAGTGGAACGCAGGATTCGTCTCGACGTGCACGGACGGCCAAAGCCGTTGATGCGCGGCTGGATTCACGCGATTGCCGCTCCCCTGTCATTGGCGGCAGGCATCGTGCTTATATGCCTGGCACATGGCGCGAGTCTGAAGTGGGCGTGTGCCGTGTTCATGACAGCGTCTCTGATTCTGTTCACCAATTCGGCCTGCTACCATCTGGGCGATTGGAGCCCGCGCGTCACCGATGTGCTGCGGCGTATCGATCATGTCAACATCTTCCTGCTCATTGCCGGCACGTATACCCCGGTCTCGTTTGCACTGGAACCGTTCTGGCGCAATGTGATCATCATATCGATGTGGGCGTGCACGGCCATCGCCATCGTGATTCACGTGATCTGGATCAACGCGCCACGCTGGTTGTATACGGTGGTGTACATCATCTTCGGCATCTACGGCCTGGCCTATATGGTGCTGTTCTGGAAGTCGCCGTATGCGGGGCCAGCCGTGGTGGCGCTGCTGTGCGCCGGCGGCGTCTGCTACATCCTCGGCGCCATCGTCTACGCCTTGCGCAAGCCCGACCCTTGGCCTCGCGTCTTCGGCTTCCATGAGATTTTCCACTGCGGAACGGTGGCCGGATATGCCTGCCATATGGTGGCCATCTACATGGTGATCATCTCACTGTGGCATTGACGTCTCCAGGCCCGGCGACGGTGCCGGGCCAACGAACGGGGAGGGGTTCCGGAATCGTCCGGAACCCCTCCCTCGCGTTGAGACGACGTCAGGCCAGCGGCTTGGCGGCCTTGACCGTCACGGACAGCTCGCGGCCGTTCGGTGCGGTGTAGGAGACGACGTCGCCCACCTTGGCACCCTCGATAGCCTTGCCAATCGGGGAATCCGGGGTCATGATGTCGTAGTCGGTGCCGGCCACGATGTCACGGCTGCCGAGCACGTAGGTCATCTCGTTGCCGTTGAGCTCGATGGTCACCACAGAGCCCTCGCCCACGGTGCCTTCCGGAGCATTCTCGATGATCTTGGAATCGCGCAGCTTGACGGTGAGCTCGGTGATGCGGCCCTCGTTCTTGCTCTGCGCCTCACGGGCGGCCTGGTAGCCGCCGTTCTCGGACAAGTCGCCCTCGGCACGCGCCACGGCGATCTTGTGCGCGATTTCCTCACGCAGCTCACCTTCACGATGGGCGAGCTCTTCCTTCATCTTGTTGTATGCTTCCTGCGTCAGCAGGTAGACCTTGTCCTCAGCCATATCGTCCTCCTGAACCGTTGTCGATGCTGAAACAATCTTCGTTATTTATGACAAAACGCCGGCTATGACCCCGGCGTTCGTCATGTGCTGACCTGTGGTCAGCGGGTGGAAATGATGTCGATGACGAACACCAGCGTGTCCTCGCCGCCGATGCCGGCCTGCGGGATGCCGCGGGAACCGTAGCCGTATTCCGGCGGAATGGAAACCACCAGACGCGAACCCACGTTATGGCCCGGCACGGTCTGGTCCCAGCCCTTGATGACCTGTCCCACGCCGATGCCGAAGCTGGCGGGCTGATGACGGTCGAAGCTGGAGTCGAATGGGGTGTCCTTACCCCACACCACGCCGTGATAGTTCACGGTGACGGTGTCGCCGCGACGCACGATAGGGCCGTCGCCCTCGGTCAGCTCCACAACCTTGAGGCCCTTCGGGGCTTCGGGCGTCGGGAACTCGATAACGGGCGTGGTGCCGTATTCGGCGTTCACCTGAGGCATCTGATCTGCCATTAGTCCTCCTTCAAAGACACAATGCGCCCTACCTTAGCACCATCGGCGAATCGGCGGTAGTCCTTCATCCCTGTGCGATACGACACGCCGGCCGTATACGTCAATTCCGATCATCATGCTGGTGAATACCAGACATGTCAATCAGCATTCGACGACATTGACGGCAAGCCCGCCCTTGGAGGTCTCCTTGTATTTGGCCATCATGTCTTCACCGGTCTGCTTCATGGTTTCGATGGCCTGATCGAGGGTCACGATGTGTGAGCCGTCGCCGAGCATGGCCATACGCACGGCGTTGATGGCGGTGTTGGCGGCCATGGCGTTGCGTTCGATGCATGGAATCTGCACCAGTCCGCCCACCGGATCGCAAGTCAGGCCCAAGTTGTGTTCGATGCCGATCTCAGCAGCATTCTCCACCTGTTCCGGCGTGCCGCCCATGACTGCGGCAAGTCCGGCCGCCGCCATCGAACAGGCCGAGCCGACTTCGCCCTGGCAACCGACTTCCGCACCGGAAATTGAGGCGTTGCGTTTGAACAGGTATCCGATGGCACCGGCGGTCAGCAGAAACGTGACCACGCCCTGTTCATTGGCGTTGTCCACGAAATGCCAATAATAGTGAAGCACGGCGGGAATGATGCCGGCGGAACCGTTGGTCGGAGCGGTTACGATGCGCCCGCCTCCGGCATTCTCCTCAGAAACGGCCAAGGCGAACAGGTCCACCCATGCGGCGTCCGAGGATTCGAGCACGGCGTCCTTGCGCCGGCTGTCGCGGCGCAGCACATCGGAATTCAAGGCGAGACGCCGATACATTTTCGGCGCGCGGCGGGGTACGTCAAGGCCACCGGGCAATGTGGGTTCCGCCGAGGTGCATCCGTGGTCCACACAGGCGCGCATAACACGCCAGATGGCATCAATATCGGATCGGACCTGGGCGCCCGAGCGTGAAGCGGTTTCGTTGGCCCATACAAGTTCGGCGATGCTGAGATGATGTTCCCGGCACAACGACACCAGTTCGGTGCATGACGAGAACGGGTAGGGTGCCTCGACGCCGAAATCAGTGGATGATGATTCGTCCGCGTCGGCAAAGGAGGTGCCTTCCGGAGGGCGTTCATGAATGCCGATCATCGGGTCTTCGGGAGCGCCTTTGCGCACGAATCCGCCGCCGATGGAATACCAGACCTGTTCGTCGACCAAGCTTGCGGCGGCGTCGAAAGCCTGGAATCGCATGCCATTGGGGTGCGCGGCCATGCGCTTCCATTGTTCGAACACCACGTCGCGGTCGTAGTCGAAATGGATGCGTCTGAGGCCGGCAAGGTTCAGAGTATCGTCCAACGCGCAGGTCTCGCGGATGTGCATCATGTGGTCGGTATCCACGGTGGCCGGCAGATTGCCTTCGAGCCCGGCCATTGCGGCGCGATCGGTGCCGTGGCCGAGACCGGTCAGCGCCAGAGAACCGTAAAGCGTGATTTTGACACGTGCGGTGCGATCGACCAAATGGTCGGCCTGCAACGAGGAGGCGAAGGCATGTGCCGCGACCATCGGGCCTACAGTGTGCGAGGATGAAGGTCCGACGCCGATGGTGAACATGTCAAGCACACTGAACATTTGGCTCCTTCTCCCCTGCTGGTTCGGCATGCCGGTGTTGCCAGGCGTCACGCCATCACGATATCGTATTCCAGCCTAGCGCCCGGAATCGCTTTCGCCTTGTGCGGTGATGGCCGCGCGCGTCGTGCCGGTGATCGATAAGTCAGTCAGTGAGACAGTGCGGAGAACATCATAACCAGTACGATGATGCCGATGATGGCCAATACGATCTGCACCACCATCAGCCCGATGGTCAGTCCCTTCTTGGTGGCGATTTTGGGCGCGTACGCCTGTGCCAACAGGAAGGCGATGAAGCCGAACACCGCGTAGTTGACGGTCAGGGCCATCACATCGCTGTTCGACAACACCACGCCGTTCAGCGGCTGGTTCAACGTGTTCATCATCGTGCTCATCACGAACATGCCCCACACGCCGTAGCCGATTAATCCGACGACGCCGTACAGCCATGGCTTGAGTTTGTCGTTGGCACGCAGGGTCAAGGCTTCGGCACACCACAACAGGGCGAAGCCGACGATGTAGGTGAATGCCACGGCAATCAGTATCACGATAGTCGCCCATGGCAGGAGCGCGGCCACATTGCCGATCATGGACAGATAGAATCCCGAGCAGGCGATGGCACCAACGGTGAGCGCAGTGCCCGCAATGACGGCTTGGGCAAGCATGGTGGGCAGGGCGCCTTGTTCGACTCGTTCGACATCGGTCCAGCGTGAAGCCATGTGGATTCCTCGTTTCATCAGGTACAACGTCACAACGCCACATAGCCTAACGGCCTTTTGTTTCGGCCTTATAAGCTCCCCACATAGTAAGCTGCGAGCCTCCTCTGACGAGGGGGCCGTCGGCGAAGCCGACTGGGGGGAGAGACCGCGGCACAGCCACAAAAAACGCATCGGCCACAGGCCGATTTCAAGGTGCCTCCGGTGGGACTCGAACCCTACGGAGAAAAGCCGCTTAGACCTACTCCCGTCTCGATTATGCGGCTCTCGAAACCTCATTTGCCCACATTTTGCCCACATTCTCGCGCGCCAGCATCTCACCCATGCGCTCCGACAGCTCGTCCAGATCATCATCGAAAAGGTCGGCGTACACGTCCAACGTCATGGCCGCGCTCTTGTGCCCCAACTGCCGTTGCACGGCCTTCACGTTCGCGCCCGCTCTGACCATGAGACTCGCGGCCGTATGCCTCAGGTCATGGATTGTGAGGTGGCCGGGTATGCCGGCACGCCGCAGGCCGACCGACAGCCAACCGTCATCGCGGCTCGCATTACCCCACTCGCGTATCATCATGCCCTCGCGTCCCGGCTGTTCAAATAACAGGTCGCCGGGTTTCCGGTCTGCGCACAGTCTGCGCATGATCGGGTCCAGCACGACCGGGTACATGATGGCGCGGGCCTTGTAGGTCTTGGTGTCATCGGGGATGATGACGCCGCCCACCATCGGCGCGCTCACTCCTATATATATACGATGCTTTTCAAGATCGACGTCCATCACCCTCAGGGGTATGAGTTCACCCCATCGCATGCCGCATAGTCCAAGCACGAGGACGAGGTCTCGTCTCCATGGGGTGACGCTGCCTGCCAGCCGGTCAAGCTGTTCGGCGGTGAGATACACGTGCTTCTTCCTGCGCTTGCGTGGCAGTTCGATGCCCCTCGCTGGATTGTCCGGAATACGCCGGTCTTTCTTCGCGTCGTCCAATATTCCGGCGAGCACGCCGTGGGCGCGGAGGACGACGCTAGCGCTTCGGGGTTTGGCGAGCACTATCTCGTTGCCCCGCTCGTCCTTGACGGTCTTGCCCTGGCTGATTCCGGTGACCCATTGTTGCGTCGTCTCGCGGGTGACTGCGGATACCGGGGTGTTGCCCCATTCCGGTTTCACCCACTTCTCCCATGCGCCTTCGAGGGTACGGTAATGGCTGGGCTTGGTGCTGAGCTTCTTCTTGGCCAGCCAGGCGGGCCCCAGCTCCCCCACCGTCGCCTTGCCGGCCTGCGGGTCGATGTACGTTCCCTCGGCCTTGGCTGTGGTGACCCTTTTCGCCGCCCAATTCTCCGCATCGATTTTTCTCTTGAATCCACGCTTGTCAGTCTGCGTGCCGTCCGGCTTGCGATACCTCACACGGTATCTGGTTTCACCCTTACTGGTCTTGTATCTGGTGACGTTCGCCATGGGTATGCTTCGCCCCGTGTAGGATAAAAGACGAAGCGTCCTCCTTTCTGATAAGCAAGCTGGTCGATGTTTCACCCGCCCTGTTGATGGTCAAGATCAACAGGGCGATTCTTTTTTCTATTGCAGGAATTGCCTGTGGGCCGTTTCTGACAATGAATACCGTATCGGCCGTTTGCCGTGTTCCTGCAGGAGGCCGAGGCCGAGGAGCGCGTTGATGGAGCTCATGAGCCTGGTGTTCCCGGCTTCGAGAAACGAGCACAGTTCCTTGCGAGATGCCGGTTGCGGGTTGTTGTCGAACAGTTCAATCTGAAGCAGGTAGAGCAGGATGTCCTTCTGGTCGCCGGACAGGCGTTTCTGTTCGGCGTAGTCGTTGAGCTTGTCGTAGGCGGCCTTCAGGGAGCCCCATTTGTTCCCCAGATCGGAGATGATGTTTTTCTGCGCGGTGATGATGAACTTCACCATCCGGTAGCAGAACAGGGACACGTCGGAGCAGTTCAACGGGAACTGGGCGTCGTCGAACGCCTTGTAGTACTGACCTTTGGCGTCGGCTATGACGGGGCTGAGCGATATCGCGGTGGGCACGCTCAGATGCTTGCTCAGCTGCAATGCCAGCAGGAATCGCCCCGTCCTTCCGTTGCCGTCGTAGAACGGGTGGACGTATTCGAAGGCGTAGTGGCACATCACGGCCCGGAGCACCGGCGGTATGTTCGAGTCGGTGAGCAGGGTTATCCATTTGGTGAGTTGCACCTGGATCTCCGATTCGGGGTATGCGCCGTCGTGGAGTTTGCGCCCGTTGCCGTCGTCCCACACGGAGACCGTTCCCTTTCGGAACAGTATGCCGTCCGGTTTGTCCTTGTCGGCTATCTCGCCGTCGGTGACCTGGTCGTAGATGTTCCTGATGTCCTTGAGCTCGTGGGGCAGTTCGAGCTGTTCGCCGTCCTCTCCGGACAGTCCGAGGAACAGTTTCGCGAATTCGGTCAGCCGTTTGTGGGGGCCCTCGCCCGCGGCCGATTCCAGTGCGTCGGCTATCTCCTTGCGTGTGGTGTGCACGCCTTCGATGGTGTTGGTGCTTTGCACCTCGGCTCCGATGAGGTCGAACAGGTAGGCCCGTTTGGCGATGTTCGGCAGGTCGTTCCACAATGATTCGACGCTTCCTTCGAGTTCCCTCACGGTGTCGAGGGCCGTGCCGAGTTCCCTGAAGCATACGGCGAACATCTCGTGTCCGTCGAACGTGATTCCGGAACGGAACGTGGACCATCCGTTGACCCGTGACTCGTATTCGCGTTGGGCGGCGTCCGTGGGTTTCTCCGTGGACCGGGACATGTTGATGGTCTGCCGGATGCTTTTGTAGTCCATCTCTCCTATCACCTCGTTTCGCGTTGTATCGATGTTTGGAATACGAATATTACTCTTCTATGTATCGAAAACGCCGGAAATCGATATATAGACAATCGGAATCTGTTCTCAATGAGCCCAAAACGGAAGAAAACAGATTATAGAGTCAGCCCTGCTGGCGTTGCAGCGCCGGCAGGGCATTTTTTATCTATCTCTTCAGCTTTCGATCCGCCTGACCTCGCTTCGAATTTCCTCAGCAAAGGCATAGATACCATTAAGATCATCGATTGGCCGGCGCTCGCATTTCTTTTCTGCGTCGAAGAGTCCAATGTATTTCTGCTTGGTGTTGAAGAACAAGCGCGCGACCGGCTTGCGATTGTTGTCATCAAGGAAAATCGCGCAATACTTCTTTGCGTCACGCATGGTGATTCGGGCTGGATCAACCTCGCTGCAGGCAATGGCCTTTATAATTCGGTATGCCGCAATCTCCTCTTCGGTGGTCACGATGCCATCGTCTTCGGTGTCGTCGTTCTGTTCATCGGCGGCATCGTCCGTTTCGTCTTCGGCGGCTGGTCCGACTTTGATGTCGTCTGCGCCCAATGCGGTCTTCAGCCGGTCGTTGACCTGATCGGAGAGGAACCTTTTCAACGCCTTTTCGACGAGCGGCCTGAACTTATCCATGACAGTCTGACGGAATGCGCCGTCATAGACGTGGGCCGCAAGCAGCTTCACGAAGTCGTCGGACGGCTCCTTGAATTCATCGGAAACCGCCCGTTTCAATGCGCCGACGTATTTCAGTTCTTCCGCGCTGCTGGCGATTGATTCGATGTCGAATGCCGGTTTCGTGAGCTTCTTTAGTTCCGGCAATATGGTTTCATCGATATCCAACAGGTCAAGCACGAGGAACGGCTTGGAATCCATGCGGTTCGGCTCATCGATGTCCATATAGAAATTCCATACCTGGCCATTGGTGAGTACGCCGATTCGTGCGCGTGTAGTGGCAAAATACCGATATAGCTGGCTCGCGTTTTCGAGAGAGAGCTGTGCCCCTACTTTTTTGCATTCAATGAGGATCTGCACCTGCTCATCCAGCACCAAGGCATAATCGACTTTTTCGCCTTTCTTCACGCCGACGTCGGCGGTGAATTCGGGGACCACTTCCGTGGGGTTGAACACGTCGTAGCCGAGCACTTGGCCGATGAACGGCATGATGAACGCAGTTTTGGTTGCTTCTTCCGTCTCGATTGAGTCTTTGAGGTCTGCGACTTTCGCCGCAACGCTCTTGACCGATTCCTCGAATTCCATATGTTTCACCTTTCTAGTAGAGCACTGTCGTGCAGCCAGTTTTTGTATGCCCGGATTACCCAGGGCATGACGTTTAATTCTCTTGCTATCGCGCATTCGTCGTTGCCGTATAGGATTTCGGCAGTAACGTAGTCGGCTTGGCTTATGAGCATTCGAGCAGCCTCCACGTCTGCGCGTTGTTCTGTATATCGGTCCGAGTGTCCTCCTTTATCTTGGTGTTTCGCGTGGCTTACTTCGTGGGCAAGTACGCATCGGTATTGCGTCGGCGTGAGATTGTCCGCTATGTAGATGGTTTCAGTGCGCGCGTCATATAGACCTTGATAACCGGATTGCATCGCAGTCACTACGATTCGGGCGTACCGCCTGGCTTCCTGTTCTATGTTTATCGTCATGGCATCTCCTCGTAGGCTTCCTGTTCGGCTTCGGTGTCGCCACGTTTCGCCGCCATCTCCAAGATGTTGTTAATGGACTCCTGCACTTGCGCCTGTTCTGCGGCTTCGGCCAATACGAGCATGGGGTCGCGCCCGAGTGCCCTGGCGAGCTTGTCTATGTCGCCGGTGGTGAGTTCTGTGTCTCCGCGCATTTTGCGGAAATAGCTGGATCTTTTTAGCCCTGATTTTTTCAAAAGCTCATTAACTGTCATATGCGCGTCAAGGCGCGCGTTTTCAAGCGCCTGAATTACCTGGTCGGTGAATGCTGCCATTTTCTCGGTCATGTAATAAAAGTACCGTTTTTTGGGACTTTTTGCACTTTGTGACCATATTAGGGCGTGTCGCAGTCCCATATATGGCACTATTTGGACTGTGCCAAATATGAGACTCGATGAAACCTCCACCCGAATCATTCGGGCAGTGAAGGCCGAAGCCGCCCGCTGCGGCAAAGACGGAAGCAGCCTAGCTGAGGCATTGGGCCGCAATCCGAAGTATGTCTACGACCGCTTCTCTTTCAAAAAGGACTTCTCCACCCGAGACCTCGGCGAGATTGCCGATTATCTCGGCATCACGACTCAGGACATCATTCGCTCCGCGGCGTTTGACGCGCAGATTCATGCGAAGGAGGTGGCGTGATGGTGTGGTGGAAGCACAATCGTCAGGCATGCCAGTCCGGACAGGCCGAGGGGCCGATGCCGACACCGTTGCCCTGTCCGTTATGCAACGGCCATGCCGAGGCGGTGATGGATTCGTGGACGTCAGGCGGATACGGATACGACTTCGAACGCTGGGGCTGCCGTTGCGGGGAATGCGGATACGGGTACTACGGCGGCAACCAGCTCTCGCCGTCCGACGAACGGCAGGCCATCGAACGGTGGGACCAGCAGGTCGAGGAAGCGTTGAAGATCATCGCGGAACCGTTGGAGGAATGCCCGTCATGCCATTGCGTCCCGAAGGTCGGGAAAAGCGACGGCGAGGCATTCCTCCAATGCCCGAAATGCCTCAAAATCGCACGCGGCGGCAACCCCATAGAGACCAAGGACAAGTGGAACCGCTTGTGCCTTCAGCGGAAGGCGATGAGGCTCAAAGCCAAACGACAGGCCGCGCAGTTGGAACGAATCATCGGAAAGGACGCGGAGTGATGGATGCGAATTCAATCATTTGGGTCTGCGCGATCATCTGCGTGGTCTGCGCCTTCATCAACGCCAGCATTCGGTGAATAGTCATCGGCCGGCAGCATATCGTCCAATTTCTTGAGGAAGGAGGGAACGTCCATCATGGCATCGTGTCTTATCCAATGCGCGAACTGCAGCAACCGTCGGAATGGTCTCGGCATATGCGAGAACAGGGAAGACCAGCGCAGCAAAGGCCGCGTGGTGGTATGGATATGCCTTGATCCCTTCAACGGGTCACGCATTACTGGATACTCCTTGTACACCACGCGTCCCAATCGCGTGGGCTGCGGGGTCCACAGCACCTTCACTCCGAAATCACATGACGAAACAATGCTCATCATGTCCAGGACGACGAAGAAACGCTCTCCCGGCATCACCCTGTTGATCTTCTGCTGCACCACCAGCTGCTTGAACTGCTGTCCGGGAAAATCGTATTCGTTTACGACGATGCCCTTCATGTTGATTCCCTCAGCCGTCACGGAGAACGCTGGACCATCACCACTGTTCGTCACAATCACCACCATCGTAGTGTTCGATTTCAGAATCCTGCTCCCCGCTGCCTGTACCTGCGCGACCGGTATCGGGTCGATCATGACGTCCGCTGTTGACGTGACGCTTACGGTCCACTCCGCTTCAACTCTGTTTCTCATCGACCACCAGAGGTTGAAGATCGTCAGACAGATCGTTATCGCGGTGAACACCAATCCGATCAGCACTGACGGGGTCTTGCTCACCTCCATCATGAACGTTCCCCAATTAATCATTCTTCCCTCCGTTGGCCGTGTTTTGAATGTCGCAGTTCCAAGCCTACCGGCGGAGGGACCTTATACGGAAAGAGAAAAACATGAACGCCAAAGAGTATGGCCACCACGCGGGTGGCTACCGGAAGGCCGATGGTGGCCCGTCACGCAGATTCATGCGCGGGCTAGTGGTTTGCGCCGTCGTGCTCGCCTTCTGCGTCGGCTGGATTCTAAGCCATGCGGGTTGCGCGCATCCCATCGGCAACGGTTTGGCCGCGCTCATGGGCTTCGGGTTCGTTCCACTCAGACTGATCGCACTGGTGTTGAGCGAGGCGGGCATCGAATAAGTCTTGCCGGACGGCGTAGAAAACCAGCCGGCCAAGCGGAAGGAAAACCGAATAACCCTCGTTGATAACTGAAAAAAACAACTGACAGATACGGTGTCGGTTTTCTTGGACCGGCGGGGCGTCGGCTTTGGTCTATTCTCCGGCGTCCCGCTTCGGGCGGTGCAGGTTGCCCCCAGTCAAGATCGCGTAGGTCATGTATGCGCGGCAAAGACCGGGACCACGGTTCGATTCCGTGGCCGTCCACGACCGCAAGGTTACGCAAAAAAGGAAAGCCCCAGCGGCTACTGGGGCGGAAAGAAACTCCAATGGAAAGGATACCCCAATGAGTGCGCCATTACCAAACCTGATGACGGTGGAACAGCTCGCCGAACACTACGGGAAGGCGAAGAAGACCATCCAGAACAAGCTCACGCGAGGCTGGGGGCCGACGCCGGTCACCGACCCCGACACCATGCAGGTGCTGGGCTTCGAGGTCGAGGAGGTGGCCCGTTTTGACCGCATCAACAAGCAGACGCGCAAGCAGCGCCTCTACGCCTGACGTGCCGAACGACATGCGACTTGCGGTCGCGGACCGGCTGCTCACCAACCTTGACATCCTGACCGCATATCCCACCCGGCAGTCGCTGGCGAGCCTCATCGGATTATCCATCCACGAGGCCGGGCTCACGCTCACACCAGAGACGCCGTTATGAGCACGGCAACGTTGACCGCGCCCATAACGGACGAGGGGATGCGCATGACGCCCGGCGAACTCATAGAAGAATTCTACAAACGTCTGGCCGATTTGAACACGGACATGCGTAACCCCCGCATCTATCTGGTACCGAAGCCGGGTGTCATCACGGTCGACCGGCCGTCGCGCAGGGTCTCGGCGGTCGTGGAATACGCAGACAAGAAACATTTCAGAAGGAGTAGGTGATGGCCGGAGAGACGACGCTCACCATTGTGGGCAACCTGACGGCGGACCCGGAAATCCGCACGATCGGCACCGGGGCGACGGTCGCGAATTTCACGGTCGCTTCCACGCCGCACGTATGGAACCGTCAGACGAACCAGTACGAGGACGGTCAAACCCTGTTCATGTGCTGCAGCGCATGGCGCGACCTCGCCGCCCACATCGCCCAATCGTTGAAGAAGGGCGTGCGCGTGATCGTGACGGGCCGTCTGTTACAGCGCTCCTACCAGGCGCAGGACGGGGTGAACCGCACGATCGTGGAACTGCAGGTGGACGAGATAGGCCCGAGCCTGCGTTACGCGGTCGCGGCAGTGGCCAAGCAGTCCAAGCCCAACGGCTTCCAAAACAACCAACAGGGTCAGCAGTCGTATTCGGGTGGCTCCACGTACGGCAATCCGCAACAGTCGGGCTGGCAGCAGGCCGCGCCGCAACCAGCCGCCAACGACCCGTTCGGCCAACCGCAACAACCGCAATCGCAGGAGCAGGATCCGTGGGCCTCCAGCCAGCCCGCTCCTCCGGCCGATGGGCCGGACGACCCGGAATTCTAAAGGAGGATCCTCATGTCGATATCCATAGTGGACATTCCCGTCTCCCAACTGGAGCCGAACCCGCATAATCCGCGCAGGGACGTGGGCGACGTAAGGGAGCTGGCGGACAGCATCAGGGCGCAGGGCATCAAACAGGAGCTGCTGGTCACCCCGTCCGGCGACCGGGACGGCAGGCCCATGTACCGCGTGGTCATCGGGCATCGCAGGCTCGCGGCCGCGAAGATTGCCGGCCTGGACATGGTGCCGTGCCGCGTGGAGGAGCTGTCGGCGCGCGAGGAACGCGAGCTGATGCTCGTGGAGAACACGCAGCGCGTGGACCTGACCCCGTTGGAGGAGGCCGACGGCTATCAGGGGCTCCTGGACTTGGGTGTGAAGGTCAAGGAGATGGCCGAACGCACCGGGCGCAGCATGAGACTGGTGCGCGGCCGGCTGAGAATAGCGTCCATCCCCCGATCGGTGCGCGAGGCGTCGCCCGCGTTCGCGCAACTGTCGCTCTCCGAGTTGGAGGACATCGCGGAATTCGACGGCGACGAGAAGGCGCAGGCCAGGCTCGCCGCCAAGGCCGGTTCCGATGATTTCGAATGGCAGCGCAATCAGCTGCGCCGCGAACGCGACCGGCGCGAATGGGTGGAGGCCGCGCGCCTGTGGGCCGAAAGCAACGATCTGCCCATGCTGCCCGACAACCTCAAACCGGAGGACATGTGGGCGAACCCGACAGGCTACGAGAGGCAGCGGCGTTTCGCCCAGGATTATCCCGGCCCGTTCTCCAAGCAGTGGAGGGACTGGCAGGCCGAGGGCGCGCATCCCGGAGTGGTCATCCGCTTCTTCGACGACTCGGGAAGCGTCGTGGCCTACACGCCGGCGAAGAAGACAGCCGAGGAGAGGGAAGACGGGAAGGCCGAGGCGAAACGCCGGATGGAACGGGAGCGCCGCCACGGGGTGCGGGAGCTCGCCCAGGCGTCGGCCGAACTGCGCTGCGAATGGATCCGAACAACCGTTCCCGTGTTGAAGGCGGACGTGCTGCGCGACATGACGGAACGCCTGACCCTGTTGGAGCTGATGGGTGCCGGCGATTCGATGAGAGGCACGAGCCTGGACCCGAACGGGTGGATGCGCATGGTCAAGGCGTACTCCCTGTTCGCCAGACCGTTGCCGGTAGTGGACGAGGACCCGGAGCATGGCGTGTACACGCTCAACATCGCCGAAAACGCGGCGGAACTGCGCCGCCGCCAGTCGGTTCCCTCCCGTCGGGGCGTGGAGCTTCTGCTCCTGCTGCTGGCCCGCCGCGAGGGCGCGATAGACACGGACACGTGGGACCGTGAGGCCTACCAGTGCGACCTCAAGGGTTTGAACGCCTACTACGAGGTGCTGGAATCGGCCGGCTACGCGGTGTCGGACGCGGAGAGGAAGGGGCTGGAGCAGTGAACACGAAAGTGGTTATCAGGGTGCGCAACGGCGATGACGCGCCGGTGAGCGTGGAGCGTCTCGTGGTGGATTCACGCGCCGAGGTGGGTGCGGGGGTTACGCCGATGCTGCTCTCGGACATGCTGGCCCTGTTGGACGATTCGTGCCATGTGACCGATGTGGAGATCAGGAGGGCGGAGCCGTGAGCATCGAACTGGTGGCGAAGGCCAAGAAGACCCGATTGCACGGGGACAGCACGGCGAAACTGCTGCTTATCGTGCTCGCGGATTACGCGAACGACGAGGGCATGGCGTGGCCGAGCGTGAAGACCATGGCGGAGGAGACGGAGAAGAGCGAGCGCAGCATCCAACTGCTGTTGAGGAAGCTCGAACAGATGCGTCTGATCCGCAAGGGGGACCAGAAACTCGTGGCCAAATACGCGAAGGGACGCCGACCGGTCGTCTACAAGCTGTTTCCGAAGGCCAAAAAGGGCGAAACCCCAGTGGAAGCAACGGTTGAGAGGGGTGAAACCCATTGCACCCCTGAAACAGGTTGCACCGGTGAAACCCACTTCACCCGAGGGGTGCAACCCGCTTCACCCCACGGGTGAAACCCACTTCGTTTCAGGGGTGAAACCCACTTCACCCAAACCGTCACAGGAACCGTCAATAGAACCGTCAAGAGAGAGTACGCGCGCCAGCAAAACCGAAAAACCCGACACCACACGACTCCAGGCGCTCGCCAACCTCACCCCCGACCAGTCGCACCGGCAGCTCGCCGACGAAATCGGACTCGACCTGGATGCCGAACTCGCCAAGTTCCGCGACCATGCGATAGCCGGAGGCCACCTGCCGGCAGACCCGGCGGCGGCGTTCCGCAACTGGCTGAGACGCGGCCGCGAACTCAGACTCGGCAACACCAATCGAGCCGAACCGGCGCTCGCAGGCGGCTTCGCCCATCCCACGCCGCCACCCCGGAAACCCCACCGGCACAGCTACGGGTGCACGCACGTGCTCAACCTGCTGAACCGTGACGCGCCGGACAACGACCCGCTGGCATTGCAAGCGGCGGAACTGCTCAACCAAGGAAAAACCGAAACCGAGGCGCTCGCCGCCTTGGGACTCATGAAGGACGATTTGGAGGAAATCGCATGACCAGGAAAACCGAAGCCCTCTTGTGGGTGGACATCGAGACCACCGGCACGGATCCGCGCCACGACCTGATGCTGGAAATCGGCTTGAGGTGCACGAGCATGGACGCGAAAACCGAGTACGCGCGTTACGAGTCGGTGATAAAACCCGGCGTTCTGCCCACGGACAGGAGTTTCGCCTACGCGCATCGGATGCATGAGGAGAACGGGCTCATCGACGAGGTCATCGACGCGAGCCCCGAACTGTGCTCCACGGCGCGTGTGGCGCTCGCCGTCATCGATTTCACCCAGTCGATGGCGGAAACGCATGTGCTGCATCCGGCGGGCACGAACATGATGGGCTTCGACCTGCCGTTCTTGGAGCATTACCTGTTCACCGAGGACCAGTGGGGGCGTTTCCACCGACTGCTCTCCTACCGCGCGTTGGACATGACCGCCATCCGGTTGACCCAAACCGCGTTGGGAGCAGACCCGTACGAGCATTACACGCAGACGAAATCGCATCGTGTGACGGACTGCCTGGACATGGACATCAGCGAATACATCGAATGGCTGGACCTCGTCAAATGAGCCGCACCAACCCCACACGGGAAACACACAGGCTGACCGCCAGACGAGACCACTACCGGTGCCTGCGATGCGGCAACGAATTGGACCACATCTGGAGCGGCCACAGCCTCCACCACCGGCACATGAGAAGCCACCCGTTCCCCGGACTGCATTCGCCAGCCAACCTCATCCATTTGTGCGGCTCCGGCACCACAGGCTGCCACGGATGGGTACACAACCATCCCAAAACGGCGATGGCATACGGGTGGATCGTCAGCGGATACAACGACCACCCCGAAACCGTCCCCGTATGGGACGCGCACCAAGGCTGGCTGCTCCTCGACAACCAGGGCGGATACACGCTCTGCGACCGGGACGGCAACCCCAGATAACACACGCAAGCAAACCGACACGGAAACAAGCCGGCGCTCGCCGGCTAAGGGAAGGGAAGCATGACGTTCGAACAGACGAACGAGAAGCAACGCCAACGCATGAAGGCGGACGCCAGGTCGCACATGGAAGCGGCCCGGATGATACTGGCCAGCCCGCTCTACGCGAGGCTCAGGGGCGGCGAGGACCTGTACACGGCCGTCTGGGCGTTGTGGGAATCACTCGCCGGCACGGGATTGTCGAACATGAAGGCGGGCGCGGTATGCCACGCATGCAAGACCCGTGACCTCGACCAATTGGATTGGGCGCTCACATCGATAGCCGAAACCGGGTCGATACGATCATCCTCCACACCCACCAAACACCCATTGCACTGCACCAACTGCGGCAAGGAATGCAGGCCGCACGCCGGCACCGCGATCCTCTGCAAACAATGCAAGGAAAACCTCCGAAGAAGAAAAACAAAACCATGAACAACCTGGACAAGTACATAGCCCGATGCCGGCTCAACCTCGAACCCCACCACCTCCAACCCGCAGACGAAACCGACGACAAACATTGCATCATCTGCGACATCAGCGGCGCTCGCCGGCATATCCGCATGGACGGTCTATGCATCAACTGCCACCTCAAATGGAGACGCAAACACGATCCCGCATACCGCAAACGGGTCAACGACTACCAGCATCGATGGCAACAGGAGCATCCCAACGAATTCCGCGAAATGAAACGCCGCTACGAGCAGAGGAAACGAGCAAAGGAACACCAATGAGCGTCAAAACCTACACAGACTCCACCACACGAATCATCACCAAAACCATCGAAGAACACGTCTGGGAAATCCACTGCGACGCCATCGGATGCAACAACAGCCTCGAATTCCGGGAAAACCAGGACACCGGAGACATCACAGCAGACGGCGACTACACCGGCCCCGACATGGACACCGAATGGCTCGACGTCCACGACACAGACACCGCCATCCAAACCGCACTCCAACACGGCTGGCAAGAAGGCAACAAAGGCCTCCAACGAGGCCACCTCTACTGCCCCACACACAACGAAAACCAATAAAACACCAACAACCAAAAAAGAAACAACGCCGGCGCTCGCCGGCATAGGGAAAGGAGAGCCGATGACCGCACTGCTTGTTGGACGATTGCGCGAACTCGCGACGCAGACCCATCTGCTCGAGAAGAAAGTGGATGCTCTCGGCTGGATGGCCGCCAACGGCCCGCAGACATTGAAATCAATGCCCCGCGCCCAGGCGCATCTCATGCTCGCCGAATGCGATCTGCTGGACGCAATCGAAAACAACGAAAAGGAGGAGAATGACAATGAGTGAGAAACCCTTCTGGGAGGGCAAGACCTGCGAGGAGATGGCCGGACTGCACGTCAAGGCCGTGTTCAAAAACGGTGTCACGATTACTGGCCAGCTCAGCCGTTTCGGCGGTATACCCATATCCACCGAAGGCATGAACAGTCCCATCCCGATCTCGTCCAACACGTTAAATTTCCGACCTCACAGGGAAATCTCCTCCGTCGAACTGTTGGATTCCCTAGAGTATGAGCGTATCGACAATATCGAAGACGTGCGCGAAGGCGATATTTTCGTTGCCAAAGACTTGAACCGATACTCCGTCTGCTCCGTCCTCCGCAAGGAACATGGCGAGGACAATATCATTCAAGTGCATGTCGTAGGTGTCGGCCAGTTCGCTATTCTACGTAGCGCTTTCTCGTATGCTCTCCGCCCGAAGCCTCAACTTCCCAACCATGGCGGACTTTGGTTAGACAAAAACGGGAAAACATGGATTGTATCCGATGACAGCACTATGCTTTACGACCCCAAATCCATAACGTGGCTCGGCTTCATCAGTCCGACCAGATCGATACTCGGGGGGATATCCTATGGAACTCATGGCGACGCTGCAATTAAACTCGCCCCATTCCGCCCGGCAAAGGCGGTGGAAGCATGAGCAATCGTATCGTGAAATTGCCCTCGGTTGAATCTTTCGGCCGTCTCACGCCCGACAAGTGGCTTTTGTTGAAGACGCTTGAGGAGGCGGCGGAGATGGTGCAGGCCGGTGCCATCGGCACCGACAGACCCGAGCGGCATTGGCCAGGAGTTCGATGACCATGCGAATTGCCTCGCCTGCTTCGGGGTGAACGTGGGCGGCGAGCTTGGCGATGACCGGGACAGGGCGAAGGTCGGATGGATAGGTTACGTGCGCGACCAGCGCCGCCAGGCCATGCTCGGTGAACTGGCTGACGTGTTGCAGACGGTCGGCAACCTGATCGCCGCGTTCGGTATCACCGACGAAGAAGTGGCACAGGCGATGGACGACTGTCTGGAACGCAATCGGGAAAGAGGTCGGCTGTGAGCATCATCAGTAGTGAGGCGGAACGCCTCTATCCCACTCTCACGATCGATTCCACGCATGACGCACTGGCACAGGTCTACACCAGTGACGATTTGCAGGAGGCGTACATGGCCGGAGCCTCACGCCAGCACACGGACGAGGAAATCAGGGCGGCTTGTCTGGCAATCATGCCCTATGTGATATCCCAGCCGTCACAACAGGTGTTCGATTTCCTCACGAAGGCACCCGGCGCATATCCCGGCCAGGAAATCGTGCGGAAGGTCATTGAGGCAATGCAAAGAAAGGCAACGGAAGAATGAATCTTTTAGATGAAACCAAGAGTGCGATCTCACGAAGCAAGCATTCGGCCGATGACGTTCGATTCGTAGGCTCCCGCGACGAGAAGCTGGGAATTCCGTGGAGTCAGGCCGAAAAGGTGCTCGACATCGATTACGACGACGGATACGGCAGTCAGGAGATAGCCGCCGATCTGGTCGTGGCGTTCACTGATGGCGGGTTCTTGCGCCGCGAGGAATACGACGGCAGCGAATGGTGGGAGTACGAGCCTCCGTTCAGAGTCCCGACATCGCAGAAGCCGTTCAAACTCGTGAAGCTGACCAGCTATTCCACACGGTTGCTTGTGGACATCAATTACCCGATGGAGGCAACGGAGGAATGAGCGACATGAGGAGCTTCATCAAGGTTGAGCACAGTCGTTTCACTCAAGGAGGAACCGTGACATATAAGGCGAAGATATTCACCCGCGAGCAGTTCGGCAACGTGATTGCCGCCGCCATCTACGACTACGAACACTCGCCCGCGAAATGCCTCTACACGACCAATGACACGGCAGACAAACTCTACGACCGGTACGGCACGGAAACCGAGGCGGAGGAATGAACGGAGTACAGCTTACCAACCATCTGACCGCGCAATTCAGGGCATCAGACATAAGCCGGTACGAGGCCAGAATCACCGAGGACGGCGGCTTCAGAGACTACCTGTACGCCATGAGCCTCAAACGTCTCAAACGCAAGTGCGAGAGGTACGCGAAACGTGAACGCAAGGCCATCGAATATGTCACCACACTCAAGGAGGAATCATGAGCGCGACGAACAACCAGCGTGAGATGATACTCAAATGGCATAAAGGCAAGGACGCGACACCCGAGTACACGGCGAAACTCCTCGGTTTGCCGTTGAGCGAGGTGCTGTACGTGATCGAGCATCCCGAACCGCCGAAATCACGCGCGGACGCGTGGACACCGGAATTCATCGAACCACTGGTCTGAAAAATACCGATAAACACACGCGAATACATGACTGAATTCAGCGTAAAAACACTGAATCCAACGAAAGACAAAACGAAACCCTCCACCAACAGGCGGAGGGCACGCTCACCAAAGCACCATCATAGCCGGAACGTGGAGGGTTTCAACATAATGTTCATCACCACCGAACCATGCCAATACTGCGGCAGCCGACAGGTCGAGGCACCATGGACGCTCTGCCGGGACTGCCGCCGCGTCTACGCGAAAACGCTCCACCGGCTCCGCCGCGACATGATGCTCCTGCAACAGGTGTCCCGTCACGCCTACAAGCTCGGAGAACCCGGAGCGGGCGGCAAACCGCAAGGAGGCGCGGCGCCCGCGCCCATCAACCTCCACGCGCAGGACATGCTCGACCAGATCGAGGACGGCTTGCAGGACATGTGGAACGAAACCGGCGTGGAAAGCCGTCCGAGATGGCAGACCCTGCTCAGGGACTCGCCACGACGACTGCCCGACCTATGCCGCGCCAGCCGTTCGGGACATTGGCTGACATGGCTCATCCACACCTGCGAGCGCATCGAACCGCTCGTGGACCGCAGGCCACGCACGCGCCGGATAATCGGCGTCTGCCCCGAATGCGGACGCGAGGTCATGGCCGCGAAAGGCGAATCACTGCTGCTATGCAAATGCGGCAACCCAATCAACGTGGTCGAGCTGCGCGAGCAGAGCCGAGACAAGGCCGAGGCAATCCACCTGACCAAGACCCCTGCGGGCATGAGCCAGTGGCTCAAGGACAACTACGGATACGAGGTCAGCCGCAAAGTAATCATCATGTGGATACGCCGGGGCAAACTCCCCAGCAGCAAGCCAATAGAAGGCGGATACTACGAATTCAGCATCAGGGAGATAGTCAGCATGGCAATGGCATATTCCAGCCGGCAGTAGGCTGTTGCCACCCCGTGGTATACTCCGTATCAGGATAAGTGCGAAAGCCTCTGGGACATACATCTCAGGGGCTTTACTCATACCCACCTATGCGCGTAGCTCAGCAGGTAGAGCAGCGGTCTCCAAAACCGCAGGTCGTTGGATCGAAGCCAACCGCGTATGCCACGGCTTGCGTACGGTAGAGGCCTAACCGGTCGCGCTGGGATAGCGTGACCGGGAGTAAACACCGACACTCTCTCGCGAATTCGAATCTCGCCCAAGCCACCAAACACGTCCCACACATCGGAGAACATCATGCATAAAAACGAAAAAGACGTGGATACGCGAATCGAAAAGCTCGAAACACGCATCCACGTCTTGGAAATGCAGGTCATACAACTGAAAAAAGAACTGACCTGCGACCGTCACTGAATGTCGATATCATCATCCAACCCGACACGGGATGTCAACGAATCCCCGGCTTCACCCGGAGTCGAACCGACCCATATCGTCGAATCCTGCTGTGACAGCGTGAACTCGAAATGCTCAAGCACCCCAACGACATGACTTCTGCCCGGCCCGTCGTAGGAAACCTCGCGTCCGAGATCCGCATAAACCAGATCACGAATCTTCTTCTTCATATTCACCTCCTTAGGTAGTGGATGTATATGAAATCCTAGTTACCGTCCCTTATTGCAAATTCCATAGCCTCGAGGTGATCGCAATGCCCAGCCAGCCGACAATCAACCTCCAAATCACAGACGCCCAGGGGCATGTGCTCGGCGAAATCGAGTACCTCACCGTACCGACGCGCACCACCCCCGACGGGCACATCATCGTGGACGACCTCACACCCGTCATCACGGCCTCCGCCCAAGCCTTTACCGACACATGGCAACGCCTCTGCGAGGGCACACCATGAGCCGCAACGGATACAATCCACGACAACGCAACGGGCACAGGCGCAGGCAGAACAGGGCGCGGGTCAAAGCCGCCAACACATGCTGCTACATTTGCGGCAGACCAATCGACTACACACTGAAGTCACCTGACCCGTGGAGCTACGTGCTCGACGAAACAATCCCAATCGCACGAGGCGGCACGCTCACCTACAACAACAGCGGAGCCGCACACCGATGGTGCAACCAAATCAAAGGCACGCACACATTGGAATGGGCGCGCAGGGAAGTCGCCAATATTCTCAACGGCAAAGGTAAAGGCATGCAAGCGCGACCAACTTCAATCCCATTCACCCGGCTCGACGTGTGACCCCAGGGCGGTACACCCCACCCCACCGGCAGTGGCTCCCCCCGGCGCATAGAGCCGATATCTCCCCACGGTTTCGGTAACGGTAACGCGTTACGGCATCGGCAACGATTTTTAGGAGGCGTCATGGCGAGGATTTGCACGGTGTGCGGCTCCCCGCTGCCCAAGGACGCGCGAGAGGGTGCCGAATACTGTTCCTCGAAATGCAAGCAGAAGGCGTACCGGCAGAGGAAGGCCGGCAACAGGCCTATTGAACCAAAACCGAAGGTGAAAGCGAAGCCCGCGCCGCTGCCGACGAACCGTGAGCTCGAGCGGATGATGGACGAGCCGATGGAGGACGTGCTGCGCCACACGCGCGACGTGCTGAAGAAGGCGTTGGACGATCCCGACACCCGCACATCCGACCTGCCGGCATTGAGCCGCCAGTACATCACGGTATGCCGTGAGCTCGAGGCACTGTCCGGCGGCACCGATCTGTTCGGCGACGAGTCCGTGGAATCAAGCGAGGTGGATGATGTCGGAGCGTCGATTGTCTGAGCTCGCCCGAGTGCTCTCCCAACCATCGGGCATCGTCTCCAGCGATTTCCCGAAGCTGCGGCGTGCGGCCACGCGCATGGGCATCTCCTACGACCTGTGGCAGCAGGGACTGCTGTATCTGATGCTCGGCAAACGGGAGGACGGTTTGTATGCGTGCGGCGAGGGCGGCACTGTCATATCGATATGCCGTCAGGTGGGCAAGACGTTCACCATCGGCTCCGCCGTGTTCCTCCTGTGCGCCATGCAACCCAACCTCAAGGTGCTGTGGACCGCGCACCGCACCAGAACCTCGGACGAGACGTTCCAATCGATGTGCGGCTTCGCGAAGAACAAGCTCATGGCCGGGCATGTGGAGCATATCCGGCGTGCGAACGGCCAGCAGGAGATAGCGTTCCGCAATGGTTCGCGCGTCATGTTCGGCGCTCGCGAGCAGGGCTTCGGCCGCGGCTTCGACGCGGTGGACGTGGAGATCTTCGACGAGGCGCAGATCCTCACCGTCAAGGCTTTGAACGACATGATCCCGGCCACGAACGTGAGCCCGAATCCGCTGATCGTGTTCATGGGCACACCACCGCAGCCCGGCGACCCGTCGGAAACATTCGCCGACAAAAGGCGTGACGGGCTCAAACACACGGACGGCATGCTCTACGTGGAATTCAGCGCCGACCCCGACTGCGACCCCGACGACCGCGAACAGTGGGCGAAGGCCAACCCGAGTTTCCCGAAGCGCACGTCCGAGACCGCCATCCTGCGCATGCGCAAGCTGCTCGGCGACGATGACAACTTCCGCCGCGAGGGCTTGGGCATCTGGGACGGGGAGAACAGCATTTCGGCCATAGACCCGCAGCAGTGGGAGGCCGGCAATATCGATCAGCCGGACTTGGATGGCCGGCTCGCGTTCGGTTTGGATATGCCGCCCGACCGCAGCGCCCTGGCCATCGGCATGGCCGTACGCCACGATGACGGTACGGCGCTCATCAATCTGCAGGAATACCGTGACGCGAAACAGTCGGGCACCGCGTGGGCGGTGGACTGGCTTGCGGAACGCTGGCCGAAGACCAGCGCGGTGGTCATCGACGCGCAGTCGCCGGCCATGAGCCTTTTGCCCGACCTGCAGAAACGACACATCAAAGTGATCGTCACCCAGTCACGTGATCTGGGGGCGGCGACCGGAAGGGTGCTCGACATGATCCACGCCGGAACCCTGCAGCATTTGGACGCGGAGCACCAGCCGCAACTGTCCATGGCCGCGCATGGCGTCACGTTGCGTGACATCGGCCCCAACGGGCTGAAGGCGTGGAACAAGAAAGGCTCCGACATCGACATTTCGCCGTTGCAGGCATGCACGGTCGCATTGCACGGGGCATTCGTCAGCAAACGCAAACCGGGCAGGAAGCAGAGGGTGATGGTCTGATGGTCAGCAGTGAAATCGTGACCGCCGCAGGCGGCAAACCGTTCCTCGCCAGCGAATCCCTTCCCTCCATTCGAGCTATAAAAGGCATCGATGAGGCTGATTGGGACATCATCGAGCGTCTGCTGCGGGTGTGGTTGCAGAAGCAGAACGGCAATATTCTCCGCTCGCTTTACTATTCGGCGCACGAACGGGTCAAGGATTTCGGCATCAGCATTCCCGACAAGATCAGGTCGAACGTGTCCGTGATGATTGGCTGGCCGGCCAAGGCCGTGCGCATGCTCGCCGACCTGAGCGCGTTCGAGGGCTTCAGCGTCGACGGAGGCTCTGATGAGGGCTTGGCTGCCGACGTGTCCGGCGTGTTCGAGTCGAACGCCCTGGACACCGTCGTCTCGCAGGCGGTGGTGAGCGCCTACACGCATTCATGCGCGTTCCTCACCATCAGCCGCACCATTGGCGGGGTGACCATCATTCCCCGTTCGGCGGATTGGTCGGCGGCCATATGGGATTCGGTCAACAACCGGATCGGATACGCGCTGACCATCACCGACGCCGACGAGCATGGCGTCATCACCGGTTTCAACGTGTGGCTGCCGAACCGCGTCTACGTGTGCTCGAACAGTATGGGCAAGTGGTCCGCGGAACGCCAGGATACGAATTACGGCAGGCCCACGGTGGTCTCCCTGTGCTACGACCCGCAATTGAACCGACCGTTCGGCCGTTCGCGCATCACGCGCCCGTTGATGTCCCTGACCGATATCGGCGTGCGCACCATGCTTCGAATGGAGGCGAACGCCGAATTCTATGCGGCCCCGAAACTCTGGTTCCTCGGAGCCGACCGCGACGCCTTCAGCGAAAACACGTGGAAGAGCCTGATAAGCGCCATCAACGCGATCAGCAAGGACGAGGACGGCGACGTGCCCACCCTGCAGCAGGTGCAACAGGCCTCGATGCAACCGCATTCGGACATGCTCAAGACCATCGCCATGCTGGTGGCCTCCGAGACGAACGTGCCCGTCAACGATCTGGGCATCACGATGGACAATCCCGCATCCGCCGAGGCCATGGCCGCCGCGGAACGCAAGCTCAGCCGCGAGGCTGACCGTCAGAACCGGCTGTTCTCCCGCGCCCTGAAGGACGCGGTGGGCATGGCGCTGGACTTGGATTCCACCGAGCTCGCGCGCATCACCCCGGTATGGGCACCGACCCGCGAGGTGTCGGACGCGGCCCGCGCCGACTCGTTCTCGAAGATAGCCGGCGTGCAGCCGGCGTTCGCCGAATCCGAGGTCGGCTGGCGGTACGCCGGATTCCCCCAAAGCGATGTGACACAGATCATGAATGCCGTCAATGCGAACAAGGCCGGCAGCGTGCTCGACCGATTGGTGAACGGAGGCGTCGATGACAGACAGCAGCAGCCGAACGCCCAGCCGCAACCAAGTGGACAAACTCAGCCAAGCGAACCAGTCGGTGGTGGCCCAGGCTCAGAGCGAGCTTGACAAGGTGTTCGAGACCGTCATCAACATGTATGACGATCCCGCCGACCAGCGCGACGCCCTGCTGGAGCTCGTGCCCGCCATAGCCCGCAAATACGGCAACATCGACAGCGTGGCCGCCGCCGAATGGTATGAGAAGGTGCGCCACAAGTGGATCATAGACGACGACTACACGGTAGACAGCCGCTACGACCCGGATGATGTGCCGATGAGGAAGACGGTGCGTCGTCTCGCCGGCCACCTTTGGGACGACGAAAAAAACGGCCGCGGCCCCGATTACGACGCCGCGAAACGCGGGCTGCACGCCAGCATGGACAGCTGGGTAAAGGCCGGTGGTCGCGAGACCATCATGCGCGCCTCCAAACACGACCCGTCGAAGCCCCGGTACGCACGAGTACCGTCCGGTGCGAAGACGTGCGCGTTCTGCGCCATGCTCGCCTCCCGTGGCTTTGTTTACGCTAGCGAGGACAAGGCCGGGGCGCTCGGCCAATATCATAAGGATTGCGACTGCGAGATCATTCCGAGCTGGGACAGGAAGAACCCCAAAATCGAGGGCTACGACCCGGACGGGCTGTACAGGGAGTATCTCGAGGCCCGTGATTCCATGGAATCCGAACAGCCCACGCTCAAGGAAATCATCACGGCCATGAAATCCCAGCCCGGCCGGTACAACGACTCGTTTGCGCCGTACAAAATCAGTGTCGCCAAGGAGTCGGATTTTGCCGCGACCATAGGTTCGCGGCATGTTTCGGCGTTGAACAAGCTGCTTAACGATTCCAAGCATCACGACACGGCCGAGCTCTTCTCCAGAGGCACGAACGAGTACAGGATACTCGACACGAAACTGCCCAATGACACCGAAGCCCATTTCAGCCCCTCGGATGGCGGCATATATCTGAATCTCGCCGCCGTAGGAAAACACCAGCCGGGCCACCCGCCATACAACACCCTTGTCCATGAATGCTCCCACATGCTGGATTGGATACTTGGCGACGATAAGGCCCAGATGTATTTCTCCGCGCTGTCACGCGAAGGGCAGTCCTTCGCCCTCATGCTCAGCACCGATGCGCGCCAAGCCTTCAACGAGCGTCTGGCGAAAGTCCAGGGAGGCAGCCTCAAGGCCAGACGAGAGGCCGCACTTGGGCAACTCTATATGGACGTCGCCGCGGACCTCGGAAAGAAAGGGGACCACTCCATCCACGACATGTTCCAGGCCGGCCTTGGAAGCCAAGGAGACGACTACGCCTATCTGCTTTCCCGTTTCGGGCACAGAAAAGGGTATTTCCAATCCAGCGGGAACCAGGAGGCCGAAGCGTTCGCCGAGATGATGGCGGCGCAGATAACCGATGAGCATTCATGGGAGATAATGGAGAAGTATTTCCCCAACGCCACGAAAATGTTCAACGGGATGGTCAAGGAGGCGCTGAATGGCAAAGCCCTGGAGTGACGAAGTCGATGCGCTGCTCGACGAGTACGCCCGCAGATTCCACGATATCTATTTCCACTTCGGCGAAACATATCCGGACGATGACGAAAAGCTGAAATCCGACATCCAGCATTGGCTCGATATCGGCAAACCGCGCCCATGGACGGATTTCCCCGGAGACGTTCTCATTTAAGCGAGAGCGACATTTTTTTGTGACCACCCGCACGGGTGGTTTTTTTATGCCCGAAAAGGGCCCGTCAACCCATAAGGAGAACAATCATGGCCGAAAACCAACAGTCCGGACAGGAGCCGAACGGCGAATCGCAGGACATCGACTACAAGGCCAAATACGAGGAGGCCATCGCCCATTCACGCGAATGGGAGAAGCGTGCCAAGGCCAACAAGACCGCCGCCGACGAGCTGGAACAGCTCAAGCAGTCGCAGATGAGCGACGCGGAGAAGGCCGCCGCCAAGACCGCGAAGCTCCAGAAGGAGCTCGAAGAGCTCAAGGCGGAGAAGCAGTCGAACGCATGGCGTTCGCAGGTCGCCTCCGAAACCGGACTGCCCGCGAACCTCATCACCGGCTCCACGTTGGAGGAGATGCAGGCCAACGCGAAGTCCATCAGCGAATACGTGGCCGCTCAGACCGGCAGGAAGCTCCCCGAGGTCAAGAACCCCGGCAAGCAGCCGGACGTGGCGCCGAACGACCTGCTGCAGTTCGCCTCCAACGTGTTCTCCAACTAGCAACCAACCATTTCACAGTAAGGAGCCAATATCATGGCTATTTTCGGTACCGGCGGCATCGCCGCCATGCCCAACCAGATCGCGGACGGCATCGTCGACCAGGTGCAGTCCGGCAGCGCCGTAGGCGTGCTTTCCCAGCAGAAGGCGATGCGCTTCGGCGAGACCAGCATCGTCACGTTCGAGAACCGTCCGAAGGCGGAGTTCGTGGACGAGGGCGTGCAGAAGTCCAGCACCACCGGCTCGTTCGGAGTGGTCAAGACCGCACCCCACAAGACGCAGGTCACCATGCGCTTCAACCAGGAGGTGCAGTGGGCCGACTCCGACTACCAGCTCGGCGTCATCAACAAGCTCGCCTCCGAGGGTGCCAAGGCGCTTTCCCGCGCGCTCGACCTCGGCCTGTTCTACTGCCTCAACCCGCTGACCGGCAAGCCTATCAAGTCTTGGACGAACTACCTGAACAAGACGACCAAGCGCGTGACCCGCACCGCCAGTCCGGACACCGACATCGAGACCGCCATCGGCCTGATCCTCAACGACAAGGAAGGCTGGGACGTCAACGGCATCGCCATGAGCCGCTCCTACGCCTTCGACCTCGCCACCCTGAAGGACACGCAGAAGCGCCCGCTCTACCCGGAGCTGGGCTACGGCGTGAACATGAACTCGTTCAAGGGCATTCCCGCATCGGTGACCACCACCGTCAATGCCCCGGAGTTCGTCGCGCCCTCGGCCGGAGATGACTACACGGTGCCGAAGGTCGGCGCGATCGTCGGCGACTGGAAGAACGGCATCTATTGGGGCGTGCAGCGCAATCTGCCGTTGGAGACCATCACCTACGGCGATCCGGACGGCCAGGGCGACCTGCGCCGCAACAACCAGATCGCGCTCCGACTGGAGATCGTCTACGCCTGGTACGTGTTCACCGACCGCTTCGCTGTGGTCGAGGGCAACGCACCCACCAGCAAGGCGGCCAAGTGATGAGCCAGGCAGTCGAATTCCACCACCTGACCTCAGGGGTGGCGAACACCGCCCGCCAGGCGGTCATCGAAACCCAGTTCGTCGACGATAAGGGCAAACCCATCGACCTCAATGGCGGTTCTTCCACCCCATCTGCTGGCAGCGTCACGCCGGCCAGCCTCGGCGGCTATTCCTCCGGCACCGGTCACGGCAAGGTCGTGCAGGTCAAGGCCGATGGCAGCGGCTTCGACTTCGTCGCCCCGGTCACGGCCCCGACCGCCGACACGCTTACCGGTGCCACGGATACGGGCAAGAGTCTGCTCAAGGCGACTGACGCTGCGACGGCGCGCAAGGCCATCGGTGCCGGCACCAGCTCGTTCAGCGGCTCGTACGACGATTTGACGAACAAGCCGGCGAACCCTGCCGCCTACACGCTGCCCGCCGCGACCGCTGCGGCGTTGGGCGGAGTCAAGCAGGGTGCGGCCGTACCGGACCTCGCCACCGACGCGAATACGACGACCGCGAACGCCAAGATCAACGCGCTGCTCGCCCAACTGCGTGCGGCCGGTGTGATCGCGGCCTGAGGGAGGCGCGCTCATGGCCGATGACGCTGATCCGGGCATGAACGTGCCCGCTCCCCCGTTCGCCAGCGCCGATGATCTCGCCTCCCGTTGGCATGAGCTCACCGACGCCGAACGGGCCAAGGCGGAGACGATGCTGGCCGACGCGAGCGACAAGATCATCACCGACTGCCCCAATTGGGCTCAGGCCTCGGAGACCACGCTGCGGCGTATCTGCTGCGCGATGGTCAAAAGGGCCATGCTCAACGAGGACGTCGCCGGGGTCACCCAATCCACGCAGACCGCGAACGGTTTCACCGAGGCCAACAGCTACAGCAACCCTGACGGGGATCTGTATCTGACGAAATCGGAGAAACGCTCGCTGGGTTGCGGCGTGCAACGCATGTGGAGCATCGACCTGTCCGACGGGAGCGTGAACCCATGAGACTGCATGGCGAAACCATCACCGTCACATGGCGCGTGCCGACCGGCGAGGTGGATGGGGGCAACAAGCCCGTCTGCAGGACGGAAACGGAGACCATCGACGACGTGCTGGTCAAGCCCGGAGCCGACGAGAACGCCGCCAACTCCACACGGCCGGCCGGTATCACCGCCGCGTTGACGATCGCAATACCGAGGGTCTGGACGTACCGGAGCCTCAGGAATGCGCTGGTCACCATACGCGGCCACGACTATCGGGTGATAGGCGACCCATTGCCGGTCGACGGCGGGATTACCCCCACCCGGTGGAATTTGAGCGTCGAACTGACGGATACGGAGGGATGACGCATGTCAAGCAACGTGAAACTGAATCTGCCGGCGTTCACCGCGTTCCGCCAGTCGCCGCACGTGATCGGTGCCGTCAATGCGGAGGCCGAACGGGTCGCGGCGAGGGCGAACGCGCTCGGCCACAACTCGCATGGTGGCAAACCCCAGTACGGGGTGCTGCCGGCGATCCCGTCGAACGTGGGCACCATCGCCCTCGTGCAGGCCGAGAACCATCAGGCGTTTGTCGACAACTCGGCCCACAACACGTTGGCCAAGGCTTTGGGAGGTGGCGGCTGATGGCGGTCAACGCGGAAAAACTCGTCATGGACTGGATCAACGCCGACCCGACGATCAAGGCCGAATATCCGGCCAGTTTCGACGTGCCCGCCGAATCATCGGCCACGCACCCGATGCCGTTCGTCACCGTCGAACAGGTGGGAGGCTCGGACGAACGGTTCCGTTCGCTGCCGCTTATTGCGGTGCAGGTGTGGGGCGAGTCGCGCTGGCTGGTCTCCGAAGCTGCGGCGAAACGCATCCTCCCCCGGTTGAAACGTATCACGGAACTGCCCGAGGTCGCCGCCATCGACATCACCGGCCGCACGCATTTCCCCATGCCGGACGGGCGGCCCCGTTATCAGATACTCATACGACTCACCGTCAAATCGGACGACTAACGAAAGGTCTAAATCATGGCTGATTCCACAACCAACGATTCCACCATGGTGTCGTTGGGCAAGTTCAAGGTCGGCGGCTACGCCTACTGGGCACCCGCCGGTACCACGCCGCCGACCAATGCCAGCACCGCATTGTCGAGCGCCTTCAAACTGCTCGGCTACCTGTCGGAGGATGGTCTGACCATCACGACCGACACGGACACCACCGAGGTAAAGGACGCGAACGGGCAGACCGTCATGAAGGTCATCACCAGCTACGCGGAATCCTACCAGTTCTCCATGTTGGAGGTATTGCGCGTCGAGGCCGCGAAACTGCGCTACAACGAGGACGCGGTCACTGGCAGCGACAAGAGCATGACCATCAAGCACCAGATGCCCTCCGACAATGGCTTCGTGCTCGTGTTCGAGATCGCGATGACCGGCAATGTGAAGGACCGCCTCGTGATCGGCAACGGCACGCGCGCCGAGTTCGGCGACCGACAGGTGCATGCGGGCGACGCTCAGGTGTACGACGTCACCGTGTCCGCAAACGACATGGGCAACGGGGTCACCGCCATCGAATACATCGGCGTCGCGGCCGGCGCGTCCGAGACCAGGTCAACGCCGAGGCCCTGACCGGCAAGGTCGTGGACCAGGTCAACGCCGAGGAGACCGCCGAACCCGCCGAGGAGACGCCGGCCGCCGAGTAACGGTTCTTCCCGCGTCGCGCTTCACTCGACTTCACGCGACGCGGGTCCCCATGATTTTTGAAGTCGGTTCATTTTTGGAGAAGTCATGTCACGAAAAAGCAACCGCAACCGCAACCGCAACCGCAATACAAACCATCCGGCTGTGCCACAGGATCACAGGCCCGCGCAGGACAAGCCGCGTACCATCACCGTCAAGGGCGTGGACCTGACCATCGACCCCCGGTCGTTGGACGACTGGGAGCTCATGGAATCCCTCTACGACCTGCAGTCCGACCCGCAGAACAACGCATTGAGCGTCGTGCCGTTCATGCGCCGTTTCTTCGGCGACGACTACCAGCGAGTCAAGGACGCGTTGCGCGAACCGGATACTGGCGTGATCACCGGCGATGCCATAGCCGGCTTCGTTCAGGAGCTGCTGGAGCGGCTCAACGAGACGCTCCCAAACTCCTGATGCTCGTATACCTGCTGCACGAATGCCCCGACCAGTTGGCGGCGGACATGCGGCGGGTATACGGGCTCGGCATATACGAGCTGGATCCGTTGGAAACGGCCGTGTTGGCCGTGCGCCTGCCGGCCGGCTCACTGATCTGGCAGAAACTCGACGTTCCCATGGCGTGGACGCTCGACCAGTATCTGGCGGCCGTGCGAATAGACCAGATGAACATGTGGATGTGGGGCAACAGCGACCCGAAGAAACGCGGGCCACGTCCCGAACCCCTGCCACGCCCCGGCAACGGGGCGACGGTGTCCGCGTCGAACCCATCCCAGACGGCCGACGCAGACACCGCGAAGGCGCGAACCATCAAGCCCATGGGCCTGACCCTCGACCAGCTCGAGGCGTTCATGAGAATTGACTTCACCGACAGGCCCGACGAGCTCGTCGTGCACCGCGAATAACCGAACAGAGAAAGGCATAGGACCATGGCCTACCAGCTCGCCCAGGCATACGTGCAGATCGTGCCCAGCATGAAGGGCGTGGGCAAGGCTATCGAAAGCGCGTTTGCCGGTCCATCCAAATCGGTCGGCCAGAAAGCCGGAGACACCGCCGGCGGCGGCTTCTCCAGGGGATTCTCCGCGAAGCTCGGCATGATCAGCGGCATCGCCCAAAGCGTGGCCGGCACCGTCATCCAAGGCTTCGCCGGCCTGTCCAGCCAGATCGTCGAAGCCTCCGACTCCACCCAGAAATTCGCCAGCACCCTAGGCTTCGCCGGAGTCTCCGACGCCGAGATCAGGAAACTAACCAAATCGACGCAGGACTACGCCGACAAGACCGTGTTCGGACTCTCCGACATCCGCAACACCACCGCCCAGCTCGCGGCCAACGGCGTACCCAACTACGACAAGTTGGCCGAGGCGGCGGGCAACCTCACCGCCGTGGCAGGCGGCGGGGCCGACGCATTCAAGAGCGTGGCCATGGTGCTCACGCAAACCGCAGGGGCCGGCAAGCTTACCACGGAAAACTGGAACCAGCTCTCCGACGCCATCCCCGGCGCTTCCGGCAAACTCCAGCAGGCCATGCTCCAAAACGGCGCATACACCGGCAACTTCCGCGACGCGATGGCCAATGGAGAGATCACAGCCGACGAATTCAATCAGGCGCTCATGCAGCTCGGCATGAGCGACACCGCCATACAGGCCGCCACCAGCGCCAGCACCATGGAAGGCGCGATGGGCAACCTCGAAGCAAGCGCCGTCAAACTCGGCAGCACCATGCTCGACAGCGTCAAACCAGCGCTCACCGGATTCATCGGCTGGGCGTCCGACGGCATCAGCGCCGCAACGCCGGTCATCCAAGCCGGAATCCAAGGCGTCATCGGATGGATGCAGGACCTATGGAAGGCGCTCAACGACAACGGCGCAGTCACCGCGTTCAAGTCCGCTTGGAACGCGATCAGGAACGCCATCATGGGCGTCGTCAACATGGTCATCGACTGGAGCAAACTCGCCCCTCCCGACACCCTCGCCAACGCCATCAAACTCGTCGCCGACGCCCTGAACTGGTTCGTGCAGCATGGCAACACGCTCATACCCATCATCATCGGCATCGGCACCGCGTTCGCGGCGGTCAAAGGCTATCAGGCCCTCAACAACGGGCTCACCGCGCTGACCAACACCATGAACACCGTCACGACCGCCGCTCAGGGCGTCAGCAAAGGCGTCATGCTCATGATGGACATGGGAGGCCCCATCGCCGCCATCCAGCAGCTCACGAGCAAAATGAAACTCGCCCAGGCCGCGCAGGAAGCATGGAGCGCCGTCACCAAGACCGCCACCGCCGTGCAGGGCGCGTTCAACGCCGTCATGGCCGCCACCGGCGGCCCCATCGTGTGGATAATCGGCCTCGTCGCCGCCATAGTCGCCGCATTGACATTGTTCTTCACCCAGACCGAGGTCAGCCGGCAATTATGGGCCGATTTCACCGGCTTCCTGCAGACAGCTTGGCAGAACATCACCGATTTCTTCCAGACCACGTGTCAGAACATCACGCAATGGTTCTCCAACGCGGCCGCGAACATTCAGAACGGATGGAACGCGCTGACCGCGTTCATCGGTTCGGTTCCCGGCAGGATACAGGCGTTCTTCGCAGGCATCGGCCAATGGTTCGCAAACAAGTTCAACGAGGTCCGCAACGGCATAGCCAACGGCTTCAATTCGGCGGTCTCGTTCATCGCCTCCATACCGGGCCGCATCCTCAGCGCGCTCGGCAATCTCGGAGGCCTGCTGTGGAACGCGGGCGCAAGCATCATGCAGGGCTTCCTCGACGGTCTGAAAAGCATCTGGCACAACATCACGAGCTTTGTGGGCAATATCGCCGGCTGGATCGCCGATCACAAGGGCCCGCTCCCCTACGACCGCAAGCTGCTGATTCCCGCCGGCGAGGCGATCATGGGCGGTTTCCGCAAGAGTCTGAACGCCGGCTGGCAGCAGGTGCAGGCGGACATCATGGGCATGAACGTGGGACTTTCCAACGGGTTCAAGACCCCGGCCTACGTGTATGGCGGTTCCGGCATGGACTACACGCCCAACACCGGTTCCGCGTCGAACGTGCATATCACGAACTACTATCCGCAGGCCGACCCGTGGCCCCTGTCCACGAACGACAGTCTCGACAAAATGACCGTAGGCATCTGAATGAGGAGGCGTATATGGCCGGTGTCGGCTACGCGTTGAACGGCGTCGCCCTGGATTCGCGGTACTGCCGGGTCACGCTCGGCAGCACCCTGTTCGCCGGCGTCTCCGTATCCCGCAGCAAGGTGTCCGCGCCGTTCCGGCATGGCACGATCCCCTCGGGGGTGACGCCGACGTTCGGAGAACGGTCGGCGACCCTCAAGGTGGCCGCGTTCGGGGCGGGCGCGATCGGCCATGACACGGGGCATGGCATGGATTCGAGCCGTCTGGCCCGCCTGTGCACGACGCCGTATCCGGTCCTGTCGCGCACCGTCAACGGTCAACTCCAGCAGGCGGTCGTGGAGCTCGCCAGCCTCGAGGCGGACGACGGGGGCACCGTGTTGGACAGGCTCACTCCGTTCACGGCGGTGTTCGCCATGCCTCAGGTGTGGTGGCGAGACCCGGTCGCGTATGACCGTCCGGTCGCGGCGAATGGCACGGCGTTCCTGTGGCCCGCCGCATGCCGGTGGGCGCAGCCTTATTGGACGCGGTGGGAGGTCGAGCCGAACAACAGCACGTCGCTGCTGGCGGATTTCGTGACCATGTGGATTGGTGAGCCGAACAATTCGCCGTCGCTGCTGATCCCGTTGTCGTCGGGCATACCGGATGGCATGTTCGGTGACGCGCCCGTCACCGATCCGATAATACGGCTGCCCAAGGGCGTGAGCAGCGCCTCGGTCACCGACCCCACGTCGAACACGGGCGTCATCTGGCAGGGTGCGGCCAACGCGAACGCCTACACGTATGTGGACGTGGGCAACTGCCTCGCATGGCAGTCCACGGCGGATCATCAGTGGACGCAATCTGGCACGGACGTGACCGGCGGCTTGGATTATCCGGCGGGCGGCCTGCTGCAATGCTGGCCGAACCCGGTGGACAACGGCTACCGGCTCACGTCGAAGATCACCGGCAGCGGCGAGCCATTGCTCGTGCACGTGCGCCGCGCATGGTGGTAGACCCCGTATTCCCCTTCTATGCAATTTCCGCGCCGGTTTTCAACGTCTGGAGTCCCCTTATGGTCAAGACACTGCACGCCCGCCTCGTCGCCTACCT
Source organism: Bifidobacterium longum subsp. infantis ATCC 15697 = JCM 1222 = DSM 20088 (assembly GCF_000269965.1). Classification (NCBI taxonomy): domain Bacteria; kingdom Bacillati; phylum Actinomycetota; class Actinomycetes; order Bifidobacteriales; family Bifidobacteriaceae; genus Bifidobacterium; species Bifidobacterium longum. The sequence goes on from NC_017219.1 coordinate 1,986,981, forward strand.
GCCCAACGGCGGCAGGCTCGGCAACCTGCCCGCACCGCTCTCATGGGACACGAGCATCGTCAACAACGACCTCGGAGCACTCAAGGTCGTCTACAGCCGTCGTACCGTCGGCGGCGGAATCCTGAAACGCGGCCTCGAACAGGGGCTCGAGATCGGGCTCGAGGTCAGTGACGGCGGAACATGGAGCGAACCCTACAACTGCCGCTACCTGCTCATAGGCCGCTCCCGCAACGCCGAAGACGTGTCGGACACGGTGACGCTCACCTGCCAGAGCATGGGCTGGCTGGCCAACAAGATTCTGAACAACGACACCGCGCATCTGATAGCGGACGGCGACAACAAGGGCAAGCGCGCGTTCCTGTCGAAGAACCCCGGCACCATCATCAGAACGATTCTCGATGAGAACAAGGCCCGCAAGGGTGCCGGCCTCGTTTTGGCCCCCGGTTTCGACACCGGCAAGGACGCGGCTGGCGCGAACTGGAAGAGCGTGTACACGCTCTACTACTCGTTGGGCACGAGCCTGAACAGCATGCTTTCGAGCATGGTGGGCGGCGGTGCCATCGACTGGCGCACCGAGGGCCGCACCCTCAGAATCTGGAACGCCGACAGCACCAGTCTCAGCCGTGACCTGTCGGGCCGCGTGCACATCAGCATGGCGCACGACATACTCGAGGCACCCGAAGAGGAAAGCATCGAAGACCTCTCCAGCGATATCCTCGTGGAGGGTGACAACGGGCTAATCTTCCGCGAGTCGAATCCGGCGGCACCCACGCCGTGGGGTGGCTGGGAATCCTATGTCTCTCAGGGTGGAGTCTCGGACGAGGCCACCGCCAAGGCGTTCATGCAGACCACATTGGCCAGCGCGGCCCGTGTGCGCGGCCAGTACACCCGCTCGCTGCTCGTCACCAACGCCGAATCATTGCCGTTGGTGGACTACCGGCCCGGCGACTGGATCACCGCGCCCACAGTCCAGCACGGCGAGAAGGTGCGAATCCAACAGGTCACCGTTTCGCTTGACTCCAACGGGCTCAAGGCCAGCATCACGCTCAACGACAAGGTATACGACTCGCAGGTGCGAGCCGCGAAGAAGATCGCCGGCATCACCGGCGGCGCGCAACTGGCCGGCAGCGAGGGCGGGCGTCCCGCCCCCGAGAAGGACCATCGTGTGCCGAATGCTCCGACTGGTCTGGTGGTGCAGACCGACGCCTATATCTCCTCCCGTGGTACGGCTTTGGGTCTGGCTACCCTGCAGTGGGCCGCGGTCTCTCAGGCGACGGATGACACCGCCATCGACATTTCGGGCTACCGCGTGGAGTATCGCAAGAACCTTGCCGGTGCGCCGTGGGTTTCCGGTGGCGTGACTGACGCGCAGCGGCTCACGTTGGGCATCGGCGGGCTCGAATGCGGGCAACGCTATGAGTTCCGGGTCAGGGCCGTGCCAACGTATTCAGACAAATTGGGCGACTGGTCGAACGTGGTCGTGGCTTTGGTGGCGTCGGACGTGACGCCGCCGAGCATCCCGTCCAAGCCGATACTCACCTCGAAATTGGGTGTGGTGGACGTGCAGTGGGACGGCAGGAACAATGCCGGCGGCGGCATGGAGCTGGACTTCGACCACGTGGAGGTCGGCATCAGCGACTCCAACGGGAACTGGAAATACCGGGATAGCGTGGCGCGTGACGGGCATTGCGTCGTCACCGGATTGGAGTATCGCGCCTACTGGTTCGCTTTGCGTTCGGTCGATCATTCGGGCAACAAGTCGGATTGGGGTGTGGGCGCGTCGATCACGGTCGCCAGCGCGGTGTCCCAGACCGACCTGGACAGGCTCGACAAGGATCTGCGGGACAACAAGACCGCCATCGACAACGCGAACAGGGAATTGTCCCAAGCCAAGCAGGATATCGCCGGCAATACGACGGCGATAGGCAACGCGAACAGGGAATTGGCTACGGCGAAGTCCGACCTGACGCAGGCGAAGCAGGACATCGCCAACAACACGACGGCCATCGGCAACGCGAACAAGCAGATCACGTCGAACAAGACGGCCATCGATAACGCGAACAGGGAACTGGACGCGGCTCAGGGCGACATCGCGCAGGCGAAGAAGGACATCACGCAGGCCAAGTCGGACGCGGCCAACGCGAAAAACGAAGCGGGCAAGGCCAGCGCGGCCATCGAGTCGGCGAAGTCCGACATCGCGAACGCCGCGTCGAAGGCCCAGTCCGCGTTGGACAAGGCCAATTCCGTGGGCAAGAGCCTCGACGGCCTGCACAACGTGTACGAGGGGCCCGACGACCCGACCACGCTTTCCGGCGTGACCGTGCGTCAGGGTGATTTCTGGTACAAAACCCAAAAATACTGGACGCGCTGGTCCGGCGCTGCGAACGACAGCACGTCCCTGCTGGCCGACTTCTATACGGGTTGGGAGGGCGAGCCGAACAACAGCGCGAGCTGGCTCGTGCCGTTGTCCAGCCGTTTCATCGGCGTGTACGTCTTCGACGGTTCGCGGTGGAACGAGCGCAACATCGTGGCCGCGAACATTCTCGCTTCCGGCAGCGTGGTCGCCTCCAACATGGCGGCGAACAGCATCACGACGGAGAAGCTGGTGGCCGGCGCGATCACCACGGACAAGCTGGCGGCGAACGCGATAGTCGCCGGCAAGATAGCCTCCGGTGCCATCACCACGGACAAGCTGGCCGCTTTGGCGGTTACCGCCGACAAACTCGCCGCCAACTCGGTGGTGGCGGGCAAGCTCGCGGCCAACAGCGTGGACGCGGGCAACATCGTCGCCGGCGCGGTGACCGTGGACAAGCTGGCCGCCAACTCGGTGGACGCGAGCAAGATCGTGGCCGGAGCCATTTCGACGGACAAGCTGGCCGCGTTGGCGGTGACCGCCGACAAGCTCGCCGCGAACAGCGTAGTGGCGGGCAAGATCGCCGCGAACGCGGTCAACGCGGGCAACATCGTCTCGGGGGCCATCACCACCGAGAAACTGGCCGCATTGTCCGTGACCGTGGACAAGCTCGCCGCCAACAGCGTGAACGCGTCGAAGATAGTCAGCCAGTCGATCACGGGCGACGAGATCGCGTCGAACACGATAGTCGCGCGCAACATCGCCGCCCAGTCCATCACCTCGGACAAGGTGGCGGCGGGCCAGTTCGTCGGCTACGTGTTCACCGGCAGTATCTTCCAATCCAGCACTGCGGATAACACGGGTTGGAAGCTCAAGGGCAACGCGCTGGACATGTGGGACTCGAAGCGGAACCATACCGTGCATCTGGACGGCGAGGGCGCGAACAACCTGCTGACCGGCACGTTCCAGACGAGCCTCACCGGCTGTCGAGTCGTAATATCACCGACGTTCCGACAGTCGACGATCAACAGCGATGAAAAGACCGAAGGCTCAGGCATCGAATTCAGGCACGGGCGCGACGGTCACGACGCCTACATCGCGTCGGAATCCCGGACCAACTATAAGGGCGAGGTCTCCGCCATCGTAATCAACGGAGGCCGGTTGAACGACACCGATCCGGGGTCGTTCATGCGTGTGGGCGAATACAAGGCTACGGACAACGCCACCAAAACCGGCGAAGTCTTCCTAGCCGCTTACCGTGATTATTCCAAAGGCAGCAAGAGCGGTAAAGCGCAACTGTTATTGCAGGCCGACCCGACGTCCAAATACCATACATCAGCCGAACTCTCAGCGAGGGACCCGAACGGCAGTGTCGGCGTGGAGGCGGACATCAACTCCGGGTATCTGTACCTCGGCGGGTTCCTCGGCCTGTTTGGCGCGGGGCGCGGAACGTTCAGGACGGCCTATTTTCGTAACGGGATAATGAGCGGCGAAGGGTGGCTGACGCAGACGTACACGTATGCCTCCCCGGCCAAATACGGCTTATACCATGCGCATGTCTCCGCCGACGCAATGGGGTCGGTCATGGTCGGTTCGAACAATGATTCGGCGAGCGGCTGCGGCCTGTGGGCGCGTGGCGTCGGCAACGGCGTCAACATCCCATACGGCACTCAGCTACTCGCCATCCTGGCCGAACAGTAGGAGGTGCCAATGGAAACGGAAATCAACGGCGACGTGTTGACCGTGACCGGTGACGACGGGACGGGTCATCTCATCCCGTTGGACGCGATCGCCTCGTGGGGCGAGCTCCTCGGCTGCGACACGGACATGGAAGCGGTCGCGGCGATCATACGGGTCCGGACGAACAGGTCAGACCCGGGCGTCATCGACCCGGCCACCGGACGCAACGCTTGGACCAGCGCCTACGAGCAGTTGGAGCATGACGCGCTCGTCGACCTGAATCAGGTGCGCGCCGCATCACTGCACCGCGCGTTCACGCCCACCGGGGCGCTGGCCGCCGACGGGCGTGCGGAGACCCGCCGGCTGTTGGGCTTGGATGCCACGACCATAGTGGACTCGTACGAGGCGGACGCGGCTCTCGCCGCCGCGCGGGCGTTGGACGAACCGAACGCCGGCGAGCCGGTGGAGCCGTCGATACGGTTGCCCGCCGGCGTGGACGCCACGAGCCTCGCCACCCTGCTCGCCGAACACGCGACGGAAATCGACCGGGCGCGAACCAGATTTCTGAACGACGTCACACCAACCATCACCGATAGGAGATAACCAATGACAGACACAACCGAAAGCCTCGTGCAGGCGGACATCAACGACGTGCTCGACAACATGAGCGCCCGTAACGCCACCCTGACCCGCGAACTCGCCATCAGCCAAGCACAGGCAACCGCACTGCAACGCAGGGTCAAGGAGCTCGAGGCCAAGCAGGCCGAAAACAAGTAATCAGCCAAACCATTTTCCCGAAAGCCACCCCACGGGGTGGCTTTTCTCATACCCGAAAACAGAAAGGGGCCGGAATGACGTATCTGCGCAACCTCACGTATCCGAGAATGATGCTCGGCAACCCCAACAACAGCACGGTCTCCATGATCGCCGGCAACCAGAAGGGCGTCACCATAACCGCCCAGGAAGGCCGACAGGACTGCTTCACCCAAATGTGGTTCAACACGCCACGGGACACGAGCCTCGTGTTCCAGACGGACATCTGGAACGTGGTCGGAGACCAGTCCACCGTGCGCAACGGCTACGTCCTCATCGCCGAGATAGACCCCTGGAATTCACTGTGCTCCGCCGCGTCTGCAGGCAGAACATCCCTCAAGTTCACGCCGACCAGAGACTTCATTATCCGGCTCGCCTGCCCCGATTCGGGCAGCGCCAACTTCACACAGCCCCTGCTCATGACGGAAGCCGACTGGAACCAGATGCGCGCACTCGGCGAAGGCTACTTCGACGGCGACCTCATGCCATTAACCAATGGGGGGGGGTGTAACAATCCTCATCCCGTTCATGCCGCCCACCCTGATCATTGGGGGTTGGCCGCATGACGCTGATAACCAACCATTACCCCAACCCGTTGTTCAACTCGCGTGGGGCATTGCCCTCCCCGAGTGGCGGTTCCGGCACCATAACCTGCATCGACGCGCAGCGGCAACTGCGACTGCAGTCGACCGACGCTGGAGGCGTGCAGGCGGCACAGGCGTTGACCGGACTGCCGGCATCGACGCGCATGGTGTTCCAGTTCTCCTACTGGACGTCCGACAAGTCGCTGCGCAACGGATGCCTGTGCATCATCGGCCGCAACGCCTCCGGCTGGACGGAGCTGGCCCGTGGCGGCAACCCGCAGTCCAATGGCGTCCACGACACGGTGACGATCGAGTTCACCACCCCGCAGGATGCCAATGGAACCCAGATCGTGTTCGACAGTCCCCTGAAAACGGGCGCGGTGACGGTGTTCGACCGGCCCACGCTCATGACCAAAACCGACTGGGACTGGTGGCAGAGGAACAATCACGGCAGGCTGCTCTCCGGCGATCTCATGCCACTCAGCTGACCGCTCCCCGATTGGCGGTGGCGGCATGACCTACATCACCAACCTGTACACCGACCCCTCATGCCGCAGGAACTTAAGCACGTGGTCCAACGGCAGTGGCGTGAATGTCGAGCACATCGACGGGCACTTCCGCTACACGAATACTGGCAACAATAGCTGGTCGATAATCGACTGGTATAGCTGGCGTGAATTGATGAGACTGGGCCGTGTCGTGGTCATCGCCTACACGGCCACCAGCGGGCTGAGCGTGGCAGTGGAGAGCGGCATGACACTCGTCTCCGGCACGACCCCATCGGGTGCCGCATGGACGGCGGCGAAGATCAACAGGGACGGCAACCGCAGCATCTACTGCCGTGGCAGTGGCAGTTTGACGTTGGAGGCCATGGCCGTGTACGAGGGCGACGATTGGCCGACCGTCCAACAACTCCTCCCCCGGTTCCCGTGGTTCGACGGAGGCTCGATGCCCCTCCGGAACAATTAGCGAAAGGAAAGAAGGTCATGACCTAGATGACCGAGACGATACCCGTATGGGCAACGATCCTGGTCTCCGTGATCACCACGTGCGGCGGCACGGTCGCCGGATGGATACTGCGCCGCATCGACCAGGCGGGCAAACCGGACCCGGCCCTGTCGCAGAGACTCGATCAGGTGGACGCGAGCCTGACCCAGCTCGACCAGCGTCTCGACCCACTGCAGGATGGGGTGAAAACCATGCTCCTGTGCAAATTGGAGCAGATGCAGCGTGAGATGGTCGACGCTGGCGGTATCGCCGACAACGACCTCAAAACCCGCGCCGAAGGCGTCTACGCCACCTACCACGCGCTTGGTGGCAACGGGCACGGCACCCAAGTCAATCAGGACATACAGGACGCGCCGATAGCCCCGAGAAAACCACAGGCTTAGCCCCCGCCGACCCCGACGGGGGCTATTTCATGCCCACCCCACACATAGGAAGGAAAACGAATGGGCAGATTCAAAAACAGAAGCAAGCCGCTGCAGGCCCTCATCGCGGCACTGTTCGCCGTGCTGCTCGCGTGCACGCCGGCGATCGCGATGGCCGACATGGTCGGCATCGACGTGTCCGGCTGGCAGGGCTCGAACGTGACCTGCACCGCCAGCTACGACTTCGCCGTAGTCAAGGTGTCCCAGGGCGTAGGCTTCGAGAACTCCAGTTGGCGCACGCAGGCCAAGTGCGTGACAGACCGGGGCAAGAGCCTCGGCCTGTACCACTACGCCGGCGGCAACAACGCCGAGGCCGAGGCCGACTACTTCGTCGGCCGGGCGCGCGACTACATCGGCAGGGCCGTGCTCGTGCTCGACTGGGAGTCCTATCAGAACGCCCAGTGGGGCAATTCCGACTGGGTTCGCCGGTTCGTCCAGCGCGTGCACACGCTCACCGGCGTATGGCCGATGGTGTACGTGCAGGCCAGCGCGCTGGGCCAGATACCCGGCGACGTGCGCGCCAACTGCGGCCTGTGGGTCGCCCAGTACGCCAGCAACGCGCCCACCGGCTACCAGAGCCGACCGTGGAACTACGCGGTCTACGGCGAGGCCATGCGCCAGTACACCTCCAACGGCTGGATCAGCGGCTACAACGGGCCGCTCGACCTCAACTACTTCAGAGGCGACGCAAGCCAGTGGCAGGCCTACGCCAACCCCGCCGACGCAGCCAAGCCCGCAACCCCGCCGCAGACCGAGAAGCCGCCGACCCAGACCATCGACCTACAGGCACTCGCGACCGCCACCATCCGTGGCGACTACGGCAACGGCCAGCAGCGGCGCGACGCGCTCGGCGCGAACTACGACAAGGTCATGGCGATCGTCAACCAGCGCCTCGCCGGCACCGCGACCGTAGCGCCGCAGCAGGCCGCGCAGGCCAACACGACCCGCGTGGCCGTCCGCTCCGGCGACACCATGAGCGGCATCGCCTCGCGCACCGGCCTGTGGCCGCTGTCCAAGTGGAGCGTGCCCAGCGGCAACCTCAACCTGATCTACCCCGGTCAGGTCGTCACCTACAACGGCGGCGGCAGCGTCGCCACCGGCAGCAACGCCCCACCGTCCCGTACCGTGACCGTCCGCGCAGGCGACACCCTCAGCGGCATCGCGGCACGGCTCGGCATCGGCTACACGCAGCTCACCGGCTATCGCAGCGGCAACCCCAACGTGATCTACCCCGGCGAAGTGCTGCGCTACTGATAACCCGACCTACCTAGGAACCCTGCACCCGACACCGGGCGAGGTTCCTAGGTTCCAAATCACAGAATCGAGGACAATATGACCGACGAAAACACCGAACTGAAGACCGCCGGCAGCAGCCGACCGTGCCCGATTGGCTGCTGCCGAACCGAGCCTATGACGTGCTCAAATGGCTCGCGCTGATCGTGCTGCCGGCCATCGGCGTGCTCGTGCAGACCCTCGGCCCCGTATGGGGCTGGACATGGGCCGATCAGGCCGCGACGACCATCAACGCCGTCGCCCTGGCCATCGGCGTCGTCATCGGCGCAAGCACCCTCAAGGCCAAGGCATCCAAAACCGAATAACCATAAAAACACCGCCCCTCCATCCGGCATAACGCTGGACGGAGGGGCGGTTTTCACGTTTTGGGAGTAGCTTTCCGAGGCTCATTTTTTGCCCACATTTTGCCCACATTATTCCGGGAAACCGAGGGAATACGAGGGAATCACCGGGAATAGAAAAAGCCGCTCAGCCCTACTCTCGCAAGGCAAAACGGCTATTTTCCACAGTCTAGCGAAGGTGCCTCCGGTGGGACTCGAACCCACAAGCCGAAGCGATCGATTTTAAGTCGACTGCGTATACCATTTCGCCACGGAGGCCAACTTTTCTATTATAAGCTATCTCCTGCCCTGAGCGTTGCTTGCGGGTTGCTGCACTTCGTGCAGCCGTCGCGGCATAGCCGCTCCCTTCGCCTACAAACCGCCCAGTGTGCTGTTTGTAGCAGCCGGTAGCGATAGCGTCGCCGGCGTCGCATATAAAGCAAACAGCCCAGTGGGCTGTTTGCTGAACGACTCAGCCCACTGGGGGTACTTACCACTTACGCTATTGAGCCAGCAACCGGCGACCATAATCGAGCACAATGCCGTCCAGCAGCCCGTGCTCGCTGGCGACGAACGAATCGATGGCTTCACCATGATCGGCCTTGGCGGCTTCGCTGACACGCGCCAGCACACGGCTCCACACCACAGCGCCGCCGCCGACCACATCGATACGGCCGGGGTGGATGGTCTTGTATTCGCGGCGCTCGGCGCGCGTCATCCTAAGGAACTTGTCGTCCACGGCATAGGCGTCTTCAAAGCTCAACCGATGCCCGTCGACCACGGTGTGATCGTATTCCTTCAATCCCATGGCCAAGGCGGTCATCGTGGTCACCGTGCCGGACACGCCGATGATGGTACGGGCCTTGCCTGCGTCCACGGTGCGGAAGGCCTCATCGATATGTTCATCGACGTCCGCAACGGCCTCATCGATCTGTGTCTGGGTCGGCGGATCGTTGGTCAGATGACGTTCGGTCATGCGCACGGAACCGATGTTCATGGAAAACGCGCCCTGAACCTGGGTAGTGGGCGCACTGACGCCGTCGCCACCGATGACCAGCTCGGTGGACCCGCCGCCGAGGTCAACCACCAGATAGGGGGCGGGCAGATCGTCGCGATTGACCACGGAAGTGGCGCCGAGGAAGCTCAGGTCGGCTTCTTCAGTGCCGGGAATGACTTCGGGGCGCACGCCGAGGATACGTTCGATCTCATCCTCGAACTCCTCACGGTTTTCCGCGTCACGAGTGGCGGAGGTGGCAACGAAACGCAGACCGTCGATGGGATGCTCGGCAATCACACCGGCGAATTCCCGAGCGGCCACATAGGCGCGTTCCAACGCTTCGTCGGCAAAACGATGGGTCTTGTCCACATCCTGACCAAGGCGGATCACACGCAGGATGCGCGGCACCACCTCATGCATGCCATCGGCATCGACACGTGCGATCTTCAGTCGAATGGAGTTCGTGCCGCAATCAATGCCGGCGACGGTTACGGATTCCTTGCTCATTGCCTTCTCCTCGTATCCCTTAGTGCGTATGAATGGGCTGTTCGCGGTGGCTCATCTGTTGATCAATCGTCCAGTGTGCAACGGCAGACGGTCGGATCGAACTCGTCTTTGACACGTTCCAGCACCAAATCGCCAATGGGGTTGGCACCCGGTCCCATAACCAGGGATTGGGCCAGCAGAGCGTGCAGGCACTTGACGCGCACTGGCATGCCGCCGGCCGAAATGCCTTCAATATGCTTCTCACTGTCGCCAAGACGTCCTGCCAGTTCGTGGCGGAATGCCAGATACAGATTATGGGCCTGCTCATATGCGGCCTTGAGCTCCTCATCAGCGGCCAGCATATCGTTGTATTGCTGCATCACGCCGGCGGCCTCGACATGGGAGGCAGCCTTGACGGCTTCCGGACCGGTCAGATAGCACGTGGTGGGGAAAGGGATTCCGCCGGGCAACACCGGGCGGGTGATTACGGCAAGTGGCCTACCGCAGACGCATCGCGCTCCCACGGCGACCATGCCGCGCGGGTATCGGCCGAGCTGACGCTGCACCAGGTCGATGTCATGGTCGTTGGCGGGCTCGGCAAGCATGGTGTCGACAAGGGCCTTGGCCTTGGCGGCGATATCGATGGTCACTGTTGGGTTCCCTCCCCTGTGTTCTGTTGGGTGTTCTGATCGGATGGGGTGTTCTGGTCTGACTTATCGGACTGCTTGGATGAGTCGTTGGATGACGAGTCAGAGGAACCGGAAGTATCGGATTTGCCGGACTCGCTATCGTTCACAGGCTCATCGGCCTTTTTGAGCGAGTAAGACAGTTCGCTGTACCATGGCAGGACTTTTTTGTTGCTGCTACTGGAATCTTCCGTTTTCTGGGATTCGCTATCGGATCCGGTCACGGCTTCGGGATGCAGCACACGCACGGCCTGTTCTCCCGGGAACACGAAGCCGAGTCGTTCGCGGGCCTGTGCGGTGATGTACGCTTTGTCATCCCAACGCTTGATGTCGTTCTCCAACTCCTGCTTTTGGGCGATCAGCGAGGCCTCCTCGCGCTTGAGACCGTTGAGTTCGGCCAGATTCAGGGCATAGGTGTGGAAGGTGGAGACCAGCTGGATGGTGCCGAGTGCGATGATGAACAGGGAGACGAAGAACGCTATGGGCCCCGCTGACCTTTTTCTCCTGACTTGTGCTTTGCCGGTTTTGCCAGGTTTGCCGGTACGGGACGACTTGCTCATGTCACATGAAAATACCCGCCGCATTCGACTTGACGAACACGACGGGTATCGAGCTTCAGTGGAAACTCACGCCTTTACGGGCGTTTCAGCTCACTTGGCCAGGTACTTCTTGCAGGCCTTGAAAGCGGTGTAGCCGGCGTACTGAGCGGTGGAGCCGAGCTCCTCCTCGATCTCGAGCAGGCGGTTGTACTTGGCAACGCGCTCGCCACGGGCCGGGGCACCGGTCTTGATCTGGCGGGTGTTCTTAGCAACAGCCAGGTCGGAGATGGTGGTGTCCGGGGTCTCGCCGGAGCGGTGGGAAACCATGGAAGTGTAGCCGTTGGCGGTGGCCAGCTCGATGGCGTCGAGGGTCTCGGTGACGGAACCGATCTGGTTCAGCTTGACCAGCAGGGAGTTGGCGGCGCCGAGGTCGATGGCCTTCTGCAGACGGGCCGGGTTGGTGACCAGCAGGTCGTCGCCGACGAACTGCAGACGATCGCCGAGGCGGGCGGTGATGGCAGCCCAGTCTTCCCAGCCTTCCTCGTTGAACGGGTCCTCGATGGAGACGATCGGGTACTCGTTGATGAGGTTCTCGTAGTAGTCGAGCATGTAGGCGGAGTCGCGCTCCTCACCGTCGAAGCGGTACTTGCCGGTCTCCTTGTTGTAGAACTCGGAGGAGGCGACATCCAGGCAGATGCCGATCTGCTTGCCGGGCTCGTAGCCGGCGGCGGAGATGGCGTCCATGATGTACTTGAGGGAGTCCTCGTTGGACTTCATCTTCGGAGCGAAGCCGCCCTCGTCGCCGAGGCCGGTGTTCAGGCCTTCCTTCTTCAGGACGTTCTTCAGGGTGTGGTAGACCTCAACGCCAGCGCGCAGAGCCTCGGAGTAGGTGTCGAAGCCGTACGGGGAGATCATGTACTCCTGAATGTCGGTGGCGAAGTCAGCGTGAGCGCCACCGTTCATGATGTTCATGTTCGGGACCGGCAGGATGTGTCCGTTGGTGCCGCCGATGTAGCGGTACAGCGGCAGGCCGGCGGACTCGGCGGAAGCGTACAGAGCAGCCAGGGAGACGCCCAGGATGGCGTTGGCGCCCAGCTTGCCCTTGTTCGGGGTGCCGTCGAGCTCGATCATCAGGTCGTCCAGAGCGCGCTGGTCAGCAGCGTCCATGCCGATGACCTTCGGAGCGATGACCTCGTTCACGGCCTTGACCGCGTTAAGAACACCCTTGCCGCCGTAGACGGACTTGTCGCCATCGCGACGCTCCCAAGCCTCAGCTTCACCGGTGGAGGCGCCGGACGGAACCAGACCCTTGCCCTGAGCGCCGTCTTCGGTCTCCAGGTAGACCTCAACGGTCGGGTTGCCACGGGAATCCAGAATCTGACGCGCGTACACGCTTTCAATTACTGCCACAACTACTCCTTAAAACGGTTGTGTATCTTGAATGACATTCTTAAGAGTAGTGCGATTTGTGGACGTTGTGAACAACACGCCCAAAATTTAGTGTTAGCGCTCACAATGCCAGTGTGCCGCCTGATTGCAAGGCAGTACGGACGAAATCGCTCAGTCGATGTCCTTGCCATTGAGGTAGTCGATTTCACTGTCGGACAATTTCAGTTCGCCGGCTTTGAACGAGTCCTGAATCTCCTGCGGGTTTCTGGCCGAGGGAATCGTGAACAGATATTGGTATTGCGCAAGTTCCCACGCGAGCGTGACGCGCTGGTAGGAGCAGTCGTGGGACTTCGCGACTTCGCGGAACCGGTCGAACAGATGCCCGTTGAACGGGTCAAGGAATCCCCCGAGCGGCGACCAGCAGACGAAAGCCAAACCGAGTTTTTCGCAGGTTTCCAACGTGTGTTCGGGGTCGCGGTGGACCGGGGAGAACTGGTTCTGGACGGCCACGAGACGATCGCCCAAAATGTTGTGGGCGGTTTCGATGTCTGTGTTGTCGATTCTGGAGATACCGACCGCTTTGGCCACACCTTCGTCCACGAGCTGCTTGAGTGCGCCCATCTGGTCTTCGTACGGCACCTGCGGATCGTTGCAGTGCGAGTAGAGCAGATCGAGCGTATCGACACCGAGGCGGCGGGCTGATTCCTTGGCATTGGCGATCATGGTTTCAGGTCGGGCGTCGGCCTGCCAGCCGTAGTTGCCGTTGCCGTCAAGCGTACGCAGCCAGCCGGTTTTGGTGGCCACGAGCACCTGATCTTTGGGGCCATGCCACGAGTGCAGAGCATCACGGACCAGATATTCGCCATAGCCCATATCCTCCGGTTCGCCGGTGCCGGGCGCGCTGGGCAGATAATAGGACCAAGCCGTGTCCAAATAACGGACTCCGGCATCGAGCGCGGCATGGATGGTCTCGATTGCCTGATCACGGTTAGAGGGGCGCCCCTCGATGGCGAGCGCCATCGTGCCCATGCCGAGGCGGGGAATCTCATAGCCGGCAAGTGTTGCCGTGGTCGCGCTCTGGTTCGTACGGTTCGTAGTCGTTTCGCTCATAGCAGTCACTTAATCCCGCTCGCTGGACAGCCGGAACGATTCCGTCTGTAGCGAATCATCGTCACAAACGACGGCCCGAAAATATGAATATGGCTCACCGGAGGTTGCCCGGTGAGCCATAGCTGGCTCGACTGTCGCCTCGCACCCCGCCTACAAACGGCTCTGCCGTTTGCTTAACGACGGGGTCCATGCCAAATCATCAAGCAACTGGTTGGTCCAGAGGACTACCTGGTCGGAGCTCATGGGGCCTTGGCCCAGGGAGCCGGTGAACGGGGTGGGGACGATGAGCTGGTGTGTGACCGGACGGTATTGGGTGCCCTTGTAAATACGACCCATACGCATCTGGATGGATTCGGGCGGGTCGATACGGCCGATGCGCACGCGGTTGGATTGCGCGAGAATCTCCGAAATGCCGATCTTGCGGGCCTTGAACTTCAGACGGGCCACATCGAACAAGGTCTCGAATTCGACCGGCGGCTTGCCGTAACGGTCGGTGAGCTCCTCTTCCAAATCCTTCAAATCGGCCTCGTTGCGGGCGGAGGCGAGCTTGCGGTACGCTTCCAGACGCAGCTTGTCCGAATCGATGTACCCGATCGGAATCGACGCCTCTATGGGCAGGTCGATGGATACGGCCACCGGCTCGACGTTCTCTTCGGGCTCCTTGTACTTCTCCACGGCTTCGGACACCATGCGTACGTACAGGTCGAAGCCCACGCCCTCGATATGGCCGGACTGCTCGTCGCCCAGAAGGTTTCCGGTGCCACGCAGCTCCAGATCCTTCATGGCCACGTCGAAACCGGAGCCGAGCGCCGTGTTCTGCGCGATCGTGGCGAGCCTGTCGTGGGATTGCTCGGTCATTGGCTTGGACGGGTCGTACAGGAAGTAGGCGTACGCGCGTTCACGTCCACGGCCGACGCGGCCGCGCAGCTGATGAAGCTGGCTCAGGCCGAAACGGTCGGCATGGTCGACGATCAGCGTGTTCGCGTTGGATATGTCAAGACCCGTCTCGATGATCGTGGTGCACACGAGCACGTCGATGTCACGATGCCAGAAGTCGCGGATGATCTGGTCAAGCTGCTTCTCACCCATCTTGCCGTGGGCGATGCCGACGTGCGCTTCGGGCACCAGCGTATGGATCTTGTCGGCGATGGACGCGATGTCCTGCACGCGATTGTGCACGTAGAACACCTGGCCGCCGCGCAACAGTTCGCGGCGCACCGCCGCGGTGACCTGCGCGTCCTCGTAGGCTCCCACATAGGTCAGCACCGGCAACCGGTCTTCGGGCGGGGTGGCCAGCGTGGACATTTCGCGGATGCCGGTCACGGCCATCTCCAGCGTGCGCGGGATAGGCGTCGCGGACAGGGACAGCACGTCCACATTGGTGCGCAGTGCCTTCAGCGTTTCCTTGTGTTCCACGCCGAAACGCTGCTCCTCGTCGATGATGACGAGCCCCAGATCCTTGAACGTGATCTTGGGGTTCAGCAGTTTGTGTGTGCCGATGACCACGTCCACCGTGCCGGACCGCAGGCCCTCGACGGTCCCGTTGATCTCCTTGGTGGTCTGGAACCGGCTCATGGCCGCCACATTGACCGGGAACCCTTCGAACCGTTCGCTGAAGGTCTCGTAATGCTGCTGGACCAACAGCGTGGTGGGCACGAGCACGGCCACCTGCTTGCCGTCCTGCACGGCCTTGAAGGCCGCGCGCAATGCGATTTCGGTTTTGCCGAAGCCCACGTCGCCGCAGATGAGGCGATCCATCGGCACGGGCTTTTCCATGTCGGATTTGACCTCGTCGATGGTGGTGAGCTGGTCGGCGGTTTCCTGATAGGGGAAGGCGTCTTCCAGCTCTTTCTGCCATGGGGTGTCCGGGCTGAACGCGAAGCCCTTGGCGCGCTGGCGGGCGGAGTACAGCTTGATCAGGTCGTCGGCGATCTCGTGGACGTGCTTGCGGGCCTTGGCTTTGGTGGCCGCCCAGTCGGAGCCGCCGAGCTTGTTGAGCTTGGGGGCTTCGGCACCGATGTATTTGCTGACCTGGTCGAGCTGGTCGGTGGGGATGAACAGTTTGTCCGCCGGGGCGCCGCGCTTGGAAGGCGCATATTCGATGACCAGGTATTCGCGAGTGGTTTTGTTGGCGCCGGTGCCGATGGTGCGCTGGCGCATTTCGATGAACCGGCCAATGCCGTGCTGCTCGTGCACCACGTAATCGCCTTTTTTGAGTTCCACCAAGTCGATGGCCTTGCGCCGGCGTTTCGGCGTTTTGGCCACGGCCACGGCTGAAGTGCGGCCGGTCAGGTCGCGTTCGGTGAGCAGGGCGATTTTGGCGGCTTTGTCCACGAAGCCGTCGATGGCCTGAGAGCGGATGACGTTGAAATTGGCGATGCCGGTAGTGTTGATCGCGCGCTTGAGTCTGGCCAAGGTGCCGGCCGCAGCGGCGGTGATGGTGACGTGGAAGCCGGCATCGAGCAGGCCTTCGATGCCTTGGGAGGCCTTGGCCTCATCCCCTCGGAATTCGGCCGGGTTCTGGGCGTCGAGCTGCACGTGGCCGGTCAGCGTGGTGTCCACGCCGAAACTGGTGAGGCGAATCACCGGATGTTCGGAGTATTCGAGGGAGCTGATGGTTTCCGCATAGTCGAGGAAGCTGGCTTCGTCGAAGCTGATGGGCGCGCCGGAGCCGTGGCCGGAGGCGGCCACATGCCAGCTGGCGGCCAGGAACTCGTTCGCGGTTTTTGCCAAGTCTTCGGCGGAACGGCGCAGTTTCTCCGGGTCGCTCAGGAGGATCACGGCATGCTTGGGCAGCATGGAGCCCACCGGTTCCAGATGGTCCACGAGTGCGGGCATCAGGGATTCCATGCCTTCGACCGGAATGGCGTTGGCGATGGATTCGAGCATGTCCTCAGCATTGGGAATCGAACCGACCAAGGCTTTGGCGCGGGCGCGCACGGCGTCGGTCAGCTGCAGTTCACGGCATGCGGTGGCCCAGATGGTCTTGAGGCCGTCGCCGTAGGTACGCTGGTCGGAGGCGTGGAATTCCTTGATGGTGTCAATTTCGTCGCCGAAGAATTCGATACGCACCGGGTGCGGTGCGGTGGGCGGGAATACGTCAAGAATGCCTCCGCGCACCGCGAACTCGCCACGGTCCATGACCAGGTCCACGCGCGTGTAGGCGTTTTCGATCAGACGTTTGGCGGCTTCGTCGAGTGGCAGGTCCTCCCCCACGGTGAACACGAGCGGCTCGACGTCGCCCAGTCCTTGGACGACCGGCTGGATGAGCGAGCGGATCGGCATGACGAGAATGCGAATCGGGCCGAACATCGGATCGGTATCGCTCGGATGCTTGAGTCTGCGGAACACGGCCATGCGGCTGGCCACGGTGTCCGCGCGCGGGCTCAGACGCTCGTGCGGCAGGGTTTCCCAGGCTTCGAGCTGGGCGATGTCGTTCGGGTCGCCATCATACCAGGAGCGCAGCGAGCCCACGGTCTCTTCGGCTTCGCGGCCGGAGGCCACGACCAGCACGACCGGCTTGCCGGGTTTGCCGGCCACACCCTGGCCTATGGCGGCGGCCAAAGCCGGGCGCAAACCTTCGGGGATGCCGGCCAGGACGGAGTTGTCGACGTCGTCCGAAACCTCGATGTCGCCAGTGGCGAGCCTAAGGAAGGTCTTGTCCTGTTCCAGCCCGGACAGGATGCCTACCAGTGAGCCGTTGATCAGGTCCGGGTGCGTCGCCTCACCGGCCATTGAACTTCTCCTGGGTCTTGGCAAGACCGTGGAAGATGATGTCCTCGGCGGCGTCAGCGCCGTCAGCCAGGAATTCGGGCAGCTGCTTGCGCTGGTCCGGGCCGAAGCCGCCCAGTACCCAGTTCACCGTGTTGTCATGCGCGTTCGCACCGCGCTTGGAGTGGCCGACGCCCATGCGCACGCGCGCGTATTTCGGCGTGCCAAGGGAACGGTCAATCGACTTGATGCCGTTGTGGCCGCCTGCGGAGCCGCCTGCCTTGACCTTGATACGACCGAATTCCAAGTCCATGTCATCGTGAATCACCACAATATGGTCGGGCTCGATCTGGTAATAGGCGCTAATGGAAGCCACCGCATTGCCGGAATCATTCATATAAGTCAGCGGCTTGGCCAGAAAGAACTTGACGGTGCGGCCGTCCAGGTTCATCACGCTTTTACCGAGCATGGCCAAGCCCTTGTGATCGGCGAAGTTCACCGTCCAACGTTCGGCGAGCACGTCGGCGGTCATGAAGCCCATGTTGTGCCGCGTGTCCTCATATTTTTTGCCGGGGTTGCCCAGTCCCGCAATCAGCCAGAAATCCGACGCCATAATCCGCTCCTCGTCCGTCTTCCTATATTCCCGTATGCACGTTCCGTACGTTCCGTACGTCATGCGCGCGTTCGCCTCGCGCACTGGCCCATGCCCGGCCGGATTCAACCGTCAAGATTGTACTCAACGCCGCCGTCAAGCCTTGGAATCGGCAAGCAGCAGGGCGCGGCATTGCTCGGCATCCATCGATCGGACCGATGAATGGTGAAACGCTTCGACGTCACGAGTCACGATGACGTCGGCGTCATTGTCCTCGGCAACGGCACGGATGATCCCGTCCTCGAAGTCGGGCTCATCGGACCGGTACGACATACACGCATGGCGTTCCATAAGTGGACGGATGTCGAACAATTCCATC
Organism: Bifidobacterium longum subsp. infantis ATCC 15697 = JCM 1222 = DSM 20088; assembly: GCF_000269965.1. Lineage (NCBI taxonomy): Bacteria > Bacillati > Actinomycetota > Actinomycetes > Bifidobacteriales > Bifidobacteriaceae > Bifidobacterium > Bifidobacterium longum. The sequence continues at coordinate 2,005,343 of NC_017219.1, forward strand.
AGTCCACCGATATCGTCTCGCGCCGCCCGCTCCTCACCATAATGCTTGCGCAACACGCAATACACGTCATTCAATGACGATACCGGCGCCATGATCTCAATGTTTGGCTGTGCAACGGCTTCCATGAGCAAATCAACACATTGTTTATGGAAAGGCGCTCGTTTGTCATTGCACAAATCGAGCAGAATATTCGTGTCAAACAGCAGTTTCATCCCGTTCCCCAAATCGTTCCATACGTGCCTGCGCGAGAATCTCCTCATCCGAAAGATCGCCTTCCGCCTCCGGCAAATTCCGGTCGGCGAAACGTTGAATCAGCTCCTGCTTTTTCCCACGCTCCCGCTCCTGAATCAGGGAGAGCGTCAGACGCTCGAATTCCGGCAGTTTCCCCGTATCCGCAAGGTAGTCGGTCAGATCACGAATCAGGTCCGCCGAGGATATTGCCGAGCGTGGCTGCGGACAGGTTATAGAGGATTCCCGATGGTGTCTTCACCTGCGCAACCAACTAGCGATGGATTCAACGCGACATCAGCCGTATCTCCCCTGCCTGCGCCGTCACCTGAACATATTGCAAAGCGCTATTGCACCAATTGCGGCACGCCTTGCCGAGTCTCCGCACGATTCTGCCCAAACTGCGGCAAACAGTTGGACTGATATGTCCGCCAATGCCGTATATCGGGCATCGGCGACGAGCCTTGATTGTGCAACGCCCCACGCTTCCCTGCAACCGGATGACATATTGCGGGACGGCAGCGGATTTTGGGCGTTTCTGGCGTGGCATCCCGCAAGCGTTATCGCACGTTATCTGCACCGAATCATAAGAATGGCAGAATTCCAATGATTTCGCAGGCAGAGTTGCGGGACGCTAGCTATGTGCATCGTTTGACGTATGTGGCATCCCGCAATCACGTGGGACGCCACGTCAAAACGGACGAAAATCGCGTGCTGTCCCGCAGTTTGCCGTTATCTGGGATAAGCGCGTCCGATATATGGCGTTCGAGGAAAAGAGCTGATCCGATACAACTTTTTAGTGTTATAGGACACCGGAATCCATGGAGAGCAAGGGTAAACCGCCTCGGGGCTACAGGTCCAAATACCAGTAGGACATGTCTCGCATGGTGCCGGTGGAGTCGGTGGCAGCGGCGGGCATGAGTCCGAATTGGGTGAAGCCGAAGCGGTGCATGAGGGCAATGGAGCCGGCGTTATCGGCGAAAATGATGCCGCAGGCCTTGCGCATGTGGCGGGCCCGCGCCTCGGTGAGCAGCCTGTCAAGCATGAACGTGCCTACTCCCCTGCCTTGCCATGCCGGATCGATGTAATAGGCCAAATCGGTGACACCGTCATATCCCGCGCGGTCATAGAACACGGAGAGCGCACCGAAGCCGATGATTGAACCGTCTTCCGATTCCACAACAAAAACGCCGTAGGGCGGCGTATGGGATTCGACCCAGGCGCGGCGTTGGTCGAGGGTGCGCGGGGTGAGGTCGGCGGTCGCACCGCCGGCCATCACTGAGGCGTTGTAGATGTCGGTGATGGCTTGGATGTCGGATTCGACGGCCGGACGGAAGGTGTATGGCATGAGGTTCCTTTGAATACGCAAATAGCCCGTCCTTATGATAAGGACGGGCTATGTCAGTTGAGGTAACCGACTCCCTTCAGTCGCCTTCTGCGATAGCTCCCCTCACCCTGAGGGGAGCCGGAACTACTTGTCGAGCTCGATGGCCTTGTTGAGGGCGTCTTCAAGCTCCTTCTGCGCCTTGCCGTAGGCGGTCCAGTCGCCGTTCTTCATGGCGGACTGGCTGTCCTTCATGGCTTGGGCGGCATCGTTCAGCGCCTGCTGGAGTTCGGGGCTGCGGTCGGAAGACGAGCCGGAATCCGACTTGCCGTCCGTGGTGCCGGACTGGCCACCATTGATATCGGAACCAGATTGGTCACCGGATGTGCCGCCGGAAGCCTGGTCACCAGACGATCCGTCACCGGACACGTTCTCAGCATCGCCTGCGGCCGCACCGGAATCACCACCGAACACCTGATCCAAGGCCTCATCCAACGTATCCGCGAATCCAACCTGATCACCGAACGCGACCAGCGTCTTCTTGAGCAGCGGGAATGAAGTCGCACCCGAAGACTTGACGTACACAGGCTGCACGTACACCAGTCCGCCACCGAGCGGCAGAGTAAGCAGGTTGCCGCGCATCACTTGCGTGTCGCCGGATTGCAGCAGGTTCAGTTCCTTGGACACGTCGGCGTTGGCGTTGAAGTTGTTCTGCGCCTGGCCGGGGCCCGGTACGTTCGAATCCTTGGGCAGCTCCTGCAATCGGATGGTGCCGTAGTTTGAACCTATCTTGCCCTTCTCATTGCCGGCATCCGAGTCGACCGACAGGAAGCCGGTGAGGATCTCACGGGTGGACTGGCCAGCCGGAATGTAGGTGGAGGTCAGCGAGAACACCGGTTCCTTGGTGCCACCGGTCTGCAAGGTCAGGTAGTACGGCGGCTGCAGGATGTCCTGGTCCTGCTGGGACTGGGATTCGGTCGGGTCGACCGGCGTCTGCCAGAAGTCCTCGCCGGAGTAGTACTGGCTGGCGGAGGTCACGTGGTACTTGGAGAGCAGCTCGCGCTGCACCTTGAACAGGCTTTCCGGGTAGCGCATGTGGCTCATCAGGTCGCCGGAGATATCGGAGAGCTGGTGGTACTGGCCGGGGAAGATCTTCTCCCATGCCTTGATTACCGGGTCGGATTGATCCCATACGTACAGATCCACGGAACCGTCGTAGGCGTCCACGGTGGCCTTGACCGAGTTGCGGATGTAGTTGGCCTTCTGCGAGCCCAAGGATGAGACCGTTGCGGAAGAGACGGTGGTGGAATCCTTGGTGGCGGAGCCGAGGTCGGTCATCTGCGAGTATGGGTAGGCATCAGAGGTGGTGTAACCGTCGACGATCCACTTGACGCGGCCATCGACCACGGCCGGATACACACGGCCGTCAAGCGTCAGGTACGGCGCCACCTTGGCCACGCGCTCCTTGGGGGAACGATCGTAAAGAATCTGCGATTCGCTGGTAACACGGTCGGAGAAGAGAATCTGATCGGAGCCGAAGCGGATTGCGTAGAGAATACGGGAGAACAGATTGCCAACCGAGGGGCCGCCGTCGCCCTTGAACGTGGTCAGGGCGCCTTCCGAACCGGTCGGGTAGTCGAACTCCCAAGCCTGCGTGCCCTCCGGTGCGCCGACGATCGAGTATTCGGTGGCGTTCGGCGAGAAGTAGATGCGAGGCTCATACTTTTCGGATTCAGTGAGCTTGCCCTGAGCAGGGATGCCGGATTCGAAGAATTCAGGCTGGCCGTCGGCGGTCACCTTGTTACCGTAAGCGGCCACCACACCGTAACCGTGGGTGTACACGGTGTGATCGTTGACCCAATTGCGGTTGTCGTTGCCGGCCAGGTCAAGCTCGCGGGCGGCAATCACGGTGTCTTGGGAAACGCCGTCGATCTCGTACTTGTCGACTGCCAAAGTGTCGGCGAAGGTGTAGTACTGCTTGGACTGCTGCAGCTGCTTGAATGTGGGGCTGACGACCTGCGGGTCGAGCAGACGAATCTGCGCGGTGGTGTCGGCCTCCTTGGCCAGAGCGCCCTGCTCGCCCTTGTCGGTTACCTTGTATTGCTCGGTCTTGAGCTTGTCAAGACCGTAGGCGGCGCGGGTGGCGTCGATATTGCGCTGAATGTAGGTGGATTCCATCTCCTGTGCGTTCGGGTTGACGCGGAAGCGCTGCAACAGCACCGGCCATGCCACGGTGAGCACGAGACCCACCACGACCACGACGGCAATGGAGGTCACCGGCACACGCCAGGCCTTGAGCGCGGCGGAGGCGCGCACGCCGATGGACGCCTGGCCTTCGAGCGTGTGGGAGCGCATGAGCCAGATGCCAAGCACCACGCCGAGAATGGCGGTCAGCGCGGCCATGATGAAGGTGACGGGGATGTGGGCGTGCACGGTGGTGTAGGAGGCACCGGTGATATGCGAACCCTGCCCGGTGAGCTGGTCGAATACGCCGATCACCTGGCGCACTGCCCAAGCGAACATGTTGAGCATCAGCCAGATGCCGAGCTGGCGGCGGCAACGCTTGGTGATGGAGAACAGGCCTCGGCCGTTGACCGGCATAGTGATGCGGATACCGCCCATCAGTACATGCGTGACCACCGAGAACACGAGGCCCACGCCCAGCAGCACGGCCACGGCGGCGAGCACGAGCTTCAGGCCCGGTAGCACAAACACGTAGAAGCCGTTGTCCAGACCGAACTGCGGATCGGTGGTGCCGAACGACTGCGCGTTGAACATGAGCAGAATCTCGCTCCAGTTCGCGTTGAACTGGGAACCGAAGATGACGCCGACGATCAGCGAAATCACCACGGCCACGCGGCGAGCGGTTTTCGAGCTGACGGATTTGCCCACCTCGACCACATCGCCGTTAATACGAATGGTGGATCCGTCTGCCGAATCAGGGCGTGCCCGGATAGCCAGCCATGCAGAGACGAAGCCGGTCAGGGCCATGAGCAGCGCGTAGGCCACCCACAGGCCGATCTTCACCCCGAGCTGGGTCCAGACCACGGACTGGAAGCCGAGCTGGCCGTACCACATCAGGTCGGTGATGAATCGGGACAGGCCGAAGAACAGACCGACGATGATGGCCAAAGCCAGCACCACGCCGATTAGAATCTTGCTGCCACGGCTGGCTCCTGAGCCACCGGACGCTGGCTTACGGGTGATACGCGGATTGGACGGGCCACGTGGAGGGCGGGATGACCCGGAGGGGCCGGCGTTGGTGTTGCGGGCCGGACCGTCCCCATCGGCCTCGACATCGAGGATGATCGGATCGTCATTGTTCGCACTATTGCGTCGTGAATCGCCGCCATTGCCGAACAGTACTGAGAAAGGATCGTTAAAAGACATAACTCAAGCCTATCGGAAGGGCGGGAGGTAGGTTATGCCCTGAGCACAGAATGAGGCAGCGTTCCGTTCTACGATCTGTTCTACGCTTGCCGGTATGAACAGACAACGGCCACATCATATGCGTCCCTCAGTACACGCCATACGCCAACTTCGGCACAGGAGCACTCCAATCGTGGCGACAATATGTGCTTTGGCAGTGGTGTTGGCCGGCGTGGCAGCCTACGAATGGCATGTCGGATGGTTCGCCAAATCCACATCAGACGGCAACACCGCCGCTCCCCAGACCTCCCGGACAAGTGTGTTACCACGCACCGACGCTCCTTCCCCGAAGAAGAACGACGCCCCGGCCGCACAAGCCCAACGTGCGGTATCCGCCATGACACTTGAGGAACGTGTGGGACAGTTAGTGATGGTGCCGTTGTTCGCCGGTTCCGATCCCTCCTCGTTGGCTTCAACAATCGCCGACGAGCACATTGGCTCGGCCATTCTCATTGGCAATTGGAATACCGGCGTCGATACGGTCAAGACCGCGACCGCGCAACTCCAAGGATATGCGCCGGCCGGCAATCGTCTCATCATCGCCACCGATCAGGAGGGTGGTCAGGTACAGCATCTGACTGGTACCGGTTTCGACACAATGCCCAGTGCCGTTGAGCAGGGCACAATGTCCGCTGACGCATTGCGTCAATCGGCAGGCACGTGGGGTTCGCAATTAGCTGCTGCTGGCATAAATGTCGATTTGGCACCGGTGCTCGGCACGGTGGTGGGCGATCGTGCCTCGAATGCTCCGATTGGCGCGCTGGATCGTGATTTCGGATTGGATGCGGCCGGTAACGCCGAGCATGGCATCGCCGTTATTGAGGGTTTGCGAGGCGCTCAGGTCGGTGCGGCGGTCAAACATTATCCTGGGTTGGGCGCGGTAAGCGGCAATACCGACTTCACCACCGAAGGCATTCTGGATACGACCACCACGTTGGACGGGGCCGAGGCAGGTGCCTTTGACCAGGCGATCACCAAGGCCGATCCTGCAATGGTGATGATGTCGTTGGCCACGTATCAATCCATCGATCCGAATAATCCGGCGGTGTTTTCTTCTACGATTATCGACGGCCATATTCGCAACGCCCTGAAATATACGGGCGTGGTGATTTCGGATTCGATATCTGCCGAAGCGTTAAGCAGCTACGATGTAAGCCAATTGGGAGTAAAGCTCGTCGAGGCGGGCGGCGACATGTCCTGCATCGGTCAGACGGATTACGTAAAGCCAGTTGTGGACGGCCTCAACGAACGGGCGAAGTCCGATCCGGCTTTCGCTTCGAAAGTGACGGCGGCGGCGACTCGCGTAATGACATTGAAAATCAAGATGGGACTGGCCTGACCGTTCATCCCTGTACTGGCGAGGATTCATGCGCGCTGATTCGCGCTAATCCTCACCAGCCCTCGTACGAATGCACACTAGTCCTCGTACGAATCGTCAGTCCTCGTATGAATACAGACCATGCTTGCCGATGTATTGCACCACGCCGTCAGGCACCAGATACCAGACCGGCTCGTCGTGTTCAGCGCGGCGGCGTACATCGGTCGAAGAGATGGCCAAGGCCGGGATCTCAAGCGTATCGACCTTGCCTTCGGGCAAGGTCACGCCGTCCGGGCTGAAGTAGCCGGGGCGCGTGACGGCCACGAAGTGGGCGAGGTCCCACATGAGGTCGGCGTCCTTCCACTGCATGATTTCGGCCACGGCGTCGGCGCCGGTGATGAAGAACAGCTCGGCGTCGGGGTGCTGGGCTCGGATATCGCGCAGAGTGTCGATGGTATAGGTGACGCCCGGACGGTCGATGTCGACACGCGAGACGGTGAATTTGGGGTTGGATGCGGTGGCGATCACAGTCATCAGATACCGATCCTCGGCGTTGGTGACGTGCTTGTCCAGCTTGAACACAGGTCGGCCAGTGGGCACGAAAATCACCTCATCGAGGTCATACACCCAGGCGACTTCAGAGGCGGCGACCAAGTGGCCGTTGTGGATCGGGTCGAACGTGCCGCCCATGATGCCGACGCGCAGGCGCGTATGCCAATTGCCGCGTGCGGAAAGCCGGCCTTTGCCATGGCTGCTGGCCCCGGCCGGTACGGACAGGTCGGACATACGCCGTTCGGTTTCGCCTTGGGTGACGGCAATGATTTCGGCGGGTTCGGCGGATTCCACTGATTTTCCGGACTGAACTGACGCAGCCGTTTTGTGGCTGCCGGCAATATCACTCATGCTTGGCCGCCCTCGCTGGCGGCATCATCAGCGGATTCGGTTTCCTCTTCGATTTCGCCGGCGGTGGGATTGTCTTCCTTAGGATCGATCTTGCCCATGTCTTCATCCCATTCGTCCTGAACCACGCGGCGAATCTCGGCGAAGGTGGGCAGCGGGAAGTCCGGCTGGTAGAGGCGGCGGACCTCGGCCACACGCTCGGTGATGCGGATAAGCGTGTCGGTCATGCCGTCAAGGTCACCGTCGTGCTCCATCTGGCTGTATCTGCCGATGTAGCCTTCCATGAGTTCCATGTGTTCGCGCACGATCTTGAGCTGGGCATCGTTGAGGTCCACGACTTCGGGCGAATCGGTCTCGGGCCAACCGATGAGCACGGCGTCCGCGTATTCGAGCGACGCACGCTGGGCGGCGGAGGCGATGCCATCCTCGATCTGCACAAGGAACACGTAGCGGACAATGCTCAGACGTTCGGCCGCGATCTTCAGGCCGAGCTTGGGATCGTTGAGGTCGATGTCGGGCCGCAGTTCGCTTGCCTTGTTTGCCGTGTCAGCCGTGATGTTCATGTTGCCGTCCTCGTTCATGCGCGCACCTGTCCTGTTCCGTAACCGATCCACTTGGTGGTGGTCATCTCCCGCAATCCCATGGGACCGCGTGCGTGCATCTTCTGCGTAGAGATGCCAAGCTCAGCACCAAAGCCAAACACGCCGCCGTCGGTGAAGCGGGTGGAGGCGTTGACCACGACCACGGCCGAGTCGATGCGCTTGGTGAATTCCTCGATGGCCGCATAATCCTCGGCGATGATGGATTCGGTGTGGCCTGTGGAATGCGTGTTGATGTGGTCGATGGCCGTGTCCAGGTCCGGCACCACCTTGATGCCCATTTTGAGGGCCAGGTATTCAGTGTCCCAATCCTCTTCAGTGGCGTGGTTGAGGTCAAGGCCCTCGATTGCCGCGCCGGAGATGATGTCGTACGACGTGGTGTCGGTCTGCAGTACAACGTTCGCCTCGGCCAACGCGGCGGCGATCTGCGGCAGGAATTCGGCGGCGACATCCTTATGAACCAATAGCTTTTCGGCGGCGTTGCACACGCCCACGCGCTGGGTTTTGGCGTTGATGATGATCGGGATGGCCTTGGCGAGATCACCGGACTTGTCGATGTAGATATGCACGTTGCCGGCGCCGGTTTCGATGACCGGCACTTTGGAGTTGCGCACGACGGCTTGGATTAGACCCGCTCCTCCTCGCGGCACGAGCACGTCGATATGGCCTCGCGCCTCCATCATGGCGGTAGCACCGGCGCGTCCGTACTGGTCGACGGACTGCACCAGTGTGGATTCGAAACCGTGGGCTTCAAGCACCGGGGCGATGACGCCCAGCGTGGCGGCATTGGTGCGTTCGGCGGCGTGGCCGCCTCGCAGCAGCGCGGCATTGCCGGACTTGAGGCACAGGCTGGACACGTCCACAGTGACGTTCGGCCGGGCCTCATAGATCATGCCGATGACGCCCATCGGTACGCGCGTTTGGGTAAGGCGCAGACCGTTGGGCAGGTTGTATCCGCGCACGATTTCACCGACCGGATCGGGCAGGGTGGCCACATGGCGCACGCCTTGGGCGGCGGCGGCCACGCGCGGCACGTCGAACAGCAGGCGGTCGAGCTTGCCCGCGTCCATGCCGTTTTCCTTGGATTCGAGCATGTCCAGCGCGTTGGCGGCTTCGATGTCCGCGGCGTGCTCGTCCAGCGCGTCCGCAATGGCGAGCAGCAGTTCGTTCTTGGCTTCGGTATTTGCCTGTGCAAGACGCTCCTGTGCGCGTGCGGCCTGATCGGCCTGGCGGCACACCGCGTCGAACACCTCAGGACTCAATTCATCGCTCATAACAGTCAAGCGTAACTCACAACGCGGCTGATTGCTTACTCCGACCCGCTTGTTATGGGATGTCTGACGTTTTGAATCGCAAACAGAACCGGCTCCCCTCCATCTCAGGCGGGAAGCCGGTGATGTGATGCGCTCCGGTCAGCGAATCATCACTAACCGGTACACCACGCTGGATTAGCGAATCAGCAAATCAGTGAATCTGGTCCAGGTCGGGGTAGAGCGGGAAGTCTTCGGCGAGCTTGTCGACGCGGGCCTTCAGCGCGGTCACGTCGGCGGACGGGCCGGCGGCGAGCGCGGTGCCGATGATGTCGGCCACCTCCTCGTATTCCTTCGGTCCGAAACCGCGCGTGGCCAGGGCGGACGTGCCGATTCTCAGGCCCGAGGCCACCGAGGCCGGGCGCGGGTCGAAGGGCACGGTGTTGCGGTTGATGGTGATGCCGCAGGCGGCAAGCAAATCCTCGCCCTGCTGCCCGTCCATCTCGCTGTTGCGCAGGTCGACCATCACCAGGTGCACGTCAGTGCCGCCGGTCAGCACGCTGATGCCGTTGGCCTTGACATCGTCGGCCAGGAGACGTTCAGCGAGAATCTTGGCGCCGTCGAGCGTGCGCTGCATACGGTCTTTGAATTCGGGGGTGCCGGCCACCTTGAAGCTCACGGCCTTGCCCGCGATCACGTGCATGAGCGGACCGCCCTGCTGGCCGGGGAACACGGAGGAGTTGAGTTTCTTGGCGTATTCCTGCTTGGCGAGAATGAAACCGGAACGCGGACCGCCGAAGGTCTTGTGCGAGGTGGAAGAGACCACGTCGGCGTATGGCACGGGGCTCGGGTGCAGGCCTGCGGCCACGAGTCCGGCGAAGTGGGCCATGTCGACCCAGAATTTGGCGCCGACCTCGTCGGCGATCTCCTTCATGGCCTTGAAGTCCTCGATGCGCGGGTAGGCGGACCAGCCGCCGATGATCATGGCCGGGTGGGTTTCGAGCGCGCGCTGGCGGATGATTTCCGGATCGATGCGGAAGGTCACGGGGTTCACGCCGTACGCCTCGGCGTGGTAGAAACGGCCAGAGAAGTTGATTTTCATGCCGTGGGTCAGGTGGCCGCCGTGGTCGAGGGCCAGACCGAGCACGGTGTCGCCGGGCTTGACGAGCGCCTGGTAGACGGCGGCGTTGGCCTGGGCGCCGGAGTGCGGCTGGACGTTGACGTATTCGGCGCCGAACAGGGCCTTGGCGCGTTCGCGGGCGATGGTTTCGATCTGGTCCACGTATTCACAGCCGCCATAGTAGCGGTGGCCGGGGTAGCCTTCGGCGTATTTGTTGGTCAGCACGGAGCCCTGGCATTGCAGTACCGCTCGCGGCACGAAGTTCTCAGAGGCGATCATCTCAAGGCCATTGCGCTGGCGGCCCAGTTCGGAGTCCAGCAGTTCGGCGATCTCAGGATCGGTTTCGCAGATCGGCGCGTTGAAAGCATCGGTCGCTTTCTGCGCAAGGGGTGAAGCGGTCATGGGTGCTCCTTTGGTATGTGCGACAATTGATTCGCCGCTGTCGCCTTACTGTATGGCCCGTTTGTAACCGGCCTGTTTCATGATATGGCCGGTCCCCGTTCGATGGCAATGGTGATTTTCGCCGGTGCGACCGGTCGGCTACGCGAGACGGACGGCCCTTCTGCCCACGGCCCACGCTAGACTGGTGTGGATTCATCATCCCTTTCAGGCAGAAGGATTCATCGTGACAACCACCTTCCATTCCACCCGCAGCACCACCGATTCGCTGACCGCCAAGCAGGCGATTCGTAAGGGCATCGCCGATGACGGCGGCCTGTTCGTTTCGGACGCGTTGGGCAAGACCAAGGTGGACGTGGCCTCCCTGCCGGGCAAGTCGTACCAGCAAATCGCCGCCGAGGTGCTGGGCGCGCTGCTGCCGGACTTCACGGCCGAGGAGCTGGGCCAGTGCATCGCCGACGCCTACGGCAAACAGTGGTCCGATGAGCGCATCACCCCACTCAAGCCCCTGGGTGACGATTACGTGCTCGAACTGTTCAACGGTCCGACTTCCGCGTTCAAGGACGTGGCGCTGCAGATCCTGCCGCGCTTCATGGCGCACACCACGCCGGCCGATGGCAACGCGGACGAGAAAATCATGATCCTCACCGCCACCTCCGGCGACACCGGCAAGGCCGCGCTGGCCGGCTTCGCGGACGCCCCGGGCACCGCGATCACCGTCTTCTACCCGGAAGGCAAGGTCTCCCAGGTCCAGGAGCTGCAGATGACCACGCAGGCCGGCGCCAACGTGCATGTGGCCGCCGTGGAAGGCAACTTCGACGACGCCCAGTCCGCGGTCAAACGCATCTTCGGCGACCGCGCCCTGGCCGAGCGTCTCGCCGGCAATTCGCACGTGGTACTTTCCTCCGCCAACTCCATCAACGTGGGCCGTCTGGTGCCGCAGGTCGTCTACTACTTCTCCGCTTACGCCCAGCTGCTCGCCGACCAGGTGATCAATGTCGGCGATGAGGTCGAGTTTGTGGTCCCGACCGGCAATTTCGGCGATATCCTCGCCGGCTACTATGCCAAGCTGCTCGGTCTGCCGGTCAAGCACCTCGTGGTGGCTTCCGACAAGAACAACGTGCTGTTCGACTTCCTGACCACCGGTACCTACAACCGCCAGCGCCCGTTCTTCCAGACCATCTCCCCCTCGATGGACATCCTCATCTCCTCCAACCTGGAGCGCATGCTGTACTACTTGTCCGAGGGCGACACCCGTCTGATCTCCATGCTGATGAACGACCTCAACAAGTGGGGCACGTACGAGATCCCGGAAGAACTGCTGGCCAAGATTCGTCAGATCTTCGGCACCGGTTGGGCCGATGAGGATCAGGTACGCGAGTCCATCAAGCACTGCTGGGACGAGAACCACTACGTGATCGACCCGCACACCGCCTGCGGCTACTACCTGCTTGAGCAGATGCCGCGAGACCCGCTGACCCCGCGCGTGCTGCTCTCCACCGCCAGCCCCTACAAGTTCCCGCGCGTGGTGAACGAGGCATTGGGCTTCGACGCCACCGGCACCGACTTCGAGTGCATGGATGTGCTGGCCCACGAGACCGGCACCACCGCCCCGGCCGCCCTGCGTGGTCTCGAGACCGCCGACGTGCGTTTCAAGGACGTCGTGGCCATCGACGGCATGGAGGACTACGTGGAGAAGGCCGCCCAGGCGCTGTAAACATACCAGCACATTGGCTCCCCTCAGAGAGGGGAGCCATTTTTTACATCAGAATTGCGTTTACATCAGTATCGCGGCGACTGGCAGTCCTATGGCGATTGCCAACAGCACGATAGTGCCGATGATCACGCTGGGGCGTGCGAGGTTGACGGTCCAGCCGACGCCGAAACGTTTAGGAACCATGATGGCCGGATCGTCACGGTTGATGTAGATGATGCCGCCAATCCAGTGCAGGTCATCGTCATACGGCATAACATCATCGTCCGAATCGTCACCGCCGTCACTGTGCCGAACACCGGCATAGACGCGCGCCCCGTTCTGCCCGTAATACACGCCGATCATCAGCGCGCCGACCAGAGCCGCCACAGCGATGAACATGCCGATGATGCCGATTAGATTGACATCCAGCACGCCAATGGCGACAAGCTGAACGCCTAGGCCCAATCCACCGGCTGTCAGCAGTCCGATGACCAGCACGTAGATGCTCCAGACCCGCGAGAACACACCATAGGCATACCCGGTGGTGGCGGGGTGGTCGGGATCAATCGGGTGCTTGGCGTAGATGATCGCGACATGGCTGGCCACCATCACCGCTGCCAGCACCACCTGCGCGAGCACGGCGTACCAAATCACCATCGGACTCTTCTCGGCCCAGCCGTTCACATTGCCGGCGATATCCGCATGAATCGGCACCCGCTCCGGCATCCGGTCATAGCCCAGCAGCCCGACCGCAATGGTGACAGCGAGACAAACGACTTGCAGCAATTCCCACTTCAGGCTCAGCGGGTCGGGATTGTCCCGCTCACCTATCAATGCCGCACGGCGAGCACTGGACGCCTCCCATCCCTGATTGGTTTTGATGGACAGTACTTTGCGGCGAAACATCTGCTGCAGCACGAAACCACATATCGCAATCGCCACCGCTGCGATGGACACAGTCCAGAACGCCGCGTCGACTCCGCAGAGTTGCCAAACGGCCAGCGAGACCAGTATGGCGCATACGCCAAGCGCCACCGTAATTCCCGAAAACGCGACTTTAAATCCGCGAATGCGCGTATTGACATGGGCGGCGGCCGGCACTGTGACACCGAACACCTCATGCCGGTCGGTAACCCATGGAACCCCTGCCAGGCCGGCGGTCACTATCACCGGCAACAGTAAAAACGCACACAACGCGATGTTCATCGACACGACTGTATTATTCATCGTTATCTCCCCTGATTTCCTTTTGTTGCACCGTCAGTAACGCTCTGCGAGGAGCGCACGCCGTATGCCCGTTCGCATTGCCGTTTGGTGGCATCGAGGAATGCGGCCGAATCACCGCCGCGCGCCCTGTAGGCCAAGGCAAGGCGATAGAGTTCCTCGCCCATCCGCTCATCCTGTGCTTCGGCAGTTCGGTTCGGTGCTTCTCCCCCGCCGTCATGCTCGGCGACGGTTGCACCGGCACCACGACGCATAACGATGTATCCCTCGTCACGCAACAGCGCATAGGCCTTGTTCACCGTGTGCAGGTTGATGCCAAGGTCCACGGCCAGCGAGCGCACGGACGGTAACGAGTCACCTGGCGACAGCTCATCGCCCGCGATGGCTGCGATGAGCTGCCTGTGCAGCTGCTCGTAAATCGGCACGTCACTGCGCTGATCGATTTCCACAATCACGGTCAATTCCACCCCTCTCAAGAACTGTTCTATTTGTTCTACATCAAATATAACAGTTTTGCCGTATGAGTCAAGATATGCGAATCTCGGTTGAACATCCGGCAATGGGCCAACGGCGTGTTGCTTGAATTTTCTAGGAAGGCGGGAATCGCCATGCTGCCGGCGAATGGGAAAATCCATGTGGCTTGTCAGATTCTGTTCCTGCAACTGAATAGTCCCATGAGGGAGTAGACAGCATTGCGGCGAAGGGCTCGGCCCAAACCGCAATAAAGCGTGCCGAGCGCCAAAGCCGCCAACACCGGTATGACGCCGCTGCAGGAGAAGCTCGCGAAGCTGGACGAACTTCATGGGCGGCACCGCCGAACAGCAGTCGACCATTCTGTTCACGCTGTTCGTGGTATTCCAGCTGTTCAGCAGTCGACCATTCTGTTCACGCTGTTCGTAGTATTCCAGCTGTTCAACGCCTTCAACAGCCGCGAGCTGGGCAACGCCAGCCTGTTCGCCAATCTGCTACGCAATAAGGTGATGATCGGCGTGTTCGCGCTGATGTTCGCACTTCAGGTGCTGGTGGTGCAGTTCGGCGGAGCGATGTTCCGCACCGTGCCGCTGCCGATCGACATGTGGCTGAAGATCATCGCGGTCGGACAGATGCGCGGTTAGAGTTCTTTGGCTCGGTAGATGCGGATGGCTATAAGCATGGAGCCAAAATATGCGAGCAGACACAACACGGCGAGAACAAGCGCCGTATGCCACCAGATCGTCAGGAAATCGGCAATATTCAGCAATAGCCATTGCCAGTCAACAGGCAATCGGGCCAGCAGCGCAATGACTGCATACAAGCCGACAATGACCGCGCCAGAGGCCATCATCATCTTGCGGGAGGTGAACCGGTATGCACAGGCCAGCAGCACCGACCCAAGAATGATAGCCAAAGCGAAGATGGAAGCACCTGCTGCCAAGGTACCAATCCACCCCATATCTGCTATATCGCCAAAGACAATGAAGACGCCGCCGCATATCACCACGTCCAAAGCCCAGAGCAGGCCAACCACCAACAGAAAAAGGTACCGACCTACAACTTGTGCAGTGCGTGAAACAGGAATCAGCCCTCGCATGGCACTGTGCCCTGCAGATTCCTCGGATGACGCAGGCCCCAATGCACTCATACATGCCATCGTCGATGCCAAACCTCCGAGTCCGCCCATCAGACCACTGGCAACGTGTTCATCGACGTGGGTCGATATCATCACCAGCGATATCACGATAGACAGCACCGGGAAAACCAGCAGAAATACCATATTCGCCACGCTGAACAGACCCGTCCCGACACAATCGAATCGACATTGCTTTACTACGGATTTCCAGCTCATCGTCACCATTCCCTTGAAGCAAATATGCGAGAGGCAATTACATACGAGATTCCATATGCCACAACCGTCGTTGTCAATACCGCAATAACCAGCCACAATCGTTGCGCGATGATGGCATTCGCGGCATGGGCCAATCCTTTGGTCACCGAAGCAGGCAAAATAGATAGCAGTATGGATACAGCCAATACAACGACATAAATCACCATCATCGTGACTTGAAGACCGCCTAGTTTGGTCCACAGATAACCCGTGGGCACGATAAGCGCGACCATCAGCGCGGTGCAGAAACCTCCCAACGGAGCCGCCCACAGATTGCCCGCGAATGACCAATCCGGATTGACCAGCACTTGCAACCCGTCAATCAGCACGATCATCGCTATCGACAATGCGGAAATCACCAATCCAACCACATATCGCGCGGCCACCTGACTCTTCCTCGAAGCCGGAATAATGCCACGAAGTCGATATCCGTTCTGTAAGTCAGCAACCGCCATGGTTAGCACCCACATGGCGCAGGTGAATACCGTCATGATGACACCCATGCGATAGCCGAAGCCATCACCATAAGCTTCACCTTGAAAGATGACGGAGAACAACGGTGCCAACAACAACGAGAACACAGTCCGTTCGCCGACGCACAGGTAGGCCATATCGACGCGCAATGCAGTGGCCAATGCATGTTGCCGAGACCGCGACACCCTCAGTATTGCCTCCATGGCCGCTCACCTCCCGCTCAAGTCACGATTGGAATCATGGGCATTGGTCAGTCGAATGATGTCATCAATGGAAGCCGATTCAACGACAAGCCCCGAAACCACCGACGCAACAGCATCAAGCCTGTCTGACCGGACCAGCGCATCGAATCCGGTGGCATACGTATGTGAGCCCAGCACCACGTCCGCAGGCAGTTGTGCCAGTTCGTCTGGACCGCTCTTAATCAGGCGGAACGATTCCTCAAACTCGTCTTTCGGACCGGTGTAGTAGAGGCGGCCATCGGTGATGTAGGTAATGAAGTCAGCAGCACGTTCGAGGTCGGCAGTGATATGGGTGCTGAACAGTACCGAATGTTCGCCATCCTCAATGTAGGCATGCAGGATATCCATGAGTTCGTCGCGGGCAAGCACATCGAGTCCGCTGGTCGGCTCGTCGAGAATCAGCAGCTTGGCATCATGACTCAATGCGATGGCCAGCATCAGCTTCATCTGCATGCCGCGGGAAAGATCCTTGATATGTTTCTTGCCGTTCTGTGCGTCACCAAGGCCAAAAGTATCCAGATACTTGTGATAGCATCCACCGTCCCATGATGGATACAGTGGCGCGACAATACGTTCAATGTTCTTGACTTGCCACTGTTCATGCATGTAGCTGAAGTCGAACACCACGCCGAGTTGTTCTTTGACGGGCTCCTCGTTGGCGATGTTGTCGAAGCCGAGCACGTGAATCGAACCGGCGTCGCGGTGGATCATGTTGAGGATGAGTTTGATGAGGGTGGATTTGCCGGCGCCGTTCGGGCCGATCAGTCCCATGATGTAGCCCTTGGGCAGGTCGAAGGTCACGTCGTCCAGCGTGAAGCCGGAATCACAGTGTTTGGTGACGTCGGTGACCTGCAACGCCATCGCGTCGGATTCGGATATGGCGGTCATGTCCATGGTCCTTTCTTGAGGTTATTCCTTGCGGTATTCCTCTTCGAGCATGCGGTCCAATGCGTTCAGCGGAATGCCGGCGGCTTTGGCGCCCCGGCTTGCCTCGGCCAGGCTTTCGCGAATCTGGGTTTCGAGCTGACGTTGCATCAGTTCGTTGCCCTTGTCCATCACGAAAGTGCCTTTGCCTTGAATGTTCTGCACCACGCCCTCATCGGCCAGTTCGTTGTACGCCCTGGTGACGGTGAGTACGGAGATGCGCAGCTCCTTGGCGAGTTTCCTCAAGGAAGGCAGGGCCTCGCCCGCCTTCAACTCGCCACTGAGCACCGCCGAATGGATTTGGGTTTTGATTTGCTCGTAGATGGGTTCACCGGACACGGATGAGATGATCAGTTTCACCTATGCCCCTTTCGATTGTGGTTGACTAGCACCCCAGCTGTTTAGCTGTTATACAACACAGTATAACTGTTCTGCTTAACTGTCAAGGTGTGTTACATAACAGTCGAACAGTGAGCAACAAGCAATGAGCAGGCAAATCCTTTGACAACGGCCGCTTTCCATTGAACAGACACGCCACGAACGCTATTTGTGCGTTGTCCAATTCCGATGAGATCAGACGGGCGGCCTCACATTCCTTCAACATGAACCGTTAGAACAGACGATGGAATTCGGCTGGTTCGTCCCCCGCTCCATTTCGTGGAGCGTTGATCACGGACAGCCGAATGTCCACTTGGTTTTTTCTCTCGGGGTTCTCAGCGACTTTCCATCAGGTGAAAAATCGAGAGGAGCAAAGCATCGAAGAGCAACCGCAGGAGAAAAACGTCATGCGTAAAGAACAAATCAAAATATGACCAGCGGCTATCTGTGCCTATCCAACGAATAGGTCGTTGCAACCTATTCATAAAAAGAGACATACCATAACTATATATTATCGACAAGATGAATAATGAGCCGAGAGAAGAGGACTCTTCCGTGGAATGCTACCATAGCACGGCGGTTGCATCAGCCGCCACCCATATTGCACTGCTGGATAATGACGCAATTGTGTTAAAAGGATTACAACAGATTATCGAATACAATCACTTAGGAAGCATTACGTGGACCACTCGGAGCGGGAGAGAGGCTGTACAAAGATGCTCAAGTGCCGTAGATACACCGCATTTGCTGCTGTTCGATATGTCTCTTGACGGAATGTCTGGTATAGACGTATGCCGTCAGATTCGCAAAAGAAGCGCATCCGTGCTGCTACTTGGCATCACGGCTTTCCCCCTAGAACGGTACATTTCTCGGCTGATTCAGGCTGGGGCACAAGGACTAGTTGCAAAAGACGAAGAAAGACAAATCGCTGAAGTTACGCGTTGGGTATTAAATAAGGGGGGCTGCGGAAATGGGTTCGAAACGGCCCGTAATGCGCATATGCGACTGAAACACGAGACAAATGACATCCGCATGCTGTTATCCGACAGAGAAGAAGAAATCATGATTCTTCTCAGCAAAGGACTATCCATATCAGAAGCCGCGAATCGCATGCAAATTGGACAGGCTAGTGCAGCAACATATCTTAATAGAGCTCGTCGTAAGCTCAAAGCGGAAACAGTGCGCCAAGCAGTAGCTATCTGGACAGGTGATTATGAACAGTAACATCAAAAAACATCCATTCAGATTAATTATAGTGTTACTCTCCTTATTTTTTTCGATAATTGATTGGACAGAGAGACCCACCACATCTGCGTATGAAATATTATTTGGCTTCATCCACATCGGATTGCTGTTAATCGCCCTATGGTTCCCACGCATTAGTTTCGTAGGATTAATTTTTATGGAATCAGTTGCGTGTAGCTTACCTGTCCTAAATGGGCCAAGCCGTTTCTGGGGCATCTATTGCACTATCGGACTCACTGCATATGAAACGGGTATCTCTATCACGACAGTTTTAGGTATATTTGTATTCTTAGGAATTCAATGCTATCAGATAGCGCGATGGAATAATGGCGAGATAGACATAATCAGCATAACAGTGTTTCTGATGTATGCAGCAGCCACCGTGATTGTCGGATATGGTTTTCATTGGTGGAAGACGACAAATGAACAACACCTTCAAAATTATCAAAGCAAAGAGTACGAACTGCAACATTCTTTTTCTCTGCAAAATAGCGACAACGCTATCATGCTTCATGACTCCGTTGCCCAGTGTTTGACGAGTATACGATTGATTGCGCAACGGCAATCAAATGATCCCCAGAATGATGCCTGGGAGAAGATAGATAAAATTGCACGAAAAGGATTAGAAGCAACCAGAGATATTATCGATACAATGATTCAAGATAATAATGAAAATGGAATACCCATAGAGTCGTCCGAATGGTGGTTAGCGGTAAAACGGTTAACCGACGAATGCGACTATATACTCCACCAACATGGGTTTACTGGCACTACTGAAATCATTAATGGTGGGTTTACGGTACAGCAACAGGTGACCGTAAAGAATATCGATATTCTGCATGAAGTACTGAGAGAACTATGCTCCAACATTATTAAACACGCGCCAAAGTATAGCGAATTCCAGTCCAGCATAGCCCTGCAGAAATCACAAACAGAAATAGTCATGTCCAATAGCATGTCCACAATACCGGACGAAGAAAGGTCGGGCCGCGGGCTAGAGTCACGCAGGCGCAAGCTTAACCTAATCGGTGGTGAAATTGATCACGAAGTGGATGGCGACACATGGATTGTTTATGCGCGTATACCTTTAACTATGGTTTCACCGGACAAAGCAGCCACGGAATCCATGGAGGACAACGAACACGAGAAATATTCACCGAGGAAAAGGGGAAAGACGCGCTCTGTTGAATGCCAAAGGGAACAGATGGCACGGAAGGAGCACAAAGCGCAAAAGTAGTGATTACAGATATAACGAAGCTCATTAATACTCCTAGAACAATAACAACTGGTTTAATTGAAACCTATTATATAGGTACAATGACCGAGTCGTATGGAATCGTGTAATCGTCAGAATTACATCATAATTACCTGAGAGGATGTCATATGTATTGAAGGTATTTAGCGACTTACCTCTATATGCGCACGTTCTACAATCATATAAAAGTCATGTATTCTGCGAAGACATTAATGGAGAGAACCCTAGCCCAACTCCGCGCTTCATAACCGATTTTTAGCATAGCAGCAGAGGGTATCCAAGACACTAATATTTATCATATTCTACCATCACCAGAAAAAAAAAGGGCTTCCTGTTTTCCGAATGTTCGACTAAACAAGCAGATTCACAGCACCGAATGGATACCCAACCACAACAAACATATCAACACATCCAGCCGGATAACACCTTGAATCGTTCACTGTCAGGGAGTACTAAATACCCCATAAACTCCATCTCCGTTCATCGAAAAACGATGTTTGTCACGGGAAACCCCTATGCGAAGCAATACGAAACGGCATGTTCTAGCCGCCTCCAAGAACGTTTATTGGTCAAAAGACGACGACACACCTATGTGAGCGATGACATTAATGCCCGAACATGGCAACTGTTGAGACGTAACGCGCAAAGCGCATCTGGTAAGGTCAGTTATCAGCTAGTTCACGATATCTTTGTTTCCCCAAACGACGTAGTATACTGCTTCACCGTCCTTGGCGTTTCGCGTAAACGGACCTTTTCAGGATGTTCGACCTTGCACCGTGTGGGCCGCAATCGGCTATATCGTTGTGAACATCGAGCTAATGGCGATTAAACATCGCTACTATTAATAATCCCTGAGGAATTCGAACGGTGATCTATAAGGTAACAAAATGGGAAAACAATGATGACCAGGACAATCATTATTGAGGAGGATACAGTAAGTACGACGGCAGCATGAATAGTGCCAGTGAAGCCGTATAAACCGTAGGCGAGAGGAATTAGACCGAAGCTAATTGCATAATCAATTGAGGAAACTCGTCCCATGTGCCGCTTATCGACGCATGTCTGCATAGTAGATCCCCAGAACACGCCAGACAATTCCAGTCCAAGCCCAGCAACAAATGACGCCACATACCACAGTACTTGGATGTCCAAAGTACCTACAACAAAAATCGGCATAATAGCTAAAGCGCCAAATAACACTGATTTAGAAAACATGTGCCTAGGCCTTTCCAACTTTAACGCGATGAGACTGCCGCAAATGTATCCAGATGAGGTGATAGATGCCATCAGGGACCATGCGCCCCGGCCACTCTCTTGCACGACCCACAAGGGCATTGTGACGTCTGTTGCCCCGGATTGTACGGCAAGGAACAACGCCCAGAACGGCACTCCCACTGCTAACCAAATATAAGTATGGAACAAACTGGGAATAGAACGTAATGCAGAAATCATGGAAGCATCATCATCGTTGTTATTAGCCTCGTCATCGCAGCTGGGCATGAGTTTCAACGATAGAACAAGCGGCATGGAGACAGCCAGACACACAGCACCATCCAGAAATAGAAAAGAAGGTGATATCAGTTGAGCAAGCCATGCACCAAGAAGTGGACCGACCACCGAGCCGGCATTGCGAAACGTACGTATCAAGCCGTTGGCACGTACAATATCTTCAGGGGGAGCAATCGAAGGCAATAAGGCGAACAAGGCTGGCGAGCCGACCGCACCAATGATACCTGCGGCCAAACTGATTGCTTGCACGGGCCATCCAAGACCACTCAACTGCACGACCCATGTTCCGACTCCATAGGAAATAGCTAGACCACCCAGCATTCCTGAGGCAAGAGTTTTCCGCGGCAATCGATCCGCTAAAACACCACCCAGAAAAGCCATGACCAAGGTGGGCAGCGTCTTAAACATGAGTACCAAGGCTAGGCCCAAGCTGTCAGATGAAGCTGCTCCAGTGAATACAACACCGCATGTGAAGAACGCCGAGGACATTGCTTGCATGCCCTGGACCAATGCCAGTTTGGCTACCTGCCAGCGTACGACACTCCCGACATTCTTCACCATGCTCGAACAGCCTCCTTTTGTTTTATCATGTATTTAAAACGTAACTATATTGCCTTTTATTCAGGCCACTACCGAAATATGCTTTGGGGATTCTAAAATATTCACTTCTTCGCGAGATTCGGCGAAAATATCGTGCTCATATAAGACGGGATCTTTAATTCCAAGAATCTCAAAAGAAGTTCGTCGATCACGACACGGGTCACATACTCCACAATGAACTGTCCCGCCCAAGGCACAGCTCCACGTATCGCCGAACGGCACGCCAAGACCCATACCTTTTTGAATGACGGCACACTTATTGATACTAAGATAAGGAGTATGGAACGTTACCCCGTATTCATCTCCTTCACATTCTACGGTAACCGTATGAAGAGCTTCAAAATATGATGCATGATTATCGTGGAACACAGCATCGTTACTATGAACTGCGTAATAAACATCAACGATATCATGCTTAAGCGCCCATGAAGCCATTAGCATAAGCGCAATTGCCGATCCAAAAGGCTGAACATGCTCTTCCTTATTAGGGGCAACGACAAATGGCCCAAATGCTTTGCGGAGGAACTGAGGCTGAGGCAATTCATAGAAACGCTTAAATTGCTCGGAAAAATCATATTGATAATGATGGAGTCGTTCAGAGTGGAGATTTGTAACGATTCTTTGCGCATGTTGACTCTCATTACATCCCTCAGTTTCACCAAAATTGAAAGTAACGGCATATATTTCTTTCCCCTGATTTAATAGGTCATACAAGAGAGTAGTAGAGTCCGGGCCTCCTGATAGAAGCAACGCGACACGATTATGATTCTGAATCATTGTTTAATCCTTTGACTTTGTGAAATTCAGCGAATCTGTTGAACTTCTGTATAGAAGTTATTCTGTTAATCGACGTTTGAGAAGTAGTCATGTAAACGTCACAATGACAAATGCGCGACGATTCCTGGGTCTGATGAAAGATCTTGGTGCTTGGCTTTCAGAGTCTCTCCTCATTTTTTCAATTGTTGTATGTCGTTTCCGTGCAACAATACAGCACCGAAACACAGCCAGCGCCTACAATGGCCTCGGAAAGGGGGACTTATGCCGAACAACGCCGTTACGCTACACCACACCGAACCGACCGATTATCCGGAACAAGGGCGAGGAACTGGAGCGGCAGCGGTTTGAGGCGCAACGGCGGTCGGATAGGATCGCGCGGCGGTAGGGGCTTCATATATGGCTCCCCTCAGGGAGGGGAGCCAGTTTTTTACAACACCCGTGGGGCGTTGTGGAAATCGAAGAGGACGCCGTCGGCGAGCCGGCAGATTTCGGGCCAGTCGGCCGCGGAGGAATCGTCGTGCATGGCCCAGACCGTCATACCGACCGATTTGGCCGATTTCATGGCGACCAGCAGGTCCTCGAACACCGTGCAATCGGTAGGTTTGACGCCCAGACGTTTAGCGGCAAGCAGATAGACGTCGGGCTGGTCCTTGCCGACGTCGTTCACATCGTCAACAGAGACGATGTCATCGAATAGCCCGAACACGCCCACATGCCGCAGCGCCGGTTCACGCAGGTGCGGGGGCAGCGAGGTGGCGACGCCAAGCTTGACGCCGGCGGCCTTCAGGTCGTGCAGATAGCCGAGCGCGCCCGGCTTGGCCTCCACCGTGGTGGAGTAGGCGACACTGGCCATGTCATCCCACTCCTGCATAAGCTCCTCGGGGGTATCTTTCAGGCCGAATCGCGCGATGGTGTATTCGGCGATCTGGCGAAACTGCATGGCGGAGACCGTGGTCGTGTAGTCGGGCGGAACCGCGATGCCACGCTTGTTGAGGAAGTCGATGTCGACTTGGTCCCAGACTCCCATGGAGTCTAGGAGGGTGCCATCGAGGTCGAATATGGCGGCTTTGGTCATAGGACACTTTCCTTCAACAGTTCTCGGGCGTGGTCTAGTGAGGCTTCGGATTCGCTGCCGGAGAGCATGCGGGCGATTTCGTGGACGCGGGTTTCGCCGTTGACTTCGGCGATGGTGGTGACCACGCCCAAATCGTCGTCATCGGCATCCGGCGGCTCCTTGGTGACCACGAACTGCGCGTCCGCCCACGAGGCGACCTGCGCCAAGTGGGTGACGACGATGACCTGCGCGCTGCGGGCCAGCCGTGCCAGACGTTTGCCCAGTTCGACCGCGGCCTTGCCACCCACGCCGGCGTCAACCTCATCGAAGATGAAGGTCTGGTCGGCACCGCCGCGCGTGTCGGCGGCCACCAGCTCCAAGGCCAACATCAGTCGGCTCAGTTCACCGCCCGAAGCGCTTTTGCCCATCGGCAACTGCGGCGACCCCTCGAACGGCGTAAACAGGAACGCGATATCGTCGCGACCATACGGGCCGAGCGGATCATCGGCCTTGTCTCGCGGCGTGACGCGCACTTCCAAGGAGGCACCCAGCATGGCGAGCGAGCCGAGTTCTTCAGTGACGCGCGCGCCCAAGTCGGCAGCGGCAGCCACGCGCGCGGCGCTCAGCACGTCGGCGGCGGCGAGGGCCGCATCGTACAGCGTCTGCCGTTCGGATTCGAGTTCGGCGACCTTTTCCGGCGAGGCGTCCAGATCCTCCAAATCGAACGCCGCCTTGTCCCGCCAAGCGAGCACGTCGGCCAAGGTGGGGCCCCACCGACGGGTGAGGTCGCCAAGCTCGTGGATACGGCCGTTGATCTGGTCCAGATCCTCCACGCTGCCTTCGTCGCCCAGCTCCTGGCTCAGGGCGAACACCACGTCGCCCAAATCGGCATTGATGGATTCAAGCCGATCGGCCTGCTCGGCGAACGTGCCGCCGACGCGAATCGCGCGCAACGAGGTCACCGCATGATTGATGAGTTCCACGGCCGAAGCACCGTCGGTGGCGTCCACATCCACCTGTGAGGCGTCCAGCGCACCCAGCGCCGAACCCACGCCTTGGGCGATGTCGGCCGCGTTTTCGATGCGTTCGCGGCGCGCCTTCAGCTCCTCGTCCTCCCCCGGCTGCGGGTCGGTGCGGTTGATGTGGTCGATGGATTCGCGCAGATAGTCGGCCTGTTGGCGGGCGGAGGATTCCTGCGAGCGCAGGCGTTCCAACCGCTCATCCATAGCAGTCAACGCATCCCACGCTTTGCGGTAGGCGGCCAGTTCGGCTTCGTCCCCAGCCACCCGGTCCAGAAATTCGCGCTGCCGTGCGGAAGCCGCGATTTTCAGCTGATCGGTCTGGCCATGAATGGTGACCAGTTCGCCGGCGATGGCCCCCAGCACCGAACGCGGTACGGACTTGCCGCCGAGCACGGCCCGCGAACGGCCGGAGGCGCGTACGGTGCGGGACAGGAACAGTTCGCCGTCTTCGGGATCGACGCCTGCGTCGTGGGCCTTGGCCACGGCCGCGGCAGCACCGGTGAGCCCACTGTCAGAATCGTCAGCGTCACCGGTATCGTCAGTGTCACCAGAATGTTCAGAGGTCACGGCATCATCCGCGAGCGCGAAAATCGCCTGGGCCCAAGCCTCGTCCGCCCCGGCCGAGACGCGCGAGGATTCGGCGGCCCCACCGGAGACCAGTCGGATCGCGGAGAGCAGCATGGATTTGCCGGCGCCGGTCTCACCGGTGATGGCGGTCATGCCTGCGGCCGGCGCAATGGTGGCTTCTCGAATCGGCCCCAGATTGCGGATATCGAGTTCTTCGAGCATCAGGCTCCTGCCTTGCCGTCGCGTTCGCCCGGCTTGTCGGGCTCGGTACCAGCGACACCAGCGTCACCGGCAACGCCAGCCGCATACGCGGCCGCCGGGAACGTGTGCCCGTGATGCAGCGGCTGGCTCGAGGCCTCGTTGCGCGCGTGCTCGCGCCAACCGACCACGGGCAGATCGAACTTGGAGACCAGACGGTTGGTGAACGGCATACCGGAGAGTCGAGCGAGGCGCAAGGTATCGCGCGATTCGCGCACCATGACGCGCGTACCCTGCGGCAGGGCGCGCTGACGGCGTCCATCGCAGCAAATCCAGCCTTCGGACATGGAATCGTCCAGAATATCGATGGTAAAGGTCGAACCGGAGCCGATGATCAGCGGCCTGGCGAACAGGGCGTGCGCGGCCAACGGAATCAACTGCAGGGCCTTGACGTTCGGCCACATGACCGGACCGCCCGCGGAGAAGGCGTAGGCGGTGGAACCGGTGGGCGTGGAGACGATGACGCCGTCCGCGCCGAACGAGTTCATCTCCACATCGTCCACGCGGATGGACAGTTCGACCATCTTGCCCCGGTCGGCGCGTTCCAGCGTGATGTCGTTCAGCGCCCAATCCTCAATGGGCTTGGTGGCGCCAGGCAGCCAGACGTCCACATGGGCGATCATGCGTTCGTCGATCGAATAGTCGTGGGTGGCGACCCGGCGGATCGCCTCGTCGATCTGGAAGCTTTCGAATTCGGCCAGGAAGCCGACATGCCCCATGTTCACGCCAAGAATCGGCACCTGGGTGCAGTGGACGAGTTCGGCGGCGCGCAGTATCGTGCCGTCGCCGCCCAGGACCACGACGATTTCGGTGTCGTCCGACACGCACGGCGGCTGCACGCCGAAATCGGGGGCCTCGGTGTTGTCGATGATGGTGACTTCGAAACCGGCCACTCGCAGCTGGCTCACCGCCTCGGCCACTACGGTTCCGGTCTGCCTGAGCCTGGTATGCGTCACCACCACCGCGTTGCGCTTGGCCATGGCATCCTCCTGTCGATTCGGTCGCACTGCTCATTATTCTAGCCGCAGACACCGTCATCAGTCGTACAGGTGTTCGAAAAGTGCTGCTTCGTGGCGCGTCGCCGGCAACGTTCCACAGAGCCGATTATCGTAAGGCTTCGGCATACAATGGCATACAGCCGTGCAATCACCCCCCATCTGCTCACATCGTGACCGATATAACCCCCTCAACATGGATGCGCTCATTATTGTGGCAATAAGCCATAAAGCTGTACGTCCATATTGAGGGAGTTTTATCATCATGGGCAAGCATACGCAGAATTGCACGTTGATAGGCAAAGGAGTCTACGGCACCATAGGAGTAGACCAACGTTCCCGTCTTGCCGATGGCGCGCATTTTCACACCATGATTGTGACCAGCACCCTCGAGGCCTCAGTTATAGAAGGGGACAACCTGGTCATCAAGAGTGGCATTGTGCGGTGTGATGGTGATATTCGCGTATCCGGCATCAGTGGCAGCGGCGACATCGAAGTCGGCGGCGACATTATCTGCGATGAAGTAACCTTTACCGGCAAACTACGATGCAACGGCGATATCGTCTGTTCCGGAAATCTGTCCGTCAATGGCTCCCTGCAAGACCCCCGTCATATTAGCGGTCAGACAGTTCACTTGAACGGTGTGCTGAAAGGTCATGACATCAACAGCAGGGCGCTGGAAGTTCATCCACTGCGCAGTACGATGTTTTCTCGTTTTGATATGGATGGGTATGAGGATGGCAGCACGGTTCGCCATATCACAGCCGTCACGGTTGAAGCCAACCATCTGCAATGCCAGACTTTGACGGCGGACTCCGCCATGCTACGCAACGGCAGTGCGGTGGAAAGCGCCACGTGCGCCACCGCAATAGGCATCGACCGTACCTCCAGCGTGCTGCTGGTGAACGGAGACTGCCAACGCATTCATCTCAAGACAGCGTAAAGCAGGTATTCCTCATTACCGTGGGTGCCGATGATGGGACTATCGGCAGTGGCCACCACGTCAAGTCCGTGCTGTTCAGCACAGGCGACCACGTCGTGTAATGCCCGCTCCCGCAATGCCGGATCTTCAACGATGCCGTGTTTGCCGAGTCCTGCCCGGCCGACCTCGAACTGCGGTTTGACCAGTAACACAATCTGCGCACCGGGAGCCGCGATGCGCGCGATTACCGGAATCACATAGGTCAGGGAAATAAAGGAGACATCGGAGACGATCATCGCCGGCCGGTAAGGCAGGTCGTCGGCCTCAACTTCGCGAATGTTGACGCCGCTCATTTCGATGACGTGCTCGTCATTGGCGATGCGCGGGTCGAGCTGGCCGTGGCCGACGTCGAGCGCCACGACCTTGGCCGCTCCCCCACGCAACAGTACGTCGGTGAAGCCACCGGTGGAGGCACCGATGTCCAGACATTCCAAGCCTTCCGGCCCGGTAAGGCCATTGCCGGCAAAGGTTTCGAACGCGCCCAAGAGTTTGTAAGCGCCTCGGGAGACGTAGTCGTCGCCCTTATCCACGGCGAGTTCGCTGTGCCCGGCTTTGACCATGAACGATGGCTTGGTGATGGTCTCGCCGTCCACGCGCACATGCCCGGCTTTGATGAGTCGCTGCGCTTTGGCCCGCGATTCGACCAGTCCCGAAGCCACGAGCATCATGTCGAGTCGGTCAAGTGGGGTTGCGGAATCGATATGTTGCTTGGTCATATACCTTCCTTCCGACCCACCATCTACCAACGGGGTGGCTCGGCATGGAGCCACCATCCAGCACTTCACGTCATCTTCCGCTGGCGGGAGAATGAATCACCTCTGCTAGCTGCGGCTGTTATCAAGCTCGTGTTGTAACGATTCCAGCACGTTGCGATAGGTCTCAAGCTTGCGGTCATTGTCTTGTTCATCGATATCCGCAAGTTCGGGGTATCGCTCGGTGACCGTCGCGTGTTCGCTATCCGTAGGCATAGGACTATGCCTCGACGGCGAACACAGGTACCGTGGCCTCGCTGAGCTGTGCGCCTTGGTCGGCGGCTTCCCATGCGGCGCATACGGCGGCGCGCAGGCCGTCCATACTGGTGGGGTCGCTGACGTGTACCTGGCCGTTTTCAAACCAAGCGCTAGCCTTGCGGCATTCCCAAGTACCGCTCTCGTCGCGGACCGGCTCCGGTTGGGCTTCGCCGAGTTCACGCAAATCAAGGGCGATGAATGTGGGCCTCAGGTGTGCCGGAGCCAGCATCAGTTCGGTCGGGTTGGTGACACCGGTCAGCACCGCCAGCGAATCGTAGTCACCGCGGTTACCGGCCTCGATATCGGTGTCGAGGCGGTCGCCAATGGCGATGGACGCCTCCTTGGGCACCAGATCGTGGCCTTCGGCGGCGTTCAGTTCGCGGGCCTCATCGTACATGTACGCTTCCGGCTTGCCAGCGGAGGCGACCGGTTCGACGCCAGTGGCCGTGATCACGGCGCGAATCATCGATCCGCAACCGGGGGCGATGCCCAGTTCACGAGGAATCGTCAGGTCGCGGTTGGTCACGAAATACGTGGCTCCGGCCTCGACCGCGAACGCGGCGTCGGCCATCATCTGCCAGGTCATATCCGGATACCAGCCCTGAATGACGGCCTGTGGGCGGTCCTGAGGACCGTCCACGATGGTCAGGCCGTTGCGGGTGACCTCATCGCGCAAATGCTCGGCGCCCAATACCTGTACGCGCGCGCCGGCGGGCAACGCCTTGGCCACCACACGGGCGGCCACCACCGAAGAGGTGATGACCTGCCACGGCTCCACGTCCAAGCCGAAGCCCTTGAGCTGGTCGGCCACCACGTGCTGGAAGCGCGAGGAGTTGTTCGTGGTGTATTCGATGGTCATGCCGGCGGCTTCGGCCGCACGAATGGAATCGGCCGCGTATTCGACCGGATTCTTGCCGCGATACACCACGCCGTCGAGGTCCAGCAGCGCAAGCTGATAGGCCTCGGCGAGCGGGCGATCGGTGCCTTTGAGGAAACGGGTCATTACGCCGCTCACTCCTCGGTTTCGGTTCCGGGTTCGGTGGAGTCGGAACCGGCGGCTTCGGCGGAATCGTCAGCCTCGGCGTCATCGGCGGAATCGGTCTCGGTCTCGTCGGCCTCATCAGACTCGGCATCGCCGTCTTCAGCCTCGTCGTTCTCATCGCCGTATTCCTGCTCCGGATCCGGGGCGTACTGCGCCTCGTCCGGATCGATGCCAAGCTTTTCGAGCACGTCGGAGTCGTCGGTGATGTCTTCGAGATCGTGGTCGATCACCACGTCGTCGCTGTTTTCGTCAATCTCCTCGTCGGCATACTGATCCTCAAGACGGTCCAGCAGGTCGTTGAGCTGCTCGGCTTCCTTGCTGCGGCCGGCCTCTTCAAGGAAGTACTGCTCGGCCTGCACGGCACGCATGCGGTACTCACCCGGCAGACCCTGAGAGCGGCCGACGGTGTGGACCACTTCAATGGCCTTGTCCCACATCTCCAAATCGCCAAGGGCACCGGCGTACACCAGGAACATCTCGACCTTGGGAGCGCCATGCAGCTGCTTGCCCTCATCGGACAGCGCCAGTTCCACGGCCTTCTTCGGCTCTCCGACGCCACGCTCGCAGTCAGCGATGAACGGCAGGTAGTCGAGGAAGCCGTTCATACGGTAGGCGGTGCGGAACTCACGCAGGGCCAGCTTGTAGTCGCCCTGACGGTAGGCCACGAACGCGAGCGTCTCGCGGGCAAAGTCGATGCGGGAGGCCTGACGGGCCACCCACTTGGCGTGCTCCAAGGCAAGTTCGGGGTCGCTCTCCTCCAGTGCGAAAGCGGCGAGGATGTGCAGACCAATGTTCTCCGCGTGCTCCTTGGACAGGCCGCGCAGACGTTCGCGCTCATCCTTGGACAGCATCGACCATTCCATGCCCTTGGGCATCTTGGGCTCGTCGGGACGACGGTCGGTGTACGGGTTCTGCGAGGGGAAGCTCATCGTGCCGTCGGAGTTACGGCGCGGACGCCTCATGTATTCAGAGCGCTTCTCCTCACGGTACTGGCGCTTCTCTTCCTGCGAAAACTCGCGGAATTCGCCGTCACGACGGTTGTTGTCGCGGCGATCGTCACGGCGGAAGTCACGACGATCATCGCGGCGGTCGTCCCTGCGGAAGTTGCGGCGGTCGCCATCACGGCGATCGTCGTCGCGGCGGAAGTTGCGACGCTCACCATCGCGGTGGAAGTCACGGCGGTCATCGCGGCGGAAATCACGACGATCGTTATCACGGTGCTGGTAGCGCGGATTCTCGCCGTTCTCGCCTTCGTGGGAACGGTAGCCGCCTTCGCGGCGCGGCTTGAAGCCTTCGCCGTCACGGCGCGGACCATTGCCGCGGTAACCGCCCTTGTGGAAGCCGCCGGACTTGCCGTACGACTTGCGGTAGCCGCCTTCGCCATCGCCGTCGCGGCGCGGCGCGTAGCCCTCGCCATCCTCACGGCGACGTGGCTTGAAGCCCTCACCGTCATGACGCGGCTTGAAACCGCCCTTGCCGCGCGGCTTGAAACCCTTGCCACCGCGGTTGCCCGGTCGACGATCGCCATACCCCTTATGGCCGCCGCCGTAGGACTTGCCGGAACGCTCGTTACCTTCTGCCATTGCTTGTTTTCCTTAATTCGTTGTTGATTAACGGTTTTCCACGGCGCCGAGCGCCTTCTTGCCACGACGGATGAGCGCGAAGCGACCTGCCAGGAAGTCGGCTTCGGCCAGCACCTGCTCCTCATCCTCGATACGGTTGTTGTTGAGATACACGCCACCGGACTTGATGGCGCGGCGTGCCTCGGAAGCGGACTTGAACAGTCCGGCAGCCTGGGCGGCGTCGATTACGCGATCGCCCGGCTTGGAGACGGGGAAGACGTGCTCGCCGTTCTCGTCGACCACCTTGAAGCCGTCGAGCACGGATTCCAGCGTTTCCTCGTCGATGTCTTCGAGGTTGCCACCGCGGCCGAACAGCGCACCGGAAGCATCGATGGCAGCCTGGGTAGCGGCCTCGCCATGCACGAAGCTGGTGACCTCCCAGGCGAGGGTCTTCTGGGCCTCGCGCTTGCCGGGGTTGGTCTTGGATTCCTCGACCAGTCGTTCGATTTCGGCCTTGGGCAGGAAGGTGAACGCCTTCAGCAGGCTTTCCATCTCCACGTCCGGGCGGTTGATCCAGAACTGGTAGAACTTGTACGGGCTGAGCATCGTGGCGTCGAGCCAGACGGCGTTGCCCTCGGACTTACCGAACTTCTTGCCGGAAGCATCAGTGATGATCGGGCTGGTGAACACGTTGACGTCCACACCGCGCACCTTGTGGATCAGGTCCAGGCCGGAGGTGAGGTTGCCCCACTGGTCGGAGCCGCCGAGTTCCAGCGTGCAGTGGTATTCGTCAAACAGGTGGAGGAAGTCGTTGCCCTGCAGCACCTGGTAGCTGAACTCGGTGAAGGAGATGCCTTCCTCAGAGTTCAGGCGACGGGCGACCGTGTCCTTGGCGAGCATGGTGCCCAGACGGAAGTTCTTGCCGACGTCACGCAGGAAGTCGATGACGGTCATCGAGGCGGTCCAATCGTAATTGGACACGAAACGTACGGCGTTCGCGCCTTCGGTGTCCAGAATGCCGCCGATCTGGTTCTTCAGACGATCGGCCCAGCCGGCCACCACGTCCTTCGGGTTGAGCGTGCGTTCGCCGGACTGGCGCGGGTCGCCGATGAGTCCGGTGGCGCCGCCGACCAGGGCGATTGGATGATGGCCCGCAAGCTGCAGGTGACGCATGTTGATGAGCTGCACGAGGTTGCCGATATGCAACGATGCAGCAGTGGGGTCGAAGCCGCAATAATAGGTGATGGGCTCGCCGTTCAGTGCTTCTGCGAGTCGATCCCGGTCCGTGGACTGGGAAATCAACCCGCGCCATTCCAGTTCCTCAAGCAGGGTGTTGAAACCCGCTTCCTTGAAGTCGGTGACGTGAGCCATAGCTTGTCGCTTCTCCCTATCGAATTGTGAATGAGACTGCCCAATTGGGCACAGTCAAGTTTCGCAGAACATGGCGACAGTGCCGAACACCAGCCGAGCCGCGCGATTCAGTAAAACACCTTATTCTAGCGGCGCGGGCCCATAAGTTCGCGCAAAGAGTCGATGATGTCCTGACGATCCGGCACCTGGAACTTCGGGAAGGACTTGAGCATACGCTTCTGCTGTGCGTTGATGACGCCATTGACGGCCCAGCGCAGACGCTCAACCGTATCCTGCGAAAACTCACGCATCCTGTCGGATACCGCACTGGAGCCCCGCTGCCACGTGCCACCGGCGCGTGCCGCCACATCCTGCACCACCTGAGCGACGGAATCGAGCACCTGCTCGAATCCGAGCATGCCCGTAACCGTGACCGCCAAGTCGATGATGGTGATCAGAGCCAGTACCGTGACCAGCGTATGCAGCATCGGCAGCGGAATCATATCCGTGACCCGCTCGACATATGGCTGCGAACCAAGTACCACGCCCACGCCGCCGAGACCGAAAATCAACGCGCCCAGCAGGCAGACGCGGCCTTGGAGGTTGAAGCGGAAATTCGAGTAATCCCACCAGCGGGCGTGGAACAGCTGCTCCATGACCCACGAGGTTGTGTATTCGAGTATCGTGGCGCCCACCATCGAAATCAGGAAGATGATGATCGGGTTATGTACGTTGCCGAGAATGGCGACGCCGAGTATCGCGCCGGTGCCGTAGATCGGGCACAGCGGGCCGTTGAGGAACCCTCGGTTGACCAAGCGGTGCTGTTGGCAGGAGACGAGAATGGATTCGTACATCCAGCCGACGAAACTGTAGAACAGAAACCAGAGGAAATAATGTTCGAGTGTGATGATCATCGACGGGCTTCGATCTCGGCGTAGGGCTTCGCGGCGGGCAACGCGCGCTTGTTGAACCGGTCGAGCGAGAAGGTCTCGGCGGTGGCGGAGCATTTGTCCGCCAAGGTGACCAGATAGCCTTCGATATAGCGCGGCGGCACCAGGGTCATCGGGAACATGTGGTTCTCGATGCTGTTGCGTTCGATATCGTTGAGCTTGAAGTCCTTCAGGGCATTGACCAGGGCGGCGTGGCCATGGGTGAAGCCATGCCACTGGTGTTCGCCGTTATCCCAGTCGTGCCAGTCGTACAGGAAGTAATCGTGCAGGAGGGCCGCGCGAATCAGGGATTTGAGGTCGACGCGGTACCACAGGTGCGCGCGGTCGGCCATCCACACAGCCAGGCAGGCGACACGCACGGAATGTTCGAACGTGGTGACGTTGCCGTGCTGGTAGTAGCAGCGTTCGATCTGCATGTGGCGATGCTCGATGACCTCACGGCCGTGCTTGGCGACCAGGCGTTGAATCTGCGTTCGGGTGAGCAGATGTCCCACGGTTTCGACCCTCCGTTCGGGTTGGTTCAGTGCAATCCCTTGTTGTGAATTACGATTACCCGACGATATTCAAGAATCCATCGAGTAATACCGTGACCGATTGTAGGGCACACGTATGTCCGTGCACACTCATCCAAAAGAACGACAACGGGAACCGTTAATCGTGGTGGGTTTCAAGATAGTCGAGATAACCCTGAAAACCGCCATCGAGGCTTGCTACATCGTAACCGCGATCGGCAAGGATTTCAGCTACTTCCTCGCTCCACCATCCTTGAGCACAATAGACTACGACAGTTCGATCTGTGGGCACGGTTTTGAGCACATGGGCCAGAGGGTCGAGTGGTGCATTGATGGCACCTTCGACCGGGTGGGCGGCGAAGTCGGCTGGTTCCCTCAAGTCGAGCAGCGTGACCGTATTCGGGTCGAGCTTGGCAAATTCCGCCGGCGTGATGCGGCGGTACGATGCTTCACTGCTCTCATCGTCATCGACCGCATTACGCAAAGCAATAGGCATGTTCTTCCCCTCTCGTTCCGATCTTGGCTCCCCTCAAGGAGGGGTGCCACATAGCTCTAAATCGCGCAAGCCGGCTGAATATAGTTGGCCGGATCAATAGCAGTAATGGTCGGCTGCTCACCGCACACCGGGCAGTCGGGCACATGGTTCGGCAACGGCACACGGCGGATGTTCATGGTCAGGGCATCCACGGTGAGCATGCGCCCCACCAACGGCTCCCCCACGCCGGCAATCAACTTCACGGCTTCGGTGGCTTCCAGACTGCCGATCACACCGACCACCGCGCCCAGCACGCCGGCTTCCTTGCAGGTCGGAATCTCACCGGCGGTGGGCATGTCGCGGAAGATGCAGCGGTAGCAGGGGCCTTCGCCTGGGATGACGGTCATCACCTGGCCGGAGAACCCGACCACGCCCGCATGGATATACGGCTTGCCGGCCAGCACACATGCGTCATTGATGAGGAATTTTGCGGCGAAGTTGTCGGTGGCATCGATCACCAGATCGTACGGTTCGATGAGGCCGGCGATGTTGCTGGCATCGACGAGCTCGTAGTAGGTGTCGACCGTCACATCTGGGTTGAGCGCGCGGATGGCCGTGGCCGCGGATTCCACTTTGGGCGCTCCGACACGTGCGGTGGTATGGATGATCTGACGTTGCAGATTGCTCATATCCACCACATCGCCGTCCACCAGTCCGATATGGCCAACGCCGGCCGCCGCCAGATACAGGGCGGCCGGAGAGCCAAGCCCGCCCGCTCCAATGATGAGCACGCTGGAGGCCAACAACCGCTTCTGCCCTTTGACGCCCAGCCCCTTCAAAATCAGATGGCGCGCGTACCGCTCCACCTGTTCATCAGTCAATGCCATGTTTTCTCCATGTTTCCAGCTCCCCTCAGTCCGCTACGCGGCCAGCTCCCCTCAGAGAGGGGAGCTAATAAAAGTGTCAGTGCAAATATCCCGTAGTCGGACTGGACGGCACGGCCTGTCCCTCGGTCACCTTGCCCAGACCGGACAGATACGCCGCACGACCAGCATCGATGGCGTGCTTGAACGCCTCAGCCATCAGCGGGATATTGCCAGCAGAGGCAACGGCCGTGTACGCCATCACCGCATCCGCACCCATCTCCATGGCGTCGCATGCCTGACTCGGGCGTCCGATGCCGGCATCGATGATGACCGGCACATGCGCATTGGCGATGATGATCTCGATGAAGTCACGCATGCGCAGGCCCATGTTGGAGCCGATCAGCGAACCGAGCGGCATAACGGCGGCGGCACCGGCCTCCTCCAGCTGGCGTGCGGCAATCGGGTCCGGGAACATGTAGGGCATGACCACGAAGCCTTCCTTGGCCAGCATTTCGGTGGCTCGGATGGTTTCGGCGTTGTCCGGCAGGAGGTACTTGGTCTCGTGTTCGATTTCGACCTTGACGAAGTCGGTGTGGCACACTTCGCGTGCCAGTCGGGCGATACGCACGGCTTCCTCGGCGTTGCGCGCACCGGAGGTGTTGGGCAGCAACGTGATGCCTTCGGGAATGTAGTCGAGCACGCTGTTCTCGGTGGTCTGCGCGCGGCGCAGTGCCATGGTGACGATTTGCGTGCCTGCATGTTCGACCGTGGCCTTGATGAGGTTCAGGTCGTAGCGGCCGGAGCCCAGAATGAATCGCGACTGGAACTCGTGACCGCCCAGGGTCAGCGGCTTGTCTTCCACTGGCAGAATCGGCGCGGCGGTGCCGACCGGATTGGTGACGGCGGGCTGCGGCGGCAGCGGAGTCGCCTCAACAGATGCTTCAGTAACCGGATTAATATTGCTCATAGCTTTTCCTTTCATCCACCCTGTACAAACTGCACAATTTCCATGACGCACTGGTCGTCGAGCATGGCGTCGGCACGCTTATCGCGCGGGATAATCTCACCATTGAGTTCGATGGCCACACGCTCGGCGCGGAATCCGTGCGCTTCGAGATAATCGGCGACGCTGACCGGCGTCTCGAGCGTGACCTGCTCTCCGTTGACCTGCATAATATCCTTTCAGATAGTAAAAAAGGGTGCACGAAACGAACCGTACCTTAAGTGGTGCGCCCATTCATGAACCCAATCATGCGACCGTTCGACCGCTGTGATGTATTGGCTCCATCACGACCGTCTCACGGCTGAATTATGCAAACGGAATGAAAGCTGTATCGGAGAACCCGGCAAATCTGCAACAACGATTCCTTACGGCGGCATGACCCGCGTCAAGTTCCCCGGTCGAAGTCTGGCGACTTCCTCTCAGCCTCACGGCTCCCGTTCGTTACGATTTCTCAGTGTATGCCGTTGCAGTGACAACAGCAAAATAGAGCTCCCTCTGACGAGGGAGCTCTATTGGGACTAGAACGTGCCGGGGGCTTTGTAGGCGGAGCCATCCGACGTGGATGCGGGGAAGAGCTTGAGTTCTTCGACCTCGGCCTTGGCGTCGGCGATCTGCTCGCGCACGCGACCGTAAGCGGTGCCGCCCTTGCCGTTGCGGGAGTCGACCGAACCGTGGCTGGAGAGCACTTCGCGTACTCCCGGAGCCTTGTCGGCCGGCAGGAACGCGGCGAAGGTCTCGATGAAGTCATTGTCGGTCAGATCCCACAGTTCCTGGCCGCGGCCTTCGGCGAGCTTGACGCAGGCACCAGAGAGCTCGTGCGCGTGGCGGAACGGCACACCGTTCTTGACGAGCCATTCGGCGATGTCGGTGGCCAGCGCGAAGCCGGTCGGAGCTTCCTCTTCCAGGCGGTCGCCGTCGAAGTGCATGGTCTTGACCATGCCGGTGAAGGCGGGCAGCAGCACTTCGAGCGTATCGACCTGGTCGAACACGGCCTCCTTGTCTTCCTGCAGATCGCGAGCGTAGGCGGTGGGCAGGCCCTTCAGGGTGGACAGCAGACCGGTCAGATCGCCGATGAGTCGGCCGGACTTGCCGCGGGCGAGCTCGGCGATATCCGGGTTCTTCTTCTGCGGCATGATGGAGGAGCCGGTGGAATAGCCGTCGTCGAGCTTGACGAAGGCGAACTCCTGGGTGTTCCAGATGATGATCTCCTCGGACAGGCGGGAGATGTCCACGCCGGTCATGGCGGCCACGAACGCGAATTCGGCGACGAGATCACGTGCGGCGGTGCCATCGATGGAGTTGTCGGTCACGCGGGAGAAGCCGAGCTCACGCGCCACGGCCTCCGGGTCCAGGCCGAGCGTGTTGCCGGCCAGCGCGCCGGAGCCGTACGGGGAGGCGTTGATGCGCTTGTCCCAGTCGATCAGTCGCTGCACGTCGCGGATCAGCGGCCAAGCGTGGGCCATGAGCTGGTGCGCGAGCAGCACGGGCTGGGCGTGCTGCATGTGGGTGCGGCCCGGCATCACGGTGCGGCCGGCCTTTTCGCTCTGCTCGATCAGGGCGTTGACGAGGTCAAGCAGGAGTCCGGCAATCGCACGGGAGTGGCGGCGCAGCCACATACGAATCAGGCAGGCGATCTGGTCGTTGCGGGAGCGTCCGGCACGCAGTTTGCCGCCGAGTTCGTCGCCGGCAATGTCAATCAGACCGCGTTCGAGGGCGGTGGCCTCGTCCTCATCGTCTTCGATGGGGGCGAAGGAGCCGTCATCCACATGACGCTGGAGCGTGTCGAGCGCATCCTCCATGCGCTGCAGCTCGTCGGCGGTCAAAAGTCCCGCACGGCCGAGAGCACGGGCGTGGGCGCGGGAACCGGCGATATCGTCGTCGGCCAAGCGCCAGTCGAACTGCGTGGACTTGGACAGTCGGGCCAATTCCGGCGACGGACCGGACGTAAAGCGACCACCCCACAGGGCCAGATGTTCGTTGTTCTCAGTCATGAAGGCTCCTTGAAAAGTGAAAATAGCTGTGTTTAAGCGTAGCAATGTGTTCAAACATACAGTTGCCCCCGCTGGCGAGGGCTGTCACATGGAGTGTGACTGAGGACAGTCCTTTCAAAGACTACTCCCAGTCAGCTATGCCGACAGCCTCGCAGCGGGGGCGACTGAGTAAGAATTACTCGACGGTGTTCTTCGGGACCTCGATGCCGTTGCCGAACTTGACGTCGCGCGCTGCGGCCACGCGGGACGGCAGGCCGTAGATGTCGATGAAGCCGTTGGAGGACTTCTGGTCGAAGGTATCGCCGGAATCGTAGGTGGCGAGCTTGTAGTCGTACAGCGAGGAGTCGGAACGACGGCCGGTCACGACGGCGCGACCGCCGTGCAGGACCATGCGAATCTCACCGGACACGTACTTCTGGGTGTCTTCGATGAAGGCGTTGAGCGACTGGGTTGCCGGGGAGAACCACTGCGCATCGTAAACCAGCTCGCCCCAGCGCTTGTCGATGTCGCGCTTGATGCGGTGCTGTTCGCGTTCGAGGCAGCAGTTCTCAAGCTCCTGATGAGCGGTAATCAGGGCCACGGCACCCGGAGCCTCGTACAGCTCGCGGGACTTGATGCCGACCAGGCGGTCCTCGATGAGGTCGATGCGGCCGATGCCCTGGGCTCCGGCGCGGCGGTTCATCTCCTCGATGGCCTGCAGCGGGGTGACGTCACGTCCGTCGATCTTGACCGGCACACCTTCCTTGAACTCGATGACGACTTCATCTTCGACCGGCGGGAAGGCCGGGTCGTCGGTGTAGGAGTAGCAGTCCTTGGTCGGGCCGTTCCACGGATCCTCAAGGAAGCCGGTCTCAATGGCGCGGCCCCATACGTTCTGGTCGATGGAGTACGGGGACTTCTCGGTCTGGGTGATCGGCAACTTGTGCTCCTTGGCGAACGCGATCTCGACGTCGCGGGTCAGGGACAGGTCACGAATCGGGCTGATGGCCTTCAGCGTCGGGTCGATGGAGGCAATGGAGACCTCGAAACGAACCTGGTCGTTGCCCTTGCCGGTGCAACCGTGGGAGATGGTGTCGGCGCCGAACTGGTGGGCGGCGCGCACGAGGTGCTTGGAGATCAGCGGACGGGAGATGGCGGAGACCAGCGGGTAGACGCCTTCGTACATGGCGTTGGCCTTGAGGGCCTTCATGCAATATTCGTTGGCGAACTCGTCACGGGCATCGACCACGTAGGATTCGACGGCTCCGCAGGCGAGGGCGCGCTGCTTGATGGTCTCGAGGCTTTCGCCGCCCTGGCCGACGTCGAGGGACACGGCCACGACGTCCTTGCCGGTACGCTCCTTCAGGTACGAGATGGCGACGGAGGTGTCAAGACCGCCGGAGTAGGCCAGAACAATGCGCTTGTTATCTGCCATTGGTTCCCTTTCGTTCAAGGTCTAAAAAACAAACTGATGCAAGTATATACAGAGGACTGTATATTTATGCACGGCGTGTTGGTTATTTGGAGGCGAGGCTTAGTAGCCAGTCGGAGCGGGAGACAGCGGTGTCGTCATTGGTGCAAATCACCATGACGGTGTCGTCTCCAGCGATGGTGCCCAGCACGCCTTCGATCGGCTGCCTGTCAATCACCGAGGCCACGTATTGTGCGGCACCGGAAGGCGTGTGCACCACAACCAGATTTCCGGCGGCGGCCACCGAGGTGACCAGTCCGTTCAGCACGCGGGACATCTGTGCCTCACCGCGCTCCCCTACATCCTCACCTTCTGAAGCAACGGCGCTGCGACCCACCGTGTAGGCCACCGTGCCGTCCTTCAGCCGGGTCTTCACCGCATGCATCTCGTCAAGATCGCGGCTCAGGGTCGCCTGAGTCACCGCAATGCCCTCGTCGATAAGGATTTTGGACAGCTGTGATTGCGAGGTGATGATATGCGTGGCGAGCGCCTGTTCTATGGCACTCAGCCGCGCCGCCCTGGTGGCAGGGCGCTGCAGGGACGGACCGGTTTCACTCATGCGAGCAGGCTTTCGTCTCCACGGGCCTTGCCGGTCAACCAAGTCAGCAACGCTTTCTGTGCGTGCAGACGGTTCTCGGCCTCGTCCCATACCACGGACTGCGGGCCATCGATCACTTCAGCGGTGACTTCCTTGCCGCGGTAGGCGGGCAGGCAGTGCTGGAAGAGCGCATCCGGCTTGGCCAATGCCATAAGTTCGGTGTTGACCTGGTAATCCCAGAACGGCTTGGAACGGATGGCGTATTCGGCCTCCTCGCCCATGGAGACCCAGGTGTCGGTGAACACGCAGTCGGCGTCCTTCACCGCTTCCTTGGCATCGGTGGTGACCAGGATGGAGCCGCCGGTCTCGGCCGCGACGCGCTTGGCGTCGGCCACGATGTCCGGGCGGGGCAGGTAGCCGTGGGGGCCGGCCACGCGCACGTCCATGCCGGCCACGGCACCGCCGAGCAGGTAGGAGTTGGCCATGTTGTTGGCCGCGTCACCGAGGTAGGCGATGGTCTGGTTCTTCAGGTTGTCGACGCCGCCTCGGTGCTCGGCGATGGTCTGGAAGTCGGCGAGAATCTGGCAGGGATGGAAGTCATCGGTCAGGGCGTTGACCACCGGATGGGTGGAGTACTTGGCCATTTCTTCGACGCGGTCCTGGCCGAAGGTGCGCCACACCACGCCGTAAGCCATGCGGTCGAGCACACGAGCGGTATCGGCCACGGGCTCGCCACGGCCCAGCTGGGAGCCGGACTTGTCGATGACCAGCGGGTAGCCGCCAAGCTCGGCAACGCCGATGGAGAAGCTGGAACGGGTGCGGGTGGATGGCTTGTCGAACAGTACGGCGACGGCCTGCGGACCGGCGAACGGCTGCTTGTAGAAGCGGTCATGGTGGAACTTGATGGCAAGTTCGAGCACCTGCTTCTGCTCCTCATGGTTGAGGTCGTCATCTCGCAACATGTGGCGAAGTTCTGGGGTCATGATGATCTCCTTGGATCGGTGGGTCGGCAGTGACGGCGAGAAATCAGTCGTCGGGCAGGTCCGTAGGCACATCCTTGAGGATGGCAAGTGCCTGATCCACGTCTTGAGCGGTTACAATCAGCGGCGGTGCGAAACGCAGCGCATTGGGAGCCACCGCGTTGACGATGAGCCCGTGTTCGAGGCAGTAGTTCATCACCGCGTGGGAGCAGGGATGCTTGAGCTCGACGGCGTCCAGCAAACCACGGCCGCGTACGGAAACGAACAGCGGATTACCGGTGGCCATAATGCCATCGCGCAGCTGTTTGCCGCGAGCTTCGGCGTTGGTCACCAGATTCTCGTCTTCAATCACGTCAAGAGTGGCGAGTCCCGCAGCCGCACCCAGCGGATTGCCGGCAAAGGTGGAGCCGTGGGAACCAGGAGTGAACAGAGCCGCAAGTTTCTCACCAAAAGCGATCATGCCGCCCATCGGGAATCCGCCTGCCACACCCTTGGCGAAAGTCACCATATCCGGCGTCACGCCGCCGGACAGATCGTCACGCTGGAATGCGAACCACTTGCCGGTACGTCCGATACCGGTCTGTACTTCATCGATGATGAGCAGCGCGTGGTTGATATCGCACAGTTCACGCACGAACTTGACGTAATCGGCGCCCAACGGCTGCACGCCGGCTTCGCCTTGGATAAGTTCCAGAATCACAGCAGCCACCGGACCCTTGCCATAGCGACCGAGACCGGTCTGTGCAAAAGCGTCGTGCAGGGCGACCTTGTCGCCGGCGCGCACGAATTCGATGTTCGGCACCAGCGGATCATACGGCTTGCGGATACCGGGTTTCCATGTGGCGGACAGCGCACCCATCGTACGGCCATGGAAGCCGTGAGTCATTGCGAGAATGCGTGCGGGCTTGCCGCCGATGGAAGGCAGGGCATCAGGCAAGGTGCGGCCATACAGCTTGGCGAGCTTGAGGGCAGCTTCATTGCCTTCAGCACCGGAGTTGCCGAAGTAGACTTTGGAGCCTTCAGGTGCACCAGCCAGCTTGACCAGTTTGGACGCCAATTCAATTTGCGGCTCGGACGCGAAATAGTTGCTGATATGAGCCACCTTGGCAGCCTGATCGGCAACCGCCTTGACCCACTTGGGGTGGGCGTATCCGAGGGAATTGACGGCGATGCCTGCCAGGAAATCGAGGTATTCGTTACCGTCAACATCCCAGATGTGGGCACCTTGGCCGTGATCCATGACG
The DNA here is from genome assembly GCF_000269965.1 of Bifidobacterium longum subsp. infantis ATCC 15697 = JCM 1222 = DSM 20088. Lineage (NCBI taxonomy): Bacteria > Bacillati > Actinomycetota > Actinomycetes > Bifidobacteriales > Bifidobacteriaceae > Bifidobacterium > Bifidobacterium longum. The sequence goes on from NC_017219.1 coordinate 2,047,949, forward strand.
CGCAACGGCGTACCGAACACATTCATGTGGACCTGAGAGTACTCTCCCAGCCACTTGCTGTCTTCCGTACCTAGTTTTTCCTCATGCTCAGTAGCCATAAGAGCTCCTCATTTCCAGTCCTTCATCGGGCATAACCATGGTACCGATGCCTGCGGAGGTGAATATCTCATTCAAAATCGAATGCGGCTTGCGCCCGTCGATGATATGGGCTTGGGGCACGCCACCGTCGATGGCCCTGACACAGGCCTCCATCTTGGGTCGCATACCGGATTCCAGGTCCGGCAGCATATCGCGCAGGTTTTCCACACCGATCCGGCCAATCAGAGAATTCTTGTCCGGCCAATCGGCGTACAGACCATCCACATCGGTCAAGATAACAAGCTTGCGTGCGCCCACAGCGGCAGCCAAAGCGGCGGCGGCGGAATCGGCGTTCACGTTGAGCACTTCAGTGGCATCTTCTTCGTTCGGAGCCACGGAAGAGACGACCGGGATACGACCGGCGGCCACCAGATCCTCGACTGCCGAGGCATCGACGGAAACCACATCGCCGACCAAGCCGATATCGGTGGGCTTGCCATCGATGATGGGCCTGCGCTGCATGGCCGAGAACAGGCCGCCGTCTTCACCGGACAGGCCTACGGCCAGCGGGCCGTGCGCGTTGATCAGGCCGACCAGTTCGCGTGACACCTTGCCGGTCAGGACCATGCGCACCACGTCCATGGCCTCGGGGGTGGTGACCCTCAGGCCGCCTTTGAATTCGGATTTGATGCCGAGGGCCTTGAGCATGTGGGAGATCTGCGGGCCGCCGCCGTGCACGACGATCGGATGCAGGCCCACCTGACGCAGGAAGACCATGTCTTCGGCGAAGCACTGCTTCAGATGGTCATCGACCATGGCGTTGCCGCCGTATTTGACGACGATACGCTGGCCGGCGAACTCCTCCAGCCAAGGCAGCGCTTCAATAAGCACTTCTGCCTTCTGATCGGCGCGCAAATCGGTGTGCACGTCGAAATGGAACCCAGGTCCCTTCAATTCTGTAGCCAATTTTTCTCTTTTCTGCGACGCCGGCGACGCTATCGCTGCCGGCTGCTACAAACAGCCCACTGGGCTGTTTGCGTTATATGCGACGCCGGCGACGCTATCGCTGCCGGCTGCTACAAACAGCCCACTGGGCTGTTTGTCAGCTTTCGTAGTCGGCGTTGATGTGGACGTATTCGTGGGTGAGGTCGTCGGTCCAGACGGTGGCCTGCGCACTCGAGCCGGTGTTCAGGTCGATGTCGATGTGGACTTCGCGCGGGGTCATGTCGACCTCGCTACGGTCGCGGCCGGCGCCGCCGTTCTCGCAGATGCGCACGCCGTTGACGTCCACGGTCACCTTGTTCGAATCGTAAGGCGCGACTTCAGGCGGCACAGTGCCCAGGGAGCTGACGATGCGGCCCCAGTTCGGATCGTTGCCGGAGATGGCGCACTTGAGCAGGTTCGAGGCGGCGACGGCACGACCACAGGCAAGTGCCGCGTCTTCGCTGGTGGCACCGGTGACGGTGATACGGATGTCGTGGGAGGCCCCTTCGCCGTCGCCGATAATCTGGCGGGACAGGGATGCGCAGGCCTCACGCACCAGCTTGTTGAATTCGTCCTTGTCCGGTTCGACGCCGGAGGCACCGGAGGCGAGCAGCAGGACCGTGTCGTTGGTGGACATGCAGCCGTCCACGTCGATGCGGTTGAACGAATGTTCGGCGGCCACGGCGAGTGCGGCCTGCATCTGGCCGGCGGAGACGACCGCATCGGTGGTGATGACGCACAGCATGGTGGCCAGCTGCGGGGCAATCATGCCCGAGCCCTTGACCATGCCGCCGATCTTCCAGCCGTTGGAGCCGGTCAGTTCGACCGTCTTCGGCTTGGTGTCGGTGGTCATGATGGCGTGGGAGGCGTCGGCGCCGGCTTCGGCGGTGGCGGCAAGAGCCTCATGGGCACTCTTGGCACCAGCCAGCACGTTGTCCAACGGCAATAGTTCACCGATGAGACCGGTGGAGCAGACAGCCACATCATTCGGTTCGGCGCCGATGAGACCGGCGACCGTTTCCGCGGTGGTGACGGACTGGGCGTAACCGGCCTCGCCGGTGCAGGCGTTGGCACCGCCGGAGTTCAGAATCACGGCCTTGACGTGACCGTCGGCGACGACCTTACGGCTCCATTGCACCGGGGCGGCACAGAAACGGTTCGAGGTGAACACGCCTGCAGCCGCGTCGAGTGGGCCGTTGTTGACCACGAGGGCCAAGTCCTTCTTGCCTTCGACGGATGAGATACCAGCCGCCACGCCGGCGGCGGAGAAACCTTGTGCAAATGTAACGCTCACGGTGCTACTCCGATCTTGGTCAGGCCCGCGTCTTCCGGCAGGCCGAGTGCGATGTTCAGTGATTGGACCGCTTGTCCGGCGGTGCCACGGTTGAGGTTGTCGATGGCGGCAAAAGCGTAGATGCGGCCGGCCTTGCGGTCGGTGACGACCTGCAGGTGGGCTGCGTTGGATCCGATGATGTTGCCGGTGGCGGGCAGTGTGCCCTCGGGCAGCAGCACCATGAAGTCCTGGCCTTCATAGGCCTTGGCCCATACGGCGCGAATCTCCTCATCGCTCAGTGCCTTGGCCTTGTCCGTCATGCGGGCGGACACGGTGGCGAGGATGCCCCGGGACATGGGGGCGAGAATCGGCGTGAAACCGAGCGTGAATTCGCTGGCTTCGGCCGCGCGCTTGCCGGCCGCGTGGGCGAAGTTCTGCAGGATTTCGGGAATGTGGCGGTGCTTGCCGCCCACCGAATACGGCAGGGCGGATTGCAGGGCCTCGGCGGCAAGCAGGTTGGTGCGCTTGAGATTCTTGCCGGCACCCGAGTATCCGACGACCAGATCGGCCACGATATCCTGCGATTCAACCAGTCCTTCGGCGATGCCGGGCTGGAGGGCCAGCGTGGTGGCGGTGACGTTGCAGCCAGGGCCTGCGATGCGCTTGGTGCCAGGAAGCGCCGCACGCTGGCGGGTGTAGGAGCCGTCCGCGGCTTTGCCGGTGATGAGCTCGGGCATGCCGTAGTTCCAATGCTCATAGAAATCGCCGCCGTAGAACTCATCCCAAGCGGCCTGTTCTTCGAGGCGATGGTCGGCGCCCAAATCCACAACCACGGCATTCGGATCGAGCTGCGAGGCGAGCTTGCCCGAAGCACCGTGCGGCAGTGCGAGGATGATAACGTCATGCCCGTTCAGCACTTCGGGCGTGGTATCTTCAACGGACAGATTGGCCAGTTGGGGAATATGCGGCATGTGCTTGGCCATCGACTCCCCCACTGAGGAATGGCCTGCCACGCAGGTGATGTCGAAGTCGGGGTGCGCGGCCAGAATGCGCAGCGCTTCACCGCCGGCATAGCCCGTGGCACCGGCCACGGCCACTGTATATTTCGCCATACTCATCTCTTTTCACTGATGTGTCTTCGGATGAGTATACGCGATTATGCAGACTATTGCATATTTATGCAGTGGGTGTGTTGGTATGTGAACGCCACTTATGCGGAGATGGAGTCGGAGGAGGAGCCGGTGCCGCCGGTGAGTTGCTGGAGGGCTTCCTGGTAGAGGCTCATGGCGTCATAGCCATTGAAGGCCATCCAGATGACGGCGATGGTGTATAGCACGTTGATCACCACGGCGGCCACGGCCAAACCGAAGCCCTTCATATGGAAGGTGCGCGTGCGCCACATTGCCACCGCGCCCATCAGTGCCGAGAGCACCGGCACAGGGAAGAACAGGGCGAGGATAAAGGAGATGATCGCATACGAATCCCAGTGCCCGTAGAGCGGGTTCTGGTTTGGATCGTTCAGATCGATGCCGTGGTAATAATGCGGCTGGTGAGGCTGACCGTTCGGCTGTTGACCATACGGCTGGCCCTGCATGCCCGGGTACCCGCCCGGATATGCGCCCGGACCGGACTGTTGGCCGCCTTGAGCATACGGCCAGCCGCCCGCCTGCTGATTGCCAGGCCACGGCGTCTGCTGACCGTACGGCTGGCCGGCCTGCTGGGATTGCGCCGCGCCACCGTTGATGCCAGCGGCTGCGGCGGAATCCTTCTTGGTATCAGGCTCGGGAGCGCCATAAATATACGGGTTGTAATTCGGCCCGTATTGGCCAGACATAGCACCATATTCAGGCTGCTGGTACTGCCCGTATTTCGGCTTGTCCTGCTCCGGTTGGCTCATGACGCTCCTCGATTCGGATGATTGGTTGGGTCAGGCGCGCAGCTGGGCGCCGATTTCGGCGGCCTCAGCCACGATGGCCTTGCGGATGGCGTCGCTGTCTTCGGCGGACAGCGTCTTGCTCGGCGAACGGAACACCACCGCATAGGCCAGGGACTTCTTGCCCTCGCCCACCTGTTCGCCGGTGAACACGTCGAACAGTTCGATGGATTCGAGGTTCGCGCCGGCGGCCTTGCGAATCACGTTCTCAAGCTGGCCTGCGGTCACGGTCTCGTCCACGGTGAAGGCCAAATCCTGCTTGACCGGCGGGAACGTGGAGATCGGCTTGGCCTGGACGGGCTTGCCGGTCAGCGTGGCGAACAGCGCGGTGAGGTTCAGCTCGAAGGCCGCGGAATGGGCCGGGAAGCCGAGCGCCTCGTTGACGCGCGGGTGCAGTTCACCAACCCAGCCGGTGAAGACGTCGCCCACCATGACGCGGGCGACGCGGCCGGGGTGCCATTGGACGGGCACATCGTCGGCGGCGGGCTGGTCGAGTTCGATTGCGGCACCGATACGGCCGGCGATGCGGCGCACGGCCTCGACGGCGTCGGACCAGTCGACCGGGCGCTTGCCGCCCATCCAGCCGTCGTCCTCGGCCAGACCGGTCAGGATGCCGGCCACATGGTCGGGCTGTTCGGGCAGACCGGCGTCAAGCGCAGCGAGCTGTTCGTCGGTGGGGCGCACGCCACCGGGCAGTGCCGGGATGGCGGGCGCATCCGGATCCCACAGGTAGACGTGGCCGAGTTCGTACAGGGACACGTTTTCGATGCCGCGGCGGATGTTGCGCTGCACGGTGGTGGCCAGGGTCGGCAGAATCTCGCGACGCAGGTACGGACGGTCGCCGTAGAGCGGGTTGGCGATCTCGACGCTGACCTTCTTGGTGGCTTCCGGGTCGAAGCCGAAGGCCTTGTAATCGTCGTCGCCCACGAACGGGTAGCTCAGCGATTCGACCATGCCGAACTCGGCGAGCTCGTCCGCCACGCGACGGCGACGCTGCTGGTCCGGGGTCAGGCCCACCAGACCCTCGACCGGTGCCGGCGGCACGGTAATCGGAATCTGGTCGTAGCCGACCAGTCGGGCAATCTCCTCGACCAGGTCGCACGGCTCGTTCAAGTCCGGGCGCCAGCTCGGCGCGGTTACGGCGAACTCGCCGTTGCCGCCGCCGGCCACCGTGCAGCCAATGTCGGTCAGGATGTCGGAGATGCGGTTGATGTCCACGTCGAGGCCGGCCACGCGGGCCACTTCGGAGGCCTTGAAGTGGATGACCTTGGCGCGCGGCGTGTTGTTCACGTCGTTCGGGTGTTCGCTGGGCTCGCCGTTGCCGTACTTGGCCATGAGCTCGGCGGCCATCTGGGTGGCGGCGGGCTGCAGCGCGGTGTCGACGCCACGTTCGAAGCGGCGGGAGGCCTCGGATGGAATCTTGTGGCGACGGGCCGAACGGGCGATGGTCACCTGATCGAAGTGCGCGGCCTCCAGAAGAATGTTCTTGGTGTCGGCGGTCACTTCGCCATACAGGCCGCCCATCACACCGGCAAGACCGAGGATGCGCGAGCCGCGTTCGCCGTTCGGCGAATCGGTGATAAGCAGATCTTCGACGCTCAGGTCATGTTCCTTGCCGTCCAGGGTGGTGAGTTTCTCACCCTCGTTGGCGCGGCGCACGACAATCGGGCCTTCGAGCTTGTCGAGGTCGTAGGCATGCATCGGCTGGCCGAGGTCAAGCATCACGTAGTTGGTCACGTCCACGGCCAAGGAGATGGAGCGCATACCGGCGCGGATCAGGCGACGACGCATCCAGTTGGGCGTGTGGGCGTTGGGGTTGAAGTCCTTGACGATGCGCGCGTAGTAGCGGTCGCAACCGGGCACGCCGTGAATCGGATTGTTATCGTCGATTTCAACATCGATGTCCACCGGGGTGCCGGGCTGGTAGTCAGCAGGTTCCGGGGCCTTCTCGTTGAGTGCCACGGCCGGATCGGTGTAGACGGCACCGGTGGAGTGGTGGTATTCGCGGGCCACGCCACGGTAGGACAGCGTGTAGCCACGGTCCGGGGTGATGTTGATCTCAAGCAGAGGCTGGTCGAGGTGCAGCAGGTGCATGGCGTCCTGACCAGGCTTCAGAGCCTCGTATTCGGCCTCGGAGAAGCCGTACTGACGCAGCAGGATGATGCCGTCGTGGCTGTCTCCCAGACCCAGCTCACGTTCGGAGGCGCACATGCCGTTGGAGATGTGGCCGTAGGTCTTGCGCGGTTCGATCTTGAAGTCGCCGGGCAGCACGGCACCGGGCAGGGTGACGACGACCTTTTCGCCGGCCTTCATGTTGGGCGCGCCGCAGATGATGCCGCGCGGCACCTTGTTGCCGTCTTCGTCGGTCTCGTTCCATTCGTCGCCGCAGTCCACGTGGCACCAGTTGATGGTCTTGCCGTTCTTCTGCGGTTCGGGGGTGGCGTCGACCACGTAGCCGACCACAATCGGGCCGGTCACCTGGGAGGAGTGAATCTCCTCTTCCTCAAGACCCACCTTGACAAGGTCCTTGGCGAGCTGTTCGTAGGTCAGGCCTTCAGGAACCTCGACATGGTCCTTGAGCCAATCGATATCAATCATAGGCATGGCTGAATCACTCCCCCATCACAAACTGTTCGGCGAAACGCACGTCGCCTTCGACCAGGTCGTGCATGTCGTTGATGTCGCTGCGCAGCAGGAGCGTGCGCTCCATGCCGACGCCGAAGGCGAAACCGGTGTAGACGTCCGGGTCGATGCCGGCGGACTTCAGCACGTTCGGGTTCACCATGCCGCAGCCGCCCCACTCGAGCCAGCCGGGGCCGCCCTTCTTGTCGGGGAACCACAGGTCGAGTTCGGCGCTCGGCTCAGTGAACGGGAAGTAGCTCGGGCGCAGGCGCGTCTTGGCTTCAGGGCCGAACATGGCGACGGCGAGCTTGTCCAACACGCCCTTCAGGTCGGCCATAGTAAGGTGCTTGTCGACGGCGAGGGCTTCGCACTGGTGGAACACCGGAGTATGGGTGGCGTCCAGCTCATCGGTGCGGAACACACGGCCCGGGGACGCGATGTACAGCGGCACGCCACGGGTCAGGAGGGCACGGACCTGATCGGAGGAGGTCTGCGTACGCACCACCATGTTGGAGCCGACGAAACCGGCGGCGTCCTTGGCCTGATTGCCCTTGACGTAGAAGGTGTCCTGCATCTGGCGGGCCGGATGGTCCGGGCCGAAATTCAGGGAGTCGAAGTTGTACCATTCGGCTTCGATTTCCAGGCCGGAGGAGATCTGCCAACCCATGGAGATGAAGAAGTCCTCGACGTCCTCCATCAGCTTAGGCAGCGGGTGACGGGCGCCCAGAGGCTTACGGTTCACCGGCAGCGTCATATCCACGGTTTCGGCGGCAAGCGCGGCCTTCTCGGCGGCTTCCTTGAGCTCGACCTCCTTGGGACCATAGGCACGGCCGAAGTCGGCGCGCAGCTTGCCCATGAGCTTGCCGGCTTCCTTCTTCTGGTCGGCGGGCAGGGAGCCAATGGCCTTGCTGGCCTTGGTCATCGCCGAATCGGCACCTGCGTACGTCGTCTTGATGGCCTTGAGCTCCTCCAGGTTGGAGGCGTTCTGGATTTTCTCGATGCCCTCGGCAACCTCAGCGGTCACCTGGTCGGCGTCGAACACCATTTGTTCTGCCACGAGAACCCTTTCGTCTGATGTTTTCTCAGCGTTTCACAGCGTTTTTACCGGTTTCACATTCTTTCAACATGACCCGACATAGACAGCGACATCAGCATCACCGCGGCCGAGGTGCCGAGGTTCAGCGATTCGGCCTTGCCATAAAGCGGGATGGAGACGATGCGGCCGCAGCGCGTGAGGATGTCCGGTTCCAAGCCACGCGCCTCATTGCCGAACAACACGGCTTTCGGAGCCTCGACCGCCGCCTTGTCCGCCAGTACTGCGGGCAGGCTTTCCGGCTTGCGTTCTTCGGTGCCGTATACGTCGGCGGCCCAGACGTCCAAATTATGGTCGCCTGTCCAGGTGAAGAATTCGTCGGTGCTCATGGCGAGTACCGGCAGATGGAACAGGGAGCCTGCGGTGGAGCGGATGACCTTGGGGTTCAGCACGTCCACGCAGTCGTCCACGAAGAGTACGGCGTCACAGCCGGCCGCATCGGCCGCACGGATCACGGTGCCGGCGTTGCCCGGGTCGCGCACCTGCCAGAAGACGGCAATCTGCGGGGCCCGACCGTTCTTGCCAAGTTCGACGTCATCGGCACCGGCGTGCATGGACTCGGCATTGCCGACGGCCGCGATGCCTTGGGCGTCCGGACTGATGCGGTGCATCACGTCGCCGGTGCAGTAGTGCACATAAATCGTGGCATCCTGCGAGGTTTCGACGATCTTCTCCAACGCGGAGGAGATGATACGCGGATGTTCCAGCGCCTGCGAAACCTCTACATACAGGTCCCGCACCACGTCCGGCCGCCAAGTGACGGCCTCGCGCACGGATTGCGGGCCTTCGATAAGAAAACGGCCCGAACGTTCGCGGCCTTTGGTGCGGGTCAGATCGGCGATGTGGCGCACGCGGTCGGATTTCGGATTATCAAGAATCTGGGCGTTGATGGGCATAGCCACTACCCTACTGCCGGGGCATTACGTCAGTCGTGGCTCGCTCCCCGCTGGCGGAGGCATCGTAAGCCTTTCAAGCACCCTGAAAGGCACTGTGCCAGTCTGCCGCCTTTCAGGCACCCTGAAAGGCGAAGTGCCAATTCCCGGTGCCGACGGCTACGCCTATGGAGGCCAGCGGGACGGCCAGACAGATGACGTAGAAGATCCAGTCGACAGGCTTCAGACGCGAGATGCGGGCTTGGGAGCGTGGGGCGCCGGAGCCGAAGCCGCGCGCTTCCATGGCGGTGGCAAGTTTGGTGGCGCGCCGGATGGAGAGCACCAGCAGTCCGAACGCTTGGGAGAGGGCACGGGCGATGGCGTTACCGTCGCCAAGGCCGCGCGAACGCTGGGACAAGCCGAGTGCGCGCCAATCTTCCTGCAGCAGCGTAAACATGCGCAATCCAGCCAACCCGCCGTATACGAATCGCGGTGAGAAGTGCAGAATCTCGACCAAACCGTCCGCCAAATCAGTGGGATCGAGGCCCAGGGCCAGAATCACGCCGGGTACGGCAATGGCCGCCACCCTGATAGCCGTGGCGATGGCCAGATTAACGGATCCCTCGCTGATCACAATCCAGCCGCCCTGCCACAGGATCTCGCCCGAGGTGCGGCCGTAGAGAAACACGGAGATAAAACTGCCGGCGACGGCGATCCATACCGGCCAGGTCTTACGGCATACGGTCCACGGAGCCACGCCACCAATCCACAGCAGCACGAATTCGATGCCGAGCGCCGTAGACGCGGATACCACATCCAGACTGATGAACATCGGAATACACAGCAACAGCGCACCGATGATGCGGCTGACCGCGTTGATGCGCGCGATAAACCATGAGGGCGATGAGGCTTTGACCGGCTCCACGCGCGTTTCCTGCGGACTGACGATTACCACGTCACTCATGCCTTCGCCTCCTCGAACATCACACGTCGTGCGCCCAGCGCATCCACCAGCGCCTCATCGTGCGTCACCATGATCACGCACGAGCCTTGATCGCGGATGGCGGCAATCAGCTTGACCATCTCATTCCACGTACTGAAATCCTGTCCGAATGTCGGCTCATCCATCACCAACACTTTGGGTGCGGCGGCCAGCATGGAAGCCACGGACAGTCGCCGCTTCTCCCCGCCAGACAAGGTATACGGGTTGGCTTTGGCGAAGCGCGTGAGATTCATCTGCTCAAGCATGCGGTCGGCGGTCTGATAAGCCTCGTCTTGGCTCTGCCCCATCGACTTGGGGCCGATGGCGACTTCGTCACGCACGAAATTGGCAGCGAACTGGTGCTCGGGCTCCTGGAACACCATGCCGATACGGCCCAGCAGTTCCTTGCTTTTCCAGTCGATTGGCTCACGCCCGGCATGCGCGGGCTTGAGGTTGTCGGCGATGAGCACCTTGCCGGCGATAGGCTCGAGTAGCCCGGCCAAGGTCAAGGCCAAGGTCGATTTGCCCGCGCCGTTCGGACCCATCAGAGCCGTTACTTCGCCGGGATAAAAATCCAGATTGACACCAACGCCAAGAGCGGTTCCACGGCCAAAGCTTAAGTTCTCAGTGCTGAGCACCGGCGCATCGTGCGCAGGCTCCTGCTTCGGTGAGTAATCGGGAATCGCACGGCCCGGCACCCACGCGCCACCGGCGGCCAATACGTCGCCCATCTCGGCGAACACCTCGTCCGGCTTGCCGTCGGCAATGACCGCACCCGTGGGCGAACTTGCATCGGGTCGGCCGAGCACAATCACGCGATCGACCAGATCGAGCCATACATCGATATGATGTTCGACCACAACCATGGTCTGTCCGGTGTCCTCGATGGCCTTTTTGACCGCGTCATGCACTTCGACCACGCCTTCGGGGTCGAGGTTGGCGGTCGGTTCGTCCAACAACAGCAGACCGGGCTTCATAGCCAGCACGCCGGCCAACGCGAGACGTTGGCGCTGACCGCCGGACAGATGGCGGGTGGACCGATCCAGTTCGAGTCCGCCGAGTCCCACCATATCCAATGATTCGCGCACTCGCTGCCGAATCTCCTCGCGCGGCACGTTGAGGTTTTCGCAGCCGAAGGCCGCGTCATCGCCTAGTCGTTCAAGAATGATCTGCGAGTCCGGGTCCTGAAGCACCAGTCCCACGCGGCCTCGCGCCTCGCGCGCATCGACGCCATCGATGGTGAGCGAGCCCTCCTGCTCGCCTTCCTCATCGCCGCCAAGTACGCCTGCGAGACCGGCCATCATCGTGCTTTTGCCCGCGCCCGAAGCGCCAAGCAACAGCACACGTTCACCTGGCCGGATGGTGAAATCGACGGCACGCAACGCGAAATCCTTGCGCGTCGCGTGCCGCCAGCCCCAGCCGCTGGCCCTGACCGCGGCCGGATCGACCTGCATCAGACCCGCGCCTTGCCGCGTCCGGACTCGAAGCGCTCCAGAGCACCGGTGGCGGCGAGCGCGCGGGACAGATACCAGACCACCACGCCGGCGATCACGACGCCGGAGATGATGGAGCCGACCAAGTACCAGGTGACGCGCAGGCCGTTCCAGCCCGGGTTGGTGGCCCAGTAGTAGGCCCAGCAGCCCACGCCGGCGAGCGCACCGGACAGGATGGTGGTGCCGATGTTCCACTTCTTCCAGGCGAAGACGGCGAAGGCAATTTCGGCACCCAGACCCTGGATGATGCCGACGATCAGCGAGCCGCCGACGCCCCACTGGTTGCCCAGCGTAAGTTCAAGGAAGGCGGCGAGGGTTTCGGCGAACAGTGCGGCACCGGGCTTGCGCACGATGATTGCGGCGAGCGGGCCGGCGAACAGCCAGAATCCGTTGAGCAGACCCTCGAAACCGGGGGTCACGCCTTCGAACAGGGCCAGCGGGGCGGAGCAGACAATGTCCCAGCCCCAGAAAATGACGCCGGATGCGACGGCGATGATTGCGGCGACGACGATATCGACGACGCGCCACTTGTAATTGGCTTTGGCCACAGCTTCAGTCATGAATGCGCCTTTCTTCTGCTCGTACGCAGGCCGGACATACATGGATATATGTACGCACATGATGCACATGTTCGTGGCCACGCGCAGGTTGGTTCAGGCACGGGTGGGTAAGAGCGACATTTCCGTGCGCCGGCATTATCCGGTCACGTTCCATCGGTCGAGACTATGTGTCTCCTCTCAGCCGCCTAACGGCAGCTCCCGTGTCAACTCCCCGACTATAAAGCAAGCCGCCGTCAAAGGCAATAGCCACATCTGTGACCTACCGGACGGCGGCTCGCTACCATTACCGATACGGTTCGGCTACTTGCCGAGCTTGTCCAGCAGCAAAGCCTCGGTGATCACGTTGTTCTTGAGGCCGGGCAGGGAGATGGACTCATTGGGGCTGTGGGCGTTGGCCTTCGGGTCTTCGGGACCGGTGACCAGCACCTGAGCGTTGGGGAAAATGCGCTGCAGTTCGGGGATGAACGGAATGGAGCCGCCTTCGCCCTTGTTGATGGGCTCAACGCCGAAAGCCTCGGTCATGGCTTCCAGCGCGTCCTTGGTGGCCACGGCAGTCGGGTCCATGGCCCAGCCCATGCCGTTTTCGCCGCGTTCGACAGTGACCTTGGCACCGAACGGCGCGTGGGATTCGAAGAATGCAGCCAGTGCTTCCTGCGCTTCTTCAGGGCGCTGGGTGGGCGCGGTGCGCAGCGACAAACGGAAGCGGGTCTCCGGGGCGATCACGTTGAAGGATCCCTCGACCGGGTGGGCGTCGAAGCCGATCACGGTCACGGACGGCTTGGTCCACAGGCGTGAGGCCAGCGAACCGGTGCCGGCGAACTCGTAACCGGCCACCACGCCGGAATCCTCGCGCACAGTGGTTTCGTCAAGGTCGTGCTGCAAACCGCCGATCGGCTCTTCCGCGGCCACGCCGGGTACGGCCAGATCGCCGTTCTCGTCATACATGGAAGCGATGAGCATGGCGGCCAACGTATTGGAGTCGAGAATCGGGCCGCCGTACTGGCCGGAGTGCACCGGATGCTCAAGGCCCTGCACGGTCACGTCCACACAGGTGTTACCGCGCAGCGAGGTGGTCAAAGAAGGAATGTCCGCCGACCAGTTGCCGGAATCAGCCACGATAATCACGTCAGCGGCGAATTCGTCGCGGTGAGCCTCGATGAAGGGAATGAAGCTTGGCGAACCCATCTCCTCTTCGCCTTCGATGAACACTTTGATATTGACGTTGAGGTCGTCGCCCAAGGCCTTCAGCGCACCGGAGTGGATAGCGATGCCGCCGCCGTCATCGGCGGAGCCACGGCCGTAAAGGCGGCCGTCGATTTCGGTGGCCACGAACGGGTCGGTGTCCCATTCGGCCGGGTCCGGAACAGGCTGCACATCGTGATGGGCGTAGAGCAGCACGGTGGGGGCGTCCGGAGAAACGATATGCGAGCCGATGACCTCCCATGCGCCCGGAGTGCCATCGGCATTGGAAGCCTGGACCACCTTGGCATCCACACCCACGAGGCGCAGTTCGTCTGCCACGAATTCAGCGGAGCGCTTCATATGTTCGGCGGTGATGCCCTTGGCGGAGATCGACTGCAGCGCGACCTTTTCGGCCAGCACCTTGACGATGCGGTTCCAATCGGTTTCGACGCGCGAACGAATCTCGTCAGCGGTGAACGTTGCCATGATGATCCTCCTTTATATATGTGCGTGAGCGGCGTCATTGCAATGACTGCGCCAGTGTACAAGTGTCTGAACGTCACCGTAACCTCAAAGCATGACATGGAATCCGTTTAAGAAAAAAGAAGAGGCCCAAGTTCCTGTTGAGCAGGCCCCGAAGAAGGCCGCCGATCCTTCTGAGAAAAAAGGCCGTCCTACCCCGAAGATGAAGCAGGCTCAGGCCGCCGGTATCCGTCCGCTGGTTCCGGTGGACCGCAAGGCCAGCGCCAAGGCCGCCAAAGCCCGTCTGCGCGAGAGGGAGAACGCCGAGTACGAGGCGATGCAGAAGGGCGACATCAACCACATGCCCAAGTCGGAACGCCTGCCGTGGCGCATCTACATCCGCGACTACGTGGACGCCCGGTTCAACCTCGGCGAATGGTTCATTCCGGTGAGCTTCGGAATCCTGATCGCCTCCATGTTCGCCGCCTCGTTGATGCGCAACCAGTGGGCGTCGGTCACCATGATGGCGCTGATGTACGGCTATCTGATCGCCGTGATCATCGACGTGTGGCTGATGTGGCGCAGGCTCAAGCCCAAGCTGATCGCCAAGTACGGCGAATCGTCCGTGGCCAAGGGCTCCCGCTCCTTCTCCTACGCCTGGAGCCGTTCCATCCAGATGCGTCGTTGGAGACTTCCCAAGCCGCGTTACCCGAAGCGCGGTCACTGGCCGGCGGACTGATTTTTCATATATACTCCGGCTCCCCTCATTGAGGGGCTGAGCCGTAAAGAAAACAGTCCAGTGGACTGTTCTTAGGCGAAGTGGCGGCGATAGCCGCATATGGCTCCCTAGCATGGGAGCCATACTTATATGCATCAAGGAGGCAACCATGAGCGAACAGTTTGATCTGGTCATCATCGGGGCCGGCCCCGGCGGCTATTCCACAGCTCTGCGCGCGGCCGAACTCGGCATGAAAGTGGCACTCGTCGAGCGTGACGCCACCGTGGGCGGCACATGTCTCAACCGTGGCTGCATCCCCTCCAAGGCGCTCATCACCGCCACCCACACCATCGACACCGTGCACCGTGCAGCCGAACTCGGCGTCAACGCCTCGGTGAATGGCATCGACTTCGGCACGCTGCGCGACTATCGCCTGCGCGTGGTCAAGACGATGGTGGGAGGACTGGCCGGACTGCTCGCCCATCGCGGCATCACCGTGTTCCGGGCCAATGCCGCGTTCCATGCGGATGAGATTGCTCCAGCAACTTCCAACCACATCGTCCGCCTCGTCCCCTCCCCCGGCCAAAGCGACATCCTCACCTATCACAAGGCCGATGTCCCCGAACCCAGCGGCCCAACGATGGACCTCACGGCCATGAACATCGTCATCGCCACCGGTGCCAAGCCACGCCCATTGCCCGGCAACCCGTTCGCCGGCGCCCTCATCGACTCCACACAGGCGCTGGAAGTCAACGAATTTCCCTCTTCGGCGGTGATTATCGGCGCCGGGGCCATCGCCCTTGAATTCGCCTCGATATGGAACGCCACCGGTTCGAAGGTGACCCTGCTGATTCGCAAGGACCGCGTGCTCTCAGCCTGGGACCGGAGAGCCGGCACCACGCTGACCCGTGAGCTCAAACGTCATGGCGTGAACATCATCACCCGCGCCAGCGTCACCCACGTGGACACCGGCGCAAACCTTGGCGCCACCGTGCACTACACGCGCGAAGGCCAGGATGGCGAACAGAGCGTCTGGGGCGAAATCGCCCTTGTCGCCATCGGGCGTGACCCGATCACCGACCCAGCATGGGGCGTGACGATCGACGACCACGGACATGTCGCCACGGATGCGTACGGTCGCACCGACAAACCGGGCGTATGGGCGGTAGGCGACGTGACGGCCGGTCACGCGCTGGCGCATCGTGCTTTTGAGCAAGGCATCGTCATCGCGGAGACCATCGCCGGACTCAATCCCAAGCCGGTGGACGAAGCCACCGTGCCGCAGATCGTGTTCTCCTTCCCCGAAGCGGCGTCGGTCGGGCTCACCGTCGAACAGGCGCAGGCGAGGGAGGATCTCATTGAAATCAAGGAGACCAACTATCCGATGCTGGCGAACGCGCGCATGCTGATGAGCGGCACGGCCGGCTCATTGACCATCGTCTCCGGCTGCGACGCGGCCAACCCGGACACCCCGCGCGTGCTCGGCGTGCACATGGTCTCCCCGATGGCCTCCGACATCATCGCCGAAGCCGAACAGCTGGTCGGCAACCATGTGCCGCTCGCCGACGCAGCCCGCCTCGTTCACCCGCATCCCACATTCAGTGAAACGCTCGGAGAGGCGCTGCTCAAGGCCGACGGACGACCATTGCACACACGCTGAGACCAACCAGCACAAGCAAGTTCGGACCAGCGCACCTGATAAGATATTGCCCAGTGTGTTTCGTCCCAACAAAGGAAGAAGTGATGGCGGAGAAGGACGCGAAGCCGAAGAAGCAGAGCACAATCAAGCAGATCATCCAGATCTACAAGTACACGGCTAAGGAAGACAAGGCCCTGCCGTGGCTTGAGGCCGGTGCTTTCCTGCTGCCTGTAGTCGTGACGATCATCATCGGTCTGATTGTCAAGTGGACCTGGCTGATCTGGATCTTCACCATGATCACCGCCATCATGCTCGGCATTCTGCTGGCCACCATGATGCTCACCCGCCGCGCGGATGCAGTCGGCTACAAGCAGATTGATGGCAAGCCTGGTGCCGCCATCGGCGTGCTGAGCAACATGCAGAAAGCCGGCTTTGACTTCCCGCAGGAACCGGCGTGGATCGACCCGAAGACCAAGGATGCCATCTGGCGCGGCACTTCGATGAACGGCATCTACCTGATCGGCGAAGGCGAATACGGTCGCGTCATGAAGGCGATGGATCGTCAGGAACGCGATATCAAGGGCGTCACCGCCGGCTCCTCCATTCCGGTGTACCGCATCGCCGTGGGCCACGGCCCCAAGCAGGTGCCGCTGGCCAAGCTGCGTAGCACGGTGATCAAGTCCAAGAGCTATGAGCCCACGCACCACAAGAACGCACTGATCGCCAAGATTCATCCGCGCCGTCGCTTCCTGCTGACCAAGGCCGAGATGGAAACGCTGAACGATCGTCTTCGCACGCTGCAGGCCAAGAAGGGCTATGCCATCCCCAAGGGCATGGATCCGAACCGCCCGCAGAAGATCTCCCGCCGCGCGATGCGCGGTCGCTGATCGGCAGCACACAACCAAATCGCACAGAAGCCCCGGAATCCGTTCAATCGGTTCCGGGGCTTCGTCATATGTCTCATAATCGCGTCCACTTACATCCACCTACGTCACCTGTCAATACCCACTGTCCACGTTGCGGACATCTCTACCTACTTCCCCGATAGTCTCCGTTTCCATTCTGTAATGATGTTTCGTTGAAATAACGCGCCTGCGCGATTGTCGGCCACAGTCACGAAACATTCTCGTAACCCAAGTTTCGAGCCGGCGAAACGCGCTATTTTACGATATATACCGTTATATCTCATACGAAAGGAGCGGTCCCGTGACCGAACTCAAGTCCAAGGAAGACGTCGAGGCCCTTATCAACAAGGAAGGCATCGAGTATGTCTCCGTCCGTTTCACCGATCTTATCGGCGTTCAGCAGCACTTCACCGTGCCGGCTAGCGAATTCCTGAAGGACGCTTTCACCGACGGCATGCCGTTCGATGGTTCCTCCGTTCAGGGCTTCCAGGCCATCAACGAGTCCGACATGAAGCTGGTCCCGGACGTTGAGACCTCTTTCGTTGACCCGTTCCGCAAGCACAAGACCCTTGACGTGGCCTTCTCCATCGTCGACCCGCTGACCGACGAGCCGTACTCCCGCGACCCGCGTCAGGTCGCCGGCAAGGCCGAGGCCTACCTGAAGTCCACCGGCATCGCCGACACCGCATCCTTCGCCCCTGAGGCCGAGTTCTTCATCTTCGACAAGGTGCGTTTCGAGAACTCCATGCAGCGCTCCTTCTACGAGGTCGACTCCATCGAAGCTCCGTGGAACTCCGGCGTTGACTCCGAAGAGGACGGCACCCCGAACATCGGTTTCAAGAATCGCGTCAAGAAGGGCTACTTCCCGGTTCCGCCGATTGACCACACCCAGGATCTGCGCGACGATATGGTCGCCAACCTGCAGAAGGTCGGTCTGATCCTCGAGCGTTCCCACCACGAGGTCGCCGGCGCTGGCCAGCAGGAGATCAACTACCGCTTCAACACCCTGCAGCACGCAGGCGATGACCTGATGAAGTACAAGTACGTCGTCCACGAGACCGCCGCTCTGGCTGGCAAGGCTGCGACCTTCATGCCGAAGCCGATCGCCGACGACAACGGCACTGGTATGCACTGCCACCAGTCCCTGTGGAAGGACGGCAAGCCGCTGTTCTACGACGAGAAGGGCTACGCTGGTCTGTCCGATCTGGCTCGCTGGTACATCGGCGGTCTGATCAAGCACTCCTCCTCCGTGCTGGCCTTCACCAACCCGTCCCTGAACTCCTACCACCGTCTGGTCCCGGGCTTCGAGGCTCCGGTCAACCTGGTGTACTCCGCTCGTAACCGTTCTGCCGCCATCCGTATTCCGCTGGCCGGCACCTCCCCGGCTGCCAAGCGCATCGAGTTCCGCGCTCCGGATCCGTCCTGCAACCCGTTCCTGGCCTTCTCCGCTCAGCTGATGGCTGGCCTGGACGGCATCCTGAACCACATCGAGCCTCCGGAGCCGGTCGACAAGGACCTCTACGAGCTGCCGCCGGAAGAGCACGCTGGCATCAAGCAGGTGCCAAGCTCCCTGGCCGAGGCTATGGACGCCCTGGAAGAGGACCACGACTTCCTCACCGCCGGCGACGTGTTCACCGACGACCTGATCGAGACCTGGATTGGCCTCAAGCGCGACGAGATCGACCAGGCTCGCCTGGCCCCGACCCCGCTCGAGTACGAGCTCTACTTCCACATCTGAGTTTGAGAGCTTAGCAACGTTGGGATTTCGCCATTGCTCTTCTCTTGTGGGAGTCTAATGGGAGTCATTCAGCGTAACTAGAAAGAACCTCGTGAAATTCGTTTCACGAGGTTCTTTAGGCTGGACATAAAGCCCACGGCCGCACATTCATCGATGACCAGGAAGCCCTCGCGGTCAGCCATCCTGAGGTTCTCTTCGCTATACGGGTAGTGCGAGGTACGGAAGGAGTTC
This sequence comes from Bifidobacterium longum subsp. infantis ATCC 15697 = JCM 1222 = DSM 20088, assembly GCF_000269965.1. Taxonomy (NCBI): domain Bacteria; kingdom Bacillati; phylum Actinomycetota; class Actinomycetes; order Bifidobacteriales; family Bifidobacteriaceae; genus Bifidobacterium; species Bifidobacterium longum. The sequence continues at coordinate 2,066,714 of NC_017219.1, forward strand.
GCGTTGACCCATTTCATGAGTTCGTAGTCGCGCTTGATGACGGCCGGATTCTCGCCGCGACCGTTGATAATGCTGTCTTCGTGGCGACCGAAACCCTTGAGATTATCTTTCGGCCAGAACAACAGAAAATGGTTCCTGATTCATGGTAAAAAGAATAGCCAGCATTTATTTATGAATGAGATTCCAAGCGCCGGAGGCCCCCGGCATTCTTTTCGTCGAAGGGGACAATTCAGAACACGACCGCCGACACAATCGTCAGGGAGGCCAGCGAGAACAGCGTGCTTACGAGCACGAAGCCGACCGCATACTCGGGCATGTTGTTCTTGCGACCGGTGAACATGGCGATGGTGGTCATGGTCGGCAGTCCGGCGATGACCGTGATCATCAGCACCATGTCATGGGTGATCGACAGTTGCGGCGATGCGCCGGTCAGCGCGGTCAGTAGCGCGTAGAAGGCGAGCGGGAATGCGATCATCTTGGCGACTAGGCCAGCATAGAGTTCGTAGCGTTTGAGGACGCCCCACCACTTGGTCAGTGCGAACAGGCCGCCCAAGTAGATTAGCGACATCGGTGTGGCCATATTGCCGATGGTGTGCAGCGGCTTCAGGATGATGTCCGGCACCTTGACGCCAAGCAGAATCAGAATCAGGGCGAGCATCACGCCAATGAAGGCGGGATTGACGAATCGTTTAAGCAGGCCGAGGACGCGGGTACCTAGCGAGGGGCGGACGACGGCCGGAGAACCACCGTTTGCGGCATTGCTCGCCGAACCAGCATTGCTCGCCGAACCAGCCTCCCCCACCGAACCGGCGCCGTTCACCGAACCGTTCGCGACCGCACCTCGCGCGCCAATCGCGTTGCCGTCAGTCGCTTCGACGACCGGCTCGCACAGCCATACGCCGTACGTCCAGAGCAGCGTCTGGTCGATGATCGACATCAGCGCCACGTAAATCGCGCCGTTCTGCGGCCAAAGTGCCATAATCAACGGAATGCCGATGAATCCGGCGTTGCCGAAAATAAGCGATGCCTGGAATACATGGCTACGCGAACCTTTGAGCCGCAACAGTTTGGCGACCAGCCAGAACACCAGGATGAGCAGCGCGTACATCACGGCGGTCAGCAGCATCACGCCCCAGTTGGCGGCGAGCTGCGCGCGGTCCGCGCCGTCGACGGCGTTCGAGAACACGAGCACAGGGATGAGCACGTTGAGCAGCAGCGAACACATGCCGTCCAGCGCCGTCTGACCATAGAACCGGAGCCTTACACATCCGTATCCGACCATCAGCATGATCAGGAATCCGACCAACTGGCCAATCATGACACCGAACTGCCCCATGCACACTCCTCTCGTTTGCTCTCCCACGATTTCCTGTCACTGGTTCATATAGGCAGCCATCTGGACAGGCTCGGCGGCACACGCATCAGTATGTTCGATACCACCACATGCCAATCCACTTCTCGTTCAACCGTTCCCCGTGCTAATGAGCCGCCTGCCACCCCGTGTTGCCGGTGCTGCGCGAGCACCGCTACGTGTATTGCATTCCGGTGGCCCTCGGGCGCAACGTGTGGGTCGGCGCGAACGTGTCGATCCACACGTTTTCGCCGATGTGGATCGGACACGAATACTGGGCGCCCCGGTAGCGCAGGTCCGGACGCACAGGATGGCCGGTGGCTACAAGCGTGACGTTGGGGCCGAGCATGGTGTGGGAGCCGATGAAGATATCGCCATCGTCGACCAGCGTCAGGTTGAAGTTGGCGTAGCAGCGCTCGCCCCAGTACGTATTGCTGCCCCAGTTCGCGTACACCGGGCCTTCGAGGTACAGGCCCTCCCCCGCAGCGCCGAAGAACGCCTTCATGAGTTCGGTACGGCGCTTCGGGTGGGTCAGCGGCGTGGCGTTGAGTTCGAGCTGGAGGTGCGCTGGGCGGCCTGCAGGTCGAAGAAGCCATCCACATCGTCCGGCAGATAGACTTCGCCGGAGAACATGAGCGCCATTTTCTCACGCGTGGCGTCATCGATCATCGGCTTGGCGATCGGCTTGCCTTCGGTCATCATCGTCTCCTGTTAGTTGCTGCGGCGACTGTGCCAGTCGAACTATTGTGCCACAGACTCGTCTTCGATACCCAGCATTGAGCGCAACCAGTCGAGCTCGGCGGCGATTTCGGCGTCATGCACGGCGATGATGCCGCGGCGGTAGGGGTCGTCGATCTGCTCGATGGAGAGCGGGTTGCCGGCGTCGCAGTAGAAGAAGTGCACGTCATGGCCGTTCAGCAGGTCGTAGCGGCGGCGCAGCACCGCGTCACGGTCTGATTTATCCGGAACAACACCAAGGAAGGTGAGCACGACGGTCCAGCGGGTGATATCGGTGAGGTTGAATCCGCCGGTGTTGCGCAGTTCCTCGATGAGTTTGTTGCGGCCCGCCTCAAGCAGGGTGAATACGCGGCGCTGACGGCCATCGCGGATCTCAGACTGTTCGGAAATCAGGCCGGCTTCGACGAGTCGGTTGGTCGCCGGATATACCGTGCCGTCGCTGAATTTGCGCGCGTAGCCCTGCAGCTGTTCCATCTTCTTGCGCAGTTCGTAGCCGCACATGGATCGTTCGCTTAAGAACCCCAGAATCATCATCTCAATCAAGCTCATGATCACCAGTCTACCTCGTTTCGACACGCCACGTTTCGATATGTGTCGTTTCGATGTATAGTGTATCTCAACAGCGAGAAATACCTCGAAACGAGATATGCGGCATATCGCAGCGAATCATTCTCAATAAGAAAAGTGTGAGGCAAACGCACAATACCAATCAATCGCACATTCGACGGAATGGCATCAGACCGCCGTTCCCAGGATTTGGATGTGCGATTGGCGCTGTGCGAGCCTCACACTTTTCTTATTGAGCACCATTTTGTGTGAGGCTTACACCCAAGAACGACTCACTCTTTGCCGCGTCATCGCGGTATGCCTTGCCGAACTCGTCGATAAGCCCATGGAACTCCTGCAAATCCCCAACGCTGAGGCTCGTGCTCAGCACCACGGGCGAATAGGCCTTGTGGAATGCCGGATAGCCGGCCGGCACGTCGAATCCGAGGAAGGCGAACAGCCGCCGCGCGTAGGTATCGGCCACGAATGTGCGGCGCGAGAACACGTACAGCATCAGATCGTCGGCCGTCTCGCCGCCAATACCAAATAATCCAAGCAACTCGGCCCGTAATTCGGCATCGGAAATAGCCGCGGCACCCTCGGGCGCGGCCCCGCAACGCTCCACATACCACCGACTCAGCGACTGTACGGTCTTGGATTTGTTGACATAAAAGCCTGACGGTCGAATCAGTTCCTGCAAACGCTCCGGATCCATGGCCGCCAACGCATGGGGTTCGAGCACATCCTCCGCTTTCAACGCCGCAAGCGAACGATCCACATTGCTCCACGCCGTATTCTGCGTCAGCACCGCGCCCACCATAATCTCGAACGTGGTCTCCGCCGGCCACCATCCGGTCGGGCCGAGTGCGTCAGCCATGGTGCGGTACAGCGATTCGATGCGCTCCGGTACAGGCCACTTGTGTGCCTGGTTGGCTTTCATACGTTTCATATTCTGCATTCAGGCTCCGTATTAGCCATCCGCCATTCATTTATTAGGTCGATTATGCGTTCATTAGGTCACTTGTGATGAACACTGCCTTCAAGAATGGTTTCATTCCAATGCTCATTATCTCATGCTAAGCAGGGCACCGACCTAATGAACGCATAATCGACCTAATGAACGCAACGGTAAGGAAAAACTACAGAGATTCAGCGAGATATGCTCGGTCCACCTGGTCTGGAAGTCGAAAATCTTGATGACATCTACCGCAATTCGTGCAGGATTCGCCGCATGAACGGGATGGTGACCACGAATGTCAGCACGTCGGACACCGATTGGGCCATTTCCACGCCGAGCACGCCGAACATCATCGGCAGAATCAGCACGATTGGCGCCAGGAACAGGCCTTGCCTGCACAAGGCCAGGAACGAGGCGATGCCGGTGCGGCCCATGGTCTGGGTCATCATATTGCCCATCATGTTGAAGCCGTTGAGAATCACCGTGCAGCATTGAATATGCAGCGCTGCCACGCCCACCGCCACCACGGCCGGGTCGGAACGGAAGATCTCGACCAGTTGCGGCGCGAAAATCCACAGCAGCGCTGCCAACGCCACGAGCACGCAGGTGGTGAGCCGCACGCAGAACCAATATCCCTCTTTGACTCGCGCGAACAGGCCGGCACCGTAGTTGTAGCCGCACACCGGCTGAAAGCCTTGGCCGAGACCCACGATCACCGAATTGGCGCCCAACATGATGCGCATCACGATGGCCATGCCGGCGATGGCCGCGTCGCCGAACGGGTTGGCGGCGATGTTCACGCAAGTCACGGAAATCGAGCCGGCGCCTTGGCGGATCAGCGAAGGCAGGCCGCCGCCAGCCACTTCGCGCATGAGCAGCACATCCGGCTTGCAATTGCGCAGGGACAGTTTCATCACGCCGAATTTGCGGCTCATCGTGGTCAGAATCGTAAAGCTCACCGTCTGGCAGATGGCGGTGGCGAGGCCGGCACCGAAAATCCCCAGACCGGCCACGAAAATGAACAATGGCGCAAGCAGGAAATTCAGCAATGCGCCGGAAACCAGCCCGATCATGCCGAACGTCGATTGCCCTTGGTATCGCAGCAGTCCGTTGAGTGCGAACGAACCGCACACGCAGGGTGCGGCGACCAGCAACGGCGTCAGATATTGCACGGCGTATGGGGCAATCGTCGAGGTCGAGCCCAGCATGACGACAAGTGGCCGCAGGGTCAGCAACCCGATTGCGGCAATCACCAAACCGGAGATCACCGCGCCCGCAAAGCCCACGGCCAGTAGTCGGGAGGCGCGATCATTGTTTTGCTTGCCGAGTTCGCGACTCATCGAGTTGCCCGCGCCGTTGCCGAAGAAGAAGCCGAGCGCCTGCATCACGGTCATGACGGAGAACGCGATGCCGATAGCACCGGACTGCGCGGTGCCGAGCTGACCAATAAAGAACGTGTCCGTGAGACTGTAGGCGGTGGTCACCAAGTTGGAGATGACGGCCGGCAAGCACAGTTTGAGAATCAGCGGCTTGACCGGCTGCCCGGTCATCTGCCGATATTTCGCGTCCGCGCTTGCGCGTCTAACGCCATGAATCTGCACCATGGACGGCTATCCTACTCGCGCAGGGTCCTATGCGAAGGCGCGTGACCGCCATACGAGTCAGCACAGATACCGCCCGGTGATGCTGTTCGGATTGGCCGCGATTTGTTCCGGCGTTCCGGTGGCGACGATGCGTCCGCCGCTTTCGCCGCCGCCCGGACCCATGTCGATGATCCAGTCCGCATTGGCGATCACGTCAAGGTCATGTTCGATGACCACGACTGTTGCGCCGCTCGCCACGAGCCGGTCGAACACGCCCAGCAGCACGCGCACGTCGAACGGGTGCAGACCGATGGTCGGCTCATCGAACACGAATACCGCGTCCGATTGGGCCTTGCCCATTTCGCTGGCGAGTTTCAGCCGCTGGGCTTCGCCGCCCGAAAGCGCCGGAGTCGGTTCGCCGAGCGTCAAGTAGCCGAGGCCCAAGTCGTGCAGGGTGGTCAGACGTGCGTGAACCTTCTTGAGGTCGCTGGTCACGGCCAGCGCCTGGTCCACGCTCATTGCCATGAGTTGAGGCAGGCTCAGGGAAATGTTGCCGCCACCCTGACCCGTCGCCTCACTCAATTTTTCCTTGGCAGCTTTGCGCTTATCCGGGACCTTCATCTTCGCCGCTTTGCCCTTAGCCGCTTTAACCGCACGCCGAATCGCGTCGGCTTCGGACGCATAGCGGGAGCCTCCACAATCCGGGCATTCGATGGTCACGTCCGGCAGGAACTGCACATCGAGCGAGATCGAACCGGTGCCGTCGCACGTGGGGCAACGCAGTCTGCCGGTGTTGTACGAGAAATCGCCAGCCTTCCAGCCGCCCGCTTTGGCGTCGTCCGCGCGGGCGAAGGCGCGGCGCAATTCGTCGTGAATATCGGCATAGGTGGCCACAGTGGAACGCACATTTGCGCCAATCGGCGTGGCGTCGATGAGATTCGCGCGATTGATGCCCTCGGCTTTAAGCTCGAGCACGTGTTCCGGCAACCGCTCCCCCGCTGCCTGCGCTTTGAGCGCGGGAATCAGCGATTCAAGCACCACCGTGGTCTTGCCTGAGCCGGAGACGCCGGTCACCGCCACGAGCCGGCCGCGCGGGATATCAACGTCCAGCGGCTTGACTGTATGCAGCTGGCTGGTTGTCATGCGTATGTGGCCAAGGCTGAACACCTGTGATTCAGCCACACGCTCACGTATACGCGCGCTCACCTGATCAGATAGGAACGGCGCAATGCGACTACTGGGATTCGCCGCCACCTCGCCGACCGTGCCTTGCACGATCACATGCCCACCTTCGGCACCGGCGACCAGCCCCATTTCAATGAGATGGTCACACGCCTTGAGCACACGCACGTCATGGTCCACGACCACCACGGAATTGCCGTCCGCCACCAAGTCATACATCACGCCGAGCAGCCCGTCCACGTTCGAGGGATGCAGACCGATGGATGGCTCGTCGAGCACATACAGCACGCCGGTGGTGCGGTTGCGCACGGCCCGGGCGAGCTGCACACGTTGGCGTTCTCCGGTCGACAGTGTGGCGCCGGCGCGATCAAGCGCCAGATAGCCGAGCCCCAGATCCAGCAGTCGTCGGGCCACGTCTAGGAACGATTCGCAGATGTTGGTGGCCATCGGCCGCATGTCGGGGCGCAGGGATTCCGGCACTCCGCGCACCCAATCCGCCGCCGCGTCCAAGGTCATCGCGCCGGCTTCGGCCAAGTTCAGCCCGCGCACGTGCGGAGCCCGGGCGACGGCGCTCAGTCGGGTGCCACTGCAGTCGGCGCACGGCCCCTCCTTGAGGAACCGGGCCACACGCTTCAGGCCCTTCTCGTCCTTGGCTTTGGCGAGCGCATTCTCCACCGTGTACACGGCGTTGAAGTAGGTGAAGTCGAGTTCGGCGAAATCGTCGCCTTTCTTCGGCTTGTAGAGGATGTGCTTTTTGACGGCTGGCCCGTTGAATACGATGTCGCGTTCTTCGGGCGTGAGCTCGCTGAACGGCACGTTGGTGCGCACGCCCATCGCACCGCACACCTGTTTCATGAGGTCCCACATGAGCGAGCCCCATGGCAGCACAGCGCCGTCGTCGATGCGTTTCGACTCGTCCGGGACCAGGGCCGCGCGGTTTACTTCGCGCACGATGCCGTTGCCGGAGCAGGTCGGGCAGGCGCCGGCCGAGTTGAAGGCGAGCGATTCAGCACCGGGCGCATGGAATTCCTTGCCACAGCTGACGCAAGTAATGGGCAGTCCGGCCGCCACGTTCAGCGTGGGCTCGTTGCGCGCCCCGCAATGCGAGCACACGTGCGAGGCGACGCGGGAGAACAGGAGTCGCAGGCTGTTGAGCAATTCGGTCATCGTGCCGAACGTCGAGCGGATGCCGGGCACCGTGGGCCGCTGGTGCAGAGCCAGCGCGGCCGGCACGTGCAGCACTTCGTCCACCTGGGCGCGGCTGGCCTGGGTCAGTCGACGGCGCGTGTACGTGGACAGCGCTTCCAAGTAGCGCCGCGAACCTTCCGCATACAGCACGCCGAGCGCCAGAGAGCTTTTGCCCGAACCGGAGACGCCGGCCACGCCCACCAGTTCACACAGCGGAATGTCAATGTCGATGTTCTTGAGGTTATGCACGCGCGCACCGCGCACCTCAATCGCCTGCGGCCGTTGATTGTTGGTCATGCTCGGCACTGCTCCGCCGCCGCGCTATCTGACCTCTGTTCAAGTGTCACGCCGTCACCTCTTTCTCGACTTCGCCCTTGGCTGCCGCCGCCTGAGCTTCATGGTCTCCAGTATCATCACGGCCAACGACGGCGGCCGAACGCCGGACGAGAATCTTTCGTCTTGGGCACCGTCCGCCACCTGCAATTCGAACTAGCTGAACCAGCGTGACGATATTGTCGGCTATCGATCTGCCGTGATCGTAATGGACATCGTCGTCCGGAAGCACGTCACCGGTTCCGAGAGGAGTCGGCGGCGCGCTTTCATAAGGGCACACAATCCCAAGATCACACCCACAGATCAATACCGATCAATACTCGTACGTGATCGCGGGGTCGCCGATGGTCGGCGTCTGATCCAGTTTGAGGTTGGCCGAGCCGGCCGCGGTGGTCACGTCGTATTCGATGGTCACCGTGTCCTGAGGCGCCAGGGAGATGTCGTCCATGTAGGTCATATGGTCCTTGGCCTGCACCTGTGCGAAGGAACTGCCGTTCGACGCCGACACGTTGCTGACCTCGCCTCCGGCCGGCGTGTAGATGACCACGCGGTTCACCGCCACGCCTCCCTTGGCGTTCGCCGTGATGTATTCTGGCAGGGATCCGGCCTCGCCCGGCTGCAGGGTGTTGGTGAACGAATACGTAACGTGGTAGGTGTTGTCGCCGGTCCTCTTCACCGTCGACTTGCGCTGGATGTACCAGTCCATCTTCGAGGCCTGCATCTCGTTGAAGTAGACGCCGGTCACCGGGTTCTTCGCGTCGTTGGTGATCTCGCCGGTGACGCCGGCGCTGCGCAGCACCGCCTGATCCTCCTCGTGGAACGACCAGAAGTACAGGTGCCGCTGCTCGGCCATCCGGAGCATCGTCTTGGCGACGGTCATGAGCTTCTGCGTGTTCATGTCGCTGAACAGGTGGGCGACCGCCTGGGCGGCGGTCTCGCTGAAGTACCGGTCCTGAGCGGAGGGCGTCAGTTCCTTGTAGGCGCCGTTGAGCAGGAATTCGGCGGTGTTCGACCCGTTGAGCACGCGCCCGTCGGACAGGGTCACGTCGCCGGTGGCGCCGATCATCGCCTGCAGCGCGACGGGGTCGAGCGACATCACGCCGTCGGACGATCCGCCGAACGGAGCCGCCTGCCAGAACTTCTGGGCCATGGACGCGACGCGCGGGAAGTCCGGCGTAGACGAAAGATTATGGATGACTTGACCGAAGTACAGTCCGCTGTACAGCGTGCCGTCACCGTCCTGGTTGACGTCATCCAACGCGGCGTTGGAGGGGAACTCGGCATCCGCGTGGAACTCCCCCACCGCGATCTTGCCGTTGTCCGCGCTGAAGGAACCGGCCGAACCGATCAGGCCGCCGGTTCCGCGGATCTCGGAATTCGTCTGGGCCAGCAGCACGTAGTTGCGGGCGCCGTTCGCACCGAGGAAGTTCGGCAGCATGTTGAGCATGCCGCTCAGGTTTTCGGTCACCTGCGCCAGGGCGGCCATCTGCGTCTTGCCGTTCTGCAGCGCGTTGTTCACCACGCCGAGTTTGGCGTCGGGAAGATCCTGGATCGTCCTGGCCTGCGATTGCACGGACTGGTCGACCGTGGCAAGCTGCTGCGCCGCGGCGATGATCGGCTCCATGTTGAGCTGCCCATCGCCACTGGAGAGGCTGGCACCGGTCAGTGTGGTGACGACCTTGCCCAGCTGGGGCAGCGTGGTCTGCGCGAAGTCCTCGATGGTACCGATGGCGGTGCGCGCCGTCTTCACGTCACCACCGACCACGGGCATCTTCTCCGCCAGCGTCCACAGACCGCCGCTGACATCCTGCTTGGCGGCGGCCGCCTCCTTCTGGATGTAGCTCACGTCGGACAGCGCCTTGACCATGTCGTCGGTGGAACCGTCCTTGATGACCTTGGCCGCGTTGACGACATTGTTGAGGTGCGCTTTGGCGCTCATCGCCGACTTGTACAGTTTGAATCCGCTGAAGCCGGCCGCCGCGGCGCACACGACCAGCAACAGCAGCACGACGAGCAGCGCGTTGCGAACGCGATGGGTTGTCCTGGTGACCGTGCGTGCGTGTGATGGCATGGGCTACTTCCTTACGTTATGACATGTATCGATACTGGCTGGCTGACCGTTTACGCTTTCGCTGGACGGGTAGCCCGGCGGACGGCACGTAGCAGTGCACGACGTGCACATCGCGTATGATGCCGGGGGTTGTCAGCGCGGCTGACTGGGGTGGCCGCGGACCGGTACCTGGACTTGCAGCTGCCCTCCGGCGATGCATGTCACCTGCAGCGGGGAACGTCCGCTGCAGTTACGGCTATTACCGGCCAGCCGACAGCAATCGCTGGTTTAGTTGTTGGTCTTTTCCGGCTGGTCACCCGTTCCCATGAGCTGGCATGCACCTTTCAGCGAGTATCTCTCCTACCGCATGCCAGTCTACCCATGTCCGCGGGATAACCCAAAAAGCCTTGCAAGAATACCGAATTTCTTTACCTTTGGCCCTGATCGTTCGACGGCTCGCAAGACGGCGTAACCTCATCCAACCGGCCGATCCCTGGAGGCGGAACCAGACGTCGATCTGATATCCACGGCCTTCGACACCGGCTATTGGAACGACACCTGCAACACCCTCGCCCTCGATTCCGAGCCACTATGCGTGGCCGTGCCACGCAATCACGCACTGGCGAGACATGCACTACTCACATTGAAAGACCTCGAAGGCACACGCATCCGCATCCTCAAACGCCATCGCGGCGCCAACGACACGGCCCGGGACCTGCTGGAACAATATCCGGCCATCGATCTGATCGACATCGACCATTACGACCTCGACACGTTCAACGACTGCGCCGAATCCGGCGACCTGCTCATCTCCAAACCGATGTGGGCCGGCATTCACCCGCAGCTCGTCAACGTGGCCGTGGACTGGCCCGAACCGGTCGTCATGCACTACGGACTGCTCTACCCGCTCGACGCCACCCCGGTGATTCGCGCGTTCATCTCCCGCATCGCCGCATTATCCTGCCTCGTCAATGGCCCGCCACGTCAAGCCGACATGATGTGAGACTGTAGCCCAAGCTCATACGAGCCGGCCCGCACGGAGGCGAAATGTTCAGACCGGCTCATTGCCTGTGCACCCATACGTCGATTACGTTATTCCCACTGTTGCAGCTGATCCAGCGTAACGATGTTGTCGGCTATCGATTGGCCGTGATCGTAATGGACATCGTCGTCCGGCGTTATCTCCCGAACGATCTTCGCCGGGCTTCCCATGGCGATGACGTTCGCCGGAACGTCCTTCGTGACGATGGAGCCCGCGCCGATGATCGCATTGTCCCCGATATGCGCCCCGGCAGAACAGTGACGTTGGACGCGATCCACACGTTGCGGCCCAAATGGACGTGATGCCCGCCCCACATCGCGTGATACGGTGCCTGGATATACGCACCATCGTCGACTTCCGCAAACAGGCTGCGCAATATTATTTGCTTTGCCGTCTCCGCTTCCGGGGAATAGCCGAGCCGGTTGTACTCCTCTATCTGCTGGAGATACTCCCGGTAATGCGGGTCCCGCTCGGTGAATTCCATCACCTTATACAGCTTCCCCGAATTCATGGCCTCCTTGTACGCCGTCATCGCCATAGTGCCTGCCTCGCTGCTTATCGCTCTTTCCACACAGCTCACTCAGGCCAAGAAGTAACCCTCTCCATAGCAACCAGTGAGGCCACCATTCAACGCGAACGGTGGCCCCATTTATTATAGGCGTCTTATAGAGACTGAAAAAAAGGAAGTATGCCGATAAGACAAGTCGAAACCGGAACGCCCGGTCAGTAGCCGGACTGCTTGGCAGCTGGTGCGATGGACCACACGAAGTAGCCGCGCAAATCCACGCCGTCCTCGATAGCCTTGAGTGCGGCCTCGAAGTGCCGCTTCAGGTAGTCGATGCGCTTGGGGTCGTGCACGGCCTTGGTGCCATCCGCCTCGGTGACGACCCGGTCGCCGCCCTCGACCGCGATGCCGTTTTCGGTGACCATCAGCGGAATCTCTGGATAATCGTTATGCACGCGCATCAGCAGGTCATATAGGCCCTTCGGATCGATGTTCCAGCCCATGTCGGTGTGCTCGCCGGGCGTCGGCAGCCAGTCGACGTCGCTGGCACCAGGCGCGGTGCTCGGGCCCGTGGACTGCGGGAACTGCGGGCGTCCGCTCATCGTGACCAAGCCGGAGGAATAGTAGTTGATGCCGAGCACGTCCAGCGGCTGATGGATCTGTTCGAGGTCGCCGTCCTTGACGAACTCCCAATCGCAGATGCCCTTGGTGATGGCGAACAGCTCGTTCGGGTAGTAGCCGCGCAGCATCGGGTCGAGCCACACGCGGTTGCCGATCAGGTCGAGACGGTGCACGGCGTCGGCGTCGCCACGGTTGAACTGCAGGTTCAGCGTGACCGACAGCTGCGACCTGTCGCCGACCTCGCTACGCACCGCCTGGGCCATCAGACCATGAGCCAGATTCAGATGATGCACGGCCGGGAAGGCACCGGGACCAAGGCCCAGACCGGGTGCGTGCTCGGTGGCGCCGTAGCTCAGGTAGGAGGAGCACCACGGCTCGTTCAACGTGGTGTAGGTTTCGACGCGGTCGCCCAGACGGTGAGCCACGATGCGCGCATAGTCGGCCAGTTTGTAGGCGGTGTCGCGGTTGAGCCAACCGTTCCCATCGCCGAGGTACTGCGGCAGATCCCAGTGGTAGAGCGTGACCGTGGGCTTGATGCCCTTGTCGAGCAACGCGTCGACCACGCGCTCGTAGTAGTCAAGGCCCTCCTCGTTGACCGGGCCGTCCTCGGTCGGCATCACACGCGGCATGGCCACAGACAGACGGTAGGAGTCCACGCCCAGATCGGCGAGCAAATCGATGTCCTTCTGCCACAAATGGTAGGAATCACAGGCCACATCACCGGTATCGCCGTTCACGGTTTTGCCGGGCGTGTGGGAGAACGTGTCCCAAATCGATGGCGCGCGGCCGCCCTCGGTGGCGCCGCCTTCGATCTGATACGAGGCCGTGGCCGTACCAAACTGGAATCCTTCGGGAAATGTCATGGTCATATTGCTCCTTTGTCTGGCCATCATCGGTGTGGAGGATTACCCTCCACAGCGAGGGAATATGGGTTATACGTCGGGCTCTCACCGTGTCCGCGATACGCGGGTCTTGCATATCTCGGATCGTTGGGCAATAGTGTACCATGAAATCTGAAGCGGTTAAGTCGCTGTGTTGTGTACGGTTCTGGAACCATGTCGAGGAGAACGGACTCGTTCTCTTCCCACGCCAACGCCTGCCAGACGGCACCTTTCCGCTAAGACCCGCACCAAGCAAGGAAGTAGCATGCAGCAGATCACTCCCAACAACCCCGTGATTAGGACCATGGGCCGCATCGATATCGACGTCCCGGACCGCCCGGTATGGGTGTTCCCCTACACGCAGGCCACGTTCCGCTGCACCGGCACTTCGGTGGGTGTCCGACTGATCAATCGCCATAACTATGGCGACAGCACGCTCGGCGCGGTGATCGATGGCGTGCCTTATCGGGCGCGCATCACCGAGAATGACGCAGAAACCACCGTGATGCTCGCCGAGCATCTGCCGGACATCGAACATGAGGTGGTGGTCTATAAGCGTCAGGATGGCGAGCACTATCTGGAGATTACCGGCTTTCTCATTGACGATCAGGCCCGGGTGTTGCCGCCGGCCATACCTGCTCCCATCCGGCGCATCGAGGTATACGGCGACTCCGTATCGTGCGGCGAACGCAACGAAGCCGCGCTGTACACCGGCAAGGCCGATCCGGATACGGATCTGAGCCCCTACAGCAATTCGTGGTATTCCTATGCGGCCATCACCGCGCGCAATCTCGGAGCGTCAGCGAACATCGTGGCCCAAGGCGGCGCTTCGCTGCTGGACGGCATCGGCTGGTTCTGCGGACCGGATTACGTGGGTATGGAAAGCATCTGGGACCGCATCGAATACAACCCGTTCCTCGGCGAGACCAAGCCATGGGATTTCTCACGCTACACCCCGCAGGTCGTTGTTGTGGCGCTCGGACAGAACGACGCGCATCCAGTCGATTTCATGGCAGCGGACTATCAGGGCGAGCAGTCGGTCCAATGGCGGGCGCGATACGTCGATTTCCTGCGAACGTTACGAGGCAAGTATCTCCAAGCCACCATCATCTGCGCCACCACCGTACTGCAGCATGACGCCAGTTGGGATCAGGCAATTGATGACGCCGTGCGTGTTGTCTCAACCGGTGACCGCAACAACGGCATCGCCCCGGATCCGAAGGTGCACCACTTCCTGTATTCGCGCAACGGTTCAGCCACGCCCGGCCACCCGCGCATCACCGAACATCAGGAGATGGCGGACGAGCTCACCACCTTCATCGAATCCCTCGGCCCTGCGATTTGGGACTGACCACCGTAGGCAACCCATCGGGACCCGCCGCTTACCATCAAAAGAGAGGAACTCACATGAGCGCATCACCACAGACGGCCACCGGCCCAGCACCCGGCGCCAACGCCAGCGGCGTGGACGAAAGCGCAGCCGAAGCCGCACGGAACAAGCCAATCGGCACCGCCGAGTTTCGGCCTTCCGCCATCTTCTCCCATGACATGGTGCTACAACGCGGCAAGCCAATCGTATTGTTCGGCACCGGCACGCCTGGACGGCCCGTCGTGACCGTGCTGAGCACGGCAGATGGCAGCGCACTGATTCGCCGTCAATCATCGCACTCCATCACGGACAGTGTCAGCACCATCGGATCGATCACCCCGGACGGCACCTGGATGGTTACGCTACCGCCACTGGAAGCCGGTGGACCGTACACGCTGACCATCTCCGACCGCACCAGCGTAACGCTTAAGTACTTTAACGTCATGGTCGGCGAAGTATGGATTGCCAGCGGGCAAAGCAACATCGAATTCGAACTGCACAACGACCGTGATGCGGATTCGGCCATCGCCGCATCCGATGATCCGCTGCTGCGCTTCTTCAATGTGCCCAAGTTCGGCGTGGTGGACAGCGAACTTATCGCGGCCGAGAACCAGTCGGCCTGGCGACCCTGCTCCCCCGATTCCTGCAGCACGATGTCCGCAATCGCCTATTATTTCGCACGCAAACTACGGCGGGACCTGGGACCCGACGTACCGGTCGGTATCGTCGATTGCTATATCGGCGGTACGTCGATCACCTCGTGGATGAGCGAGCACATGCTCACCGCCACCGAGGCCGGGCGCGGCTATCTTGACCGCTACCATCAGCAAATCGACGGCAAAACCGATCAGCAGTTCCACGACGAAACCGACTCCTGGCAACGCACCTTTAATGCGTGGAATGAGCAGATCGCCGCCGCACAGGCTGCAGAACCGGACATCACGTGGGATGTGCTCGACGCCCGGTACGGCGAGTGCCCGTGGCCGCCGCCCGTCACCCCGTTCTCCCAATATCACGTCACCGGCGCATTCAACGCGATGGTGCGCCGGTTGGCCCCGTTCTCCACGCGCGGCGTGCTGTGGTATCAAGGCGAAGAGGACGAGCAGCGGTACGCCTCGTATCGCGAACTGCTGGGTTGCATGATCGGTGAATGGCGGGCGTTGTGGAGCCGGCGCGCAGGCGGCGATTTCAGTGATAGCTACAATGTGGGACGGATCGTCGCCGATGATGCCGCGCGCGGCCACGGTGCCGAACCAATCGCCGACACGCCTACCGCAACG
The DNA here is from genome assembly GCF_000269965.1 of Bifidobacterium longum subsp. infantis ATCC 15697 = JCM 1222 = DSM 20088. Lineage (NCBI taxonomy): Bacteria > Bacillati > Actinomycetota > Actinomycetes > Bifidobacteriales > Bifidobacteriaceae > Bifidobacterium > Bifidobacterium longum. The sequence continues at coordinate 2,082,341 of NC_017219.1, forward strand.
GTCGGAAACGAGGCGGAACTGCCGTTCATCATCGTGCAATTGCCACGTTGGATCGATCAGAAGGAATACAACAGTGACATTGATCGCATGTTCTGGCCTCATATTCGCGAAGCACAAGCCGATGCAGCACGTATCATTCCCGACGTGTATCTGGCGGTCACGTTCGACACCGGCGAGTTCAACAACATCCATCCGACCGACAAACGTCCGGTTGGCGAGCGCATCGCGTTGCAAGCCGAAGCCCATGTCTACGGGCTTCCCGTCCGCGCCGATGGTCCCGTATTCGTTTCGTTGGCATCCGCTGGCGAAACGGCCGATGAGCTGCAGGTGCGCTTTGGCAACGCCGACGGCCTGCATTTCGGACCGTGGTCTGGGAGCGACGACGCCGGGCACCTATCGGCAGTTCACTCGTCTGGATCCGGGGAAACAGAACCCTTGTGGACCGTGAATCGATGCGACGCGGCGGCTTCCGGCTTCGAAATCGCTGGATCGGACGGCATCTATCACCGTGCGGACGCACGGATCGAGGCCGATACCGTGGTGCTTCATGCCAACGCGGTATCGCATCCGATCTGCGCACGTTACGGCTGGTTCAGTTGGGGCCCGGCACCGCTGTTCAACGCCTTCGGCCTGCCTGCGGCCCCATTCCGGATTCGCAAGTAACTTCGCTGATGGCGCCTTACTGCGCTGCTGGCAAGCGCACGATGATGGTGGCGCCTTGGCCTTTGGTGCTGGTCACGTCGATGAATCCTCGGCTCAGGTCCACGGCGCGCTTGACCATCGCCATGCCGAGGCCGTTGCCTTGTGCGGCGTGCGAGGTATCGCCCTGATAGAACTTGTCGAACATGTGGGCGGCTTCGTCCGGGGTCATGTCGCAGCCGTCATCGCTGATCTCCACCGACACCATATTGCCGTGCGAGCGCTGTGTGAAGCTCACATGGCCGCCTGATTCGGTGTATTTGAGCGCGTTGCCGAGGATATTGCTCCAGATGAGCGTGGTGATGCCAAGGTCGGCGTGCACCATCGCACGGTCTTCCAGGTCGCAGCCCAAATCGATGTTCTTTTCGGTGAACAGGTCGTCGAGCGTGAGGATCTCGTCGGTCAGCTGACGGGTCAGGTCGTAGTCGACGGCCTGGGAGACGATGGTCTGGCTTTCGAGTTTGTTGAGTTTGAGGATGTTGGTCACGAGCGCGTTGAGTCGTTCGGACGCGGAGATGATGGTCCGTACGCATTCCTCGCGCTGGGCCTTGTCCATATCCATGTCACGCATCATGGTCGCGTAATTCTTGATGGCGGCCAGAGGATTGCGGATTTCGTGGCTCACATTGGAGACGAAGTCGTTTTTCATGGTTTCGATGCCGCCCAGTTCCTCGACCATGGTATTGAAATCGGCGAACATCTGATCAGTCGAATTCCGAAGGGGATGCGGACGGAAAGTTGGACGCTTGGGCGTCCGGATTGGAGTCCGCATGTTTTCGATGGAGGATCGGCGCAGGGCCGTTGACCTGTATTTCACGGAGGGCATGACCATCAGGAAGGTCATTGCCGAGCTTGGTTACCCGTCCGAGGGCGCGCTGGTGAAATGGGTTCGCGAGGACCCGCGTTACACGGGCGCGTGCAGGCGTTCGTATACGCTGGAATGCAAGACGAATGCGGCCAGACGCGCGCTCGAGGGCGAGCCCCTCGCCCGCGTGGCGCGCGACGCGGGTTGCACGCCGACGAGCGTGTACCAGTGGATGCGCCGCTACCGGAGCGAGGGGATACTGGGACTGATGGACAGGAGAAACGCGCCGATGCCGGCCGAACCGATGCCCGCGGCCGGCGATGACGTGGAGGAGCTGCGCCGGCAGGTGGAGGTCCTGCGGCTGGAGAACGCGGTGATGCGGGAGACGATCGATGTTTTAAAAGCCGACGACCCGCGCCTCGACCCGTCCATGCTGACGAACAGGGAGAGGACGCGGGTCGTCGACGCGATCAGGGGTGAATTCGGCCTGGCGGCCTGTCTGAAGGCCGTGGGGCTGAAACGCAGCACCTACTATTACGAGCGCGGCGCGATCGCCGCGGGCGACAGGTACGCCGTGCTGCGGGCCCGCGTCGCCGGCCTGTTCGAGCAGGGTGGGCGCGCATGGGGATACCGGACCATCCACCGCATGCTGCGCCTTGACGAGTCCGACCCGATCGTCGTCTCGGAGAAGGTCGTCAGGCGGATCATGCGCGAGGGGGCCATGCGGCCCGTGTACCTGAAGCGGCCGAAGCGGTGGAGCTCCTACGCCGGCGAGATCGGCGAGGCCCCGGCGAACCTCGTGGAGCGGGACTTCCACGCCGACGCGCCGAACATGCTGTGGGTCACGGACGTCACCCAGTTCACCATGGACGGGTACAAGTGCTGGCTTTCCCCGGTGGTCGACTGCTTCGACGGGATGGTGGTCTCCTGGACCTTGTCGCGCTCCCCGAACGCCGACATGGCGAACCGGATGCTCCTTGACGCGGTCGCCACGCTCAGGGACGGGGAACATCCAATCATCCATTCCGACCGCGGCTGCCACTACCGGTGGGACGAATGGATCCGCATCTGCGAGGAGCACGGGCTGATCCGGTCGATGAGCGCCAAGGGATGCAGCCCGGACAACGCGGCCGCCGAGGGGTTCTTCGGCAGGCTCAAGAACGAGTTATTCTACGGGCGGGACTGGAGGGGCGTGGGCTACGAGGAGTTCCGCGAACGCCTGGCCGCCTACCTGACCCACTACAATGAAACCAGGATCAAGAAGTCACTGGACTGGATGAGCCCCGTGCAATACCGCAGAAGTCTTGGACTGGCCGCCTGACCGTCCAAAAAAACATCCGCACCCCCGAACGCCCGAATTTTTGCGCACTTTAGTCCGGCCTTGAAATAGAAGCATGGCTCGTGTCCCGCCAACACCAAGCCGACGGAACTCATCAACATGGGTTTCAACCGCGCACTCGGCACAATCCATCTTCTCGCGTCACAGACAGTGGGCCATATACAGCGGCAGCTTGATGCGTTCTCCATCCACTTCGAGTTGGCGGGGATGCAGAACGTATTCCTTGCCCAATCGTTGGGCATACCTTTTGCGGAATTTGTCGAGCGAAGATACGCCGTATCGTTTCGTGGATTTCACTTCAATCGGGCTGATGCGAGGCTTCATCGCGGCATTATCGTATTCCCGAACGATGAGGAAGTCTATTTCCATGGTTTTCGTGGCATCCGTTCTATCCGAGCGCGAGAAGAAATACAGTTTGCGCCCATTCGCCCGGAATTGCTGAGCCACCGCATTCTCCACCAGCATCCCTTCGTTGAGCGAGAGTTTATCGAACAGAATATCCCGGTACACATCATCCGGCGTTGTCTCTCGATCGGCAAACGCCTGCGACACCAGCAAACCGGTATCCGCCATATAGCATTTGAATGAATCGTTATCTTCGTACAATCCCAGTCCCACCAAAGGGTCAGTCGAATTACGGCACAGGTTCACCAAGCGGGCGTCTTCCAACCAGAAGAACGCCGAATCGTATTCACGAGATCGAGCACCCTTGTCGACCGATGCCAGAGTGAATCGTTTCTCATGCTTGGACAGCTGCCCTGGAATCTGAGCGAAAATGCCCCGCACACGGCCGGCATCGCCATTGGCGAACTTGCCGATATCATCACTGTACAGCTGCAGGATGCCACGCTTGATCAAATCCACCTCGCCAAAATCGCGCTGCTCGACATAATCGGCAACCACCTGCGGCATACCGCCCACCAGCAGATATTCGCGCCACAGCCTCATCCCCCGTTTATGCAGAGCATCGGGCAATGGGACCAGACGCTCGAACGATTTACGAATCGTTTCAGCAAGCAGCTCCTCCCCCATAGCCCAGCAGAACTCCTCAAAATCGAGCGGCCCCATATCCATTTTCCGTTCCTCGGAGGGAATGACGATATTCGCCACATTCCTCTTGATGGAGATCAGCGAACCAGTTTCCACATAGTCATATCGGCCATCCGCAACCAGATATTTGACGAGCTCCCTCGCCGCCGGATACCGCTGTACCTCGTCGAAAATAATCAACGATTCACGCTCATACAGTCTTGTGCGGTAATACGCAGACAACAGCATGAAAAATGTGTCAAAGTCATCACGCTGGTTTTCGAAGATGTCGCGAACGTCGCGCGGCAAACGCGCGAAATCGATGAGAATATATGACTTGTACTGAGTGCGGCCGAATTCCTCGACAATGGTACTTTTGCCCACGCGGCGAGCGCCTTCGATGAGAAGCGACTCACGCCCACCCGCTTTTTGTTTCCATGCGATCAGCTTATCCAGCATCTTGCGCTTCAACATGAGCAATCACCTCATTACACGAAAACAACAGTATGGACATATGCTATTTTACACGAAAACAGAAGTATAGAGGTAGCCGATTCTACACGAAAACAACGGTATAAGGACGCAAGCCGAATCGGCTCACCCCCAATCCCCCCCCCCATCACACCGGAGGCCTGTTTGATTGTGCGATTTTGTGCGAATGGCTCACACGGTTCTTGGTGAGAACCGTTCGCTGCGTACCTGACCCTAGAACCGGATCAGCGCCTTGATGACTTTGCGAAAGAAGTTCGGCATTCCGTTCCGAATTGTTTGACGATTAGATCAGCCGATGTGTTATTCCACTGTGATACGGTGTCGATCACCGGCAATCTTCGGATTGGCACGGAGATTCCTGCAGAGCTGATTCCTATAGTCATAGATTCCTCTTTTCTTACTATTCGACGCTTTTCAGCGCGGACGAGAGATCGATGTTGGCGATTCGTTTCGCGATGACGAGTTCGATAATCAGCATGTTGCATAACACGAACAGGGCCGACAACGCGATGTATGGTGTGGGAAGATATGCGAAAAATTGCGCGTCCTTGGAATCGGCGACGGACACATATGCGTTCAGGAAGCCTATGCCCAGGGGGATGCCGAGGGTTGTGCCCAGAATCCAAGTGACGAAGCTGTCTTTGAGCATGATGGACCGGATTTCCTTGATGTGGAAGCCGAGCACTCGCATGGTTGCGTATTCCCGGTATCGTTCGGTGTAGTTCAGTGTGCCGATGCTGTACAGGATGAACCATTCCAGCAGTACCGCGAAAACCATCAGCAATGTCAGGATGCTTTGGAAGGTGTCCAGCACTTTGTTGGCCTGCGCCTTGTCCCATGCGAGGGAGTCCACCCGCTGCACCGCCGGATGGTTATCAACGGAACTGGGCACGCGGCCATTGACCATGATGCTGGTGGGGTGGAACGTTTCGCCGAGGTTCTTCCAATATGCTGAACTGAGGTATATGCCTTGCGGGCTGCTGACGCGCACGATGTCGATAACGGTCATGATGACCGGTTCTGACATGCTGGCCGAGTCGACGCTAATAGTGTCGCCACTGGTGACTCCGAGAGCTTTCGACAGTCCTTCAGAAATGTACGCACCATCGGTTTGCGTAGTGATTGGCATAGATTCGCGCTTGTCGTCACGTGCCGTGAGGAATATGCCGGGTGTGGCGATGGACATGACGGATGACTGTTCGTGATGCGCCGTTGTAACAGTGATGGGCAGTTGTTCGAGGCTTTGCGCGTTATCCGGCAAGCCGCTCATGATTGTGTCGTAATCTGTGTCGGTATATCCGTTGGCAAGCTGGATTTGCCGACCGTAGCGGAATACGTCGCCATATGTCATATCGTTGGTGGCGGTGAGCGAGAGACGCACACCGAAGCTTGCCATCACCAGAACGGTCGCGCCGATAATCGCCACGACGGAGATGCCTTCTTTGACCATGGAACGTGATTTATCCCGCATGATCCAGTGCCATTGCCAGTGTTGTTGGCTGTCGCGGCGCGGGTTGCGCGGTGTTGATCGCATGGTGCCGACGCCGCGCATGGTGTTCGTGTCTAGGATCATGGCGGGCGTCAGGCGGGTGATGCGGAATGCTGGAATGATGGAGGCGATGCTGCTGACGATGATGATGCCTAGCATCATGAGCCAGCTGGCGTTGTCGATGCGGACCTGCCAATGGGGAAGATTGAACAGGAACCGTTGTTTGTCCAGAAACAGCCGTCCCAGAAGCGCGGGTCCGAGGAACAGGCCGAGGAGGGCGCTGGGAAGCGTTGCGATAATCGCATATATCTGATATCCGAAGATCAGGGCGCTGCGAGATATGCCCAGCGCTCTCATCAGTCCCAATGAGCTGCGCTGGCTGTTGACCAGTCGGCTGATAGTGGTGATGGTGGTCAGCGTCACCAATACAATCATCAACGTGGAGAACATGTACGACATGCGATACATGCTCGCGGTTTTGGCTTGGAACTTCGAAATCTCGGTTCTGGCGTCGCGGCCTTGCACGCTGACGGCTGCGTTGCCTAGCGTGTCTCGAACGGAACGGGCGATGCAGCCGGTATCGCAGCCAGGTTCGGCTTTGACCGCTATGCTGTTGATGCGGTCCAAAGTCACGGGCAGCGATGCACGATTAGTGTATGCGTACCCGTAGTGGTCGTGATTCGCCACCATGTCGTTCATTGGGCTGGTGTAGCCGATGTACTCCGGACTGGCGATGAGGCCCCGTACAGTCAATGCGATCGGGGACTTGTTTACATTGATGGTGACTGTATCCCCGGTGCTGATGTGATTGGCGTCGGCGAAGTTCTTGTCAATCCAGATGGAGTTCTTTTTCTTAGTGTCGAATTGTTCGCCGTCATTGACGAGTGGGCGGGACACTTCGTTGGAGTCTTTGAGGTTGACGGTGAGCAGCTTGTTCGCTCCGCTACGTTTCATCGAGGCGGTGACGATCAGCGATCCGTCGGCATGCGACACGTGCTTGGCATTGTTGACTTCATCGGTGAGCGTCGCACCTGCGGATCGCACGCTCACCCACGCATCGGCCAAGTTGGTTTGCATAGACCATCGTTCGAATTCGTAGCTCATGCCGTGGGCCGCAGACAACAGTCCTGAGAAAACGAATAGGGTAAGGAACACGAGCACTGCTATGGCGCTTAGGGACATTGCGTTGGTTCTGCAATCCCTCAGTATTTTCTTGAGCATAGAAGACGCCTACCACTGGATTTGGGTAATGGATTCCGGATTGTTGTTTCGCTGCACGGATTCGGTTTTGCCGTCTTTGATGGTGACGACCACATCGGCGATTCGCACAATCGATGAATTATGCGTTACCACAATCACGGTTTTGCGGTATTGGCGAGACATCCGCATCAGAAGTTTTAGGACCGACTGTCCGGTTTTGGAATCCAACGCGCCTGTAGGTTCGTCGCACAGCAGCAGCTGCGGGTTCTTGCACAGGGCTCGCGCAATGGCCACACGTTGGAGCTGGCCGCCGGACAATTCTTGTGGGAAGGCATGGATTTTCTCGCCGAGACCAACGTCGGAGAGGACGGCTTGCGGATCGAAATTCTTTCCGCCGAAGCGTGCGACCATTTCCACATTTTCTAGAATGGTGAGGTTGGGGATGATGTTATAGAATTGGAACACAAAGCCGATGGAGTTGCGGCGATACTGTGTCAAGGCGCGTTCCCTCATGTCGGATATATCAGTGCCATCGACTGTGATGGAACCTGATGTGGGTGAGTCCATGCCGCCCAACATGTTGAGCAGCGTGGACTTTCCCGCGCCGCTCTGCCCAAGGACCACACAGAAATCACCCTCGTCGAGGGAGAAGCTGACATGATCCAAGGCCATAGTCTGCACGTCATTGCTGTTGTATTGTTTAGTCAGATTGATGACGTCAATGAACGACATGGTGTTTCTCCTTGCATAAGCTTTAGGATCCCGACTAGCAGTCGCTTGATGGACTGGAAGGTCGGCGTATCCGGTATGGTGTCGGGATTCGCAAATTTCTCACGCAGTATGCCGTTGAGCCCGTATACGATGAAGCATGACAGCTCATGCACATCCACCGCGGCCTCACGCGACGCGACGCCTTTCCTTTCCAGCAATTCGTTAATGATGTGTTCCGCCATAGGAATCTCTTCCGTCATCATGGTCATGCTGATGGTATCTAGAATCTGCTTGTTATCACCATGGTCCAGAAGATTGCGATACCTGTTGAAGTCGCATTCCACTGATTCGATGAGACGGTCAATCTTCCGTTCGGGATCGAGTGTTTCGTCGCGTACGATGCTCCATCGCTGGTCTAACTGCTGCTTGACGATGTGCTGCATGGCCGCTTCGTAGATATCCTGCTTTGACGCGAAATAGTAATAGAACAGGCCGGGGCCCGACGCGTCAGCCTCCTGAATGATGCTCCGGACGGACAGGCCTTCATACCCTTTCTCCAAAAGCATGCGTGAAGCTATGTCAATCATCTGCTCTTTGCGTTTGTCGTACTTAAGCATCCAAGCTCCCTGTCCCGCACATTAATTGAACGATGTTCAAAAACACTACTACGGCACCACAGTCACGTCAACGCATTGGCTTTATTTCACGCCCTTCTCTCCGCTGTCAGCGTAAATAGAGATGGAAATCGGCGACCGCTGCACAAGCCGAGAGGTGATCCAGCAACCACCGATTATCTTCCGCGCATTCATCGCAACAGTTCCCGACAGTGGGCGCACGAGCAAGAGACACGCTACGAGCCACCCCCTCTAGGCCGCTCCGCGTGCCAGCGTCCTGTAACGACGAACGGCTCGACGTCCAACATTCCCATTACGCGACTGCCGTCTCACCTTCGCCTACAAACAGTCCACTGGACTGACTGCTTCACGGCTCAATCGTCTGAGGAGACAGCTCGCCCATTATGGACAATGAATCAACGTCCTCTGGCTTTCGTTCATGTCCGTGGCCGTTATCCACAGGCCGTCCTACGTAAGCCCGTAGCGTTCGCGCAGCATGTCGAACGCGTGCAGGCCCTCGCGCATCGCTGCCCGGTATTCGTCGTCGTCCGCCGCGCTGTTGAGGTTGGCGGCGATGGCGAACGCTTCGGATACGAGGCGTTCCATGTCGTGCGTGGACAGATTCTCCGGGTGTCTTTCTCGTCCGTCATCGAGGAAGGGCGGGTGGTTCTCCATCGCGGCGCGCCATTCCTGGACGGCGAGGCTGCGGCGCGGGACATGGGGATCGCGGTCGCCTACCTGCCCGGCACGGCCATGCGCAGGACCGCACAGCTGTTGCCCGGGGACGCGAAGACCGACCGCAGGGACGCGCATGTGATCGCGTGGGCCGCGCTCAAACTGCCCGAGACGCTCAGGGACGCGGGAAGCGACGACGAGACCCTCGCCGCACTGAGAATGCTCGCCGGCCACGACGAGGACCTCGCCCACGAATCCACGCGCCACGTCAACCGCCTGCGGAGCCTGCTCCTGCAGACCCACCCCACGTTCGAACGCGTCCTGAAAGGGGAACGCGCCACCCGCGACGCGACGCTCGCGCTGCTCGAACGGTACGGCGGCCCCGCGGGCATGGAACGGGTCGGGATCGAGGACGTGAAGGACTGGGCCGGGTCCAACGGGCTTCGCGCCGGCCGCATCATCGACGACATGTTCAAGGCCATCGGCGAGCAGACCGTCACCGTGCCCGGCACCGGCATGGCCGAGACCATCATCCCCTCCATCGCCCGCGACATCAAGGCCATCAAGGACCGGCGGCGCGAGGTCGGGCGCCAGGTCGAGAAGCTCCTGGAGGACCACCCTCTTCTCACGGTCCCGGCGTCGATGCCCGGGATAGGCGTCAGGACCGCAAGTAACATCCTGCTCGGCATCGGCGGCGACATCGCCAACTTCAAAAGCGCGGCCCACCTGGCCGCCTACGCCGGCATCGCACCGGTCACCGGCCAGTCCGGCACCAGCATCAAGGGCGAGAGACCGGCAAGGGGCGGCAACAAACGACTCAAGAACGCGCTATGGCAGTCCTCGTTCGTCGTCAGCACCAAACACCCGCCCTCCATCGCCTATTACAAACGCAAACGCGAACAAGGCAAACACCACAACGCCGCCGTCATCTGCCTCGCCCGACGCCGATGCGACGTGATCTACAGCATGCTCAAGAACGGCGCCCTCTACCAGGGACCAGCCCTCGCCGCCTGAACCGGGCCACACGGGAAAAGACGCCGGACGCCACCGGCAGGGCGAAGCACGCCCACGACAACCAACCGGAAACCAAAACGCCAGCCCTACAGAGTTGACAAAAACATAGGAACACCCCCCATCACACCGTCGGCCTGTTTGATTGTGCGATTTTGTGCGAATGGCTCACACGGTTCTTGGTGAGAACCGTTCGCTGCGTACCTAACCCTAGAACCGGATCAGCGCCTTGATGACCTTGCGCTGGTCCATCGCCTCGTAGGCGTCTTGGATATGGTCGAGGTCGTATTCGTCGGTGAACACGCGGCCGGGGTTGATTTCGCCCTTGAGCACCGCGTCGAGCAGTCCGCAGTCAAGGTCGTAGTGGCGCACGGGGGCCGGGCCGCCCTTGATGCCGATGTTGCCGTAGAACGTGCCTTCGGCGCTGATCTCCACGTCATGCGGCAGGCCCACACGGCCGATCACGCCACCGCGGCGAATCAGGCCAATCGCCGTGTCGAAGGACTGCTTGGAGCCCACGCATTCGAGAACTGCGTCGGCACCGTAACCGCCGGTCATTCCTAGCACCTTGTCAATAGCTTCTTGGCCGCGCTCGGGCACGATATCAGTCGCACCAAATTCGCGGGCGAGCGCCGCGCGATCCTCGTGACGGCTCATGGCGATGATGCGTTTCGCACCGAGCATCTTAGCGGCAATCACACCGCACAGGCCGACTGCACCATCGCCCATGACCACGGCGGTGTCACCGGGCTTGACCTCGGCAGAAGCCGCCGCGTGATAACCGGTGGACATCACATCGGAAATGGTCAGCAGCGATGCGAGCTGCTCATCGGAATAATCTTCCGGTGAACCGGGCACCTTGACCACGGTGCCGTCCGCCTCGGGCACACGCAGGTATTCAGCCTGACAAGCGGAGAAGTAGCCGCCGTGCGGGCACACGGATTCGAAGCCGGCCTTGCATACCGGGCACTTGCCGCAGCTGTACGGGAATGGCACGACCACGAAATCACCTGGCTTAACGGATTCGACCGCCGCGCCAACCTCTTCGACCACACCGATGGACTCGTGACCCACCTGGCTGTGCGCGGCCTGTCCGCTCAGCCCACGGAAGAACCACAAATCAGAGCCACACACGCACGTGCGCACCACGCGGATCACGATGTCATCATCCTGTTCACGCGTCGCCTTCGGCACTTCTTCCACGGCCATCTTGCCAGGCTCCACGAAAATCGCGGCTTTCATCATTTCGGTCATGTCCATCACTCCTTTGTTGGGAATATCTGTCTATTGTCGTTTATTGTTTGACGTCGGTTTGCAGGCGCTTCACCTGTTCGATGATGTTCCGGTTTTCTTCGATGAGCTGCTGCGCCTCCTCGTCGCGCCCCTCAGCCTTAGCCCGCCAGTACAGTGTCTTGAACGATACGTACGCCTGCTGCATTCGAATGGATTCGGCTTTGGCAGCGAGACGCAGGGCCTAGGCGCGATGCCCCGAACTCGGGTCGCGAGTGATGGGAGCGATAATGCCGATCTGCTCGTAGTAGCGCAGCGTGGACTCCGGAAGCCCGGAAATCATCGACGCCTCGCGAATCGTATGCCATGCGGTCGTTGTGCTCATATCGACAACTCTAAAAACCTCAAGTACTTGAAGTAAAACGGCGACACGCCCATGGATGTCTTCTGCACGAGTAGGCTGGGATTCGGCGATGGGACCCGCCTGAACTTGTTTCGAACCGCACACTGCTGATAGTTCCTACACACGATTTGACATTGCATGAAATCGTTGTGTCTTCAGCAGGATTCAGCGGTTTCAGGAAAGGCTACTATGGGTTCGCAATCCCCATCCGCAGGTGCCCGGCCGATTACGCACACGACCACTCCCCCGGCGCGCAAGCTCCCCGATATTCATCTTGATATTGTGTTGGTCGTCTTCTGCGGCGGCACTATTGGCACCGCGATTCGCTATGCGTTCGCGCAGATTCCCGCGGCTGGCAGCTTCCACACCGGCACGTTTGTGGCCAACATGCTGGCTTGCTTCTGCTATGCAGGGCTGACCGCTTACTTGGCCGGCGCTTCCCGGTTCGGTGCACGTTCCAAAGAACTTGCCAGTCGCGGACTCGGCATGGGCGTATGCGGTGGTTTGTCTACGATGTCGACGTTGGCATTGGAAGGCTTCACCGCGATTCGCGACGGTCAGGTGGCGGCCGGCATTGCCTATCTACTGGTGACGTTCGCGCTGGGTCTGGTTTGTGCGTCTGCCGGCGTGTGGGCAGGAACGCATCTGGCCGGCTCCTCGAACGCATCCGCCGAAGCGTCCGCTGATACGAATGCCGCTACGACCAGCAAGGGAGGTAAGGCGTGATGACCGTATTCCTACCAATCTTGGTCTGCCTGTGCGGCGGCGTAGGCGCCTCCTGCCGCTATCTGCTTGACGCGACCATCAAAACGTATTGGCAACGCGCATTCCCGCTGTCCACATTCACCATCAATCTCATCGCCGGATTCCTGACCGGTCTGGTTGCGGCGCTGGCACTGGGCGGGACACTTGATGAACCGTGGCGGCTGGTGCTGGCCACCGGTTTCCTCGGCGGATTCTCCACGTTCTCGACCGCGATCAACGAAATGGTGACGCTCTTCCACAAACGCCGCTACCCCACGGCAACGGCCTATCTGGTGCTGTCGCTGGGTGTGCCGGTCGTTGCTGCGGCCTGCGGTTTTCTCGTCTGACCGCCACGACGATTCCCGACGCGGTCAGCGGTATCATTGCGAGGTCGAACGTCACAGGTACATCCGGGAGGTATATGGGCATGGCGAACAATGGAGCGGATGTGAAGCACAATCAGGGCGCGGACGTCACGAATGCCTCGGCCACAACGAACACTGCGGAAAATACCGTGGGCACGGCAACCCCGAAGCAAAATGGACTAGCCGTGTTGGGCAAGTATATGGGTGTTTCCGCCACGCAGACCATTGTGGAGTATGCGACGTTCGCCATCCTGCACTTGATCGGCGTGCCCTCGCAGATCTCCAACGGTATCGCCGTGGTGTGTTCGGCGACCTACAACTTCGTGATGAACCGCAACGTGACGTTCAAATCGTCAAGCAACTTCACCCGCTCCGTGGCGCTGTTCGTGCTGCTATGGGACTGGTTCGCTGTGGCGTTCGTAATCATGGTGGTAATCGCCTTCGCCATCATCGGCATGCAACGTGCGATGTCCTCAACGACTAGGCAGAACACTCATGGCAATCATCACGACAACATCCTCAGTCAACGCGGATACCATCGCGCCGACTGATTGCACCGACATATCACGACAACGAATAGGAGGCATATGACTCATTCATATGCCGCTTATTCGTATTTCAGAGCACTTATCAGATCAGAAGAACAGCACCGCGACGCCTGCCGCGAAGCACATGAGCAGGATCGAGGTCAGGAAGCTGGCGAGCATGGGCTTCTTGCCTTTGGAAGCGATGGCCTTGAAGTTCACATTGATGCCAAGCGCGGCCATGGCCATACCGAGTACTATGTACGCGAAGTCCACAAGCTGCGGGGTGATGAAGGCGATGAACGGCACGAAAGTGCCGATGATCGAAGCGCCGATAAAGCCGAGCATGAACCACGGGAAGGCCACGGTCTTCTTGCCGGTGTTCTCCACCTCAGAGTGCTTCTTCTCCCACCAGATAGCGATAATGATGGCGGCGAACACGAGCATGAGCACGCGGGAGAGCTTCATGATGGTGGCGATGTCCACCGCGCCGAAAGCGTCGCCGGCGGCGACCGCATGGGCGATTTCGTGCAGGGAAGCACCGGCGGTGATGCCCAGCTGGTCCTTGGTCATGCCGGTCAGCGGGCCGAGCGCGATCTCCAGCAACGCGAACACAGTACCCATAATGGCTACGATGGCCACGGCCATGGTCACGTCGTTGTCCTTCTCGTCCTGCTTGTCCTCAGACACCTTGATGGAACCGGCCAGACCCATGACGGCGGCCGCACCGCAGATGCCGGTGCCACCGGCGGTCAGGATGGCGAGCATCGGGTCGACACCGAGCTTGCGGGCGATGGCATAGCACACGATGATGGTCAGCGTGACGACCACAGCGGCGATCGGCAGACACTTGATGCCCTGCGTGAACAGCACGGCGAGGTTGAGCTTGAAACCGAGCAGGATGATGCCGAGGCGCAGCAACTTGTTGGAAATCAAGCCAGCGGCGTCCTTGACGCCTGCCTTGCGGCCATCATTGGAACCGACGTAGGCACTGCGGATCGGGAACTGGATGATCATACCGATGAGCAGCGCGATGATAAGCGCGCCGAACAGGCTGAATCCGGGGAACTGCTTGAGCCAGGAGGCGAACAGCGAAGCCAGCAGAGTCAGAACGCCAATGAACAACATGTCAACGGCGGCAATGCGCTTCCACCATTTTGTACAGAACTCTCTCATGGTGTCTATTGAATCTCAAGCGTTTACATCGGTCAAATCATTGCTACCAATACATATCATCGATTTTGCCGATACCACATTTTGGCTCCCCTCTGACGGGAGACAAGGCACTGACTATCCGCGCAACACAGCGATAATCGCTTCCACCAGCTCTCGCTGATCGTGCGTCAGGCCGGATCTCGGCACCAAGGCATAGAAACGGCGCACGAATTCGTCTCCGAGCTTTCGCGCCGGCACTCCAGAAGGCACTGCGGCTTCCGAAATCAGCGACTACCCAAAGCCGGAAGACAACGCCGCCGCAATCGCGGCATTGCTGGACACCTCCATTGTGCGAGGCGGCAAACCCTGCATAGTCTTGAAATACAAATCCGTGTAATACCGCACACCGGAACCGTGCTCGCGCACCATCCATACGCCGTCTGGTTCTCCCGCCAAGACCAGCCGGTCCTCGCACAGGGTGACACGATCCACCGAATCATTGACGATCGGCTTTTCCACCACGCCCAAATGCACGGCTTTCATGCTTGCCTGGCCAAGAATGGCGTCCGAGTTCATCACCTGCACGGCAAAATCGAACCCATCCATGTTCCGGGCCATGACCGGCAATGACTTGGGAAGCAATATTGCGGCGGTCGTATGCGAGAACGAGACCGCCAATGGCTCTCGATCCTCCTGCACGCGGGCAATCTGCTCGCGCGTATCACGCCATAATCCATCAATACCAATGGCAGTCTGATACAGCATCCGCCCGGCCTGCCATCAGTGTCATACCGGGCAACAACCCTCGCAGTGCAGCAGTCCGTTTATCTATTGGAAAGCAACACTAGCGCATCCAGGCCGGAAGTCGTGGTACATATCCATACCTGCTGCGGTTATAGGAAATCCCCTCTGAGTTTCCTCGAAGGGGATTTCCTATAACGCTAGTTCAAGCGAAGATTCTTGTCTGATGAAAATCAGGCGAGGATCTTGGTCACACGACCGGAGCCAACGGTGTGGCCGCCTTCACGCACAGCGAAGGTCAGGCCTTCCTCCATGGCGATGGGCTGAATCAGCTCAACGGTGAAGGTGGCGTGGTCGCCGGGCTGAACCATCTCGACGCCTTCCGGCAGCTCGATGACGCCGGTGACGTCGGTGGTGCGGAAGTAGAACTGCGGACGGTAGTTGGAGAAGAACGGCGAGTGACGGCCGCCTTCGTCCTTGGTCAGCACGTAGACTTCGCCCTCGAACTTGGTGTGCGGGGTGACGGAGCCCGGCTTGGCCACGACCTGACCGCGCTCGACATCCTCACGGCCGAGGCCACGCAGCAGCAGACCGGTGTTGTCGCCAGCCTCGCAGGCGTCCATGGTCTTGTGGAAGGTCTCGATGGAGGTGACGGTGGTGGTCTGGGTCGGACGGATGCCGACGATCTCGACCGGGGTGTTGACGGCCAGCTGGCCACGCTCGACACGACCGGTGACGACGGTACCACGGCCGGAGATGGTGAAGACGTCCTCGATCGGCATCAGGAACGGCTTGTCCAGGTCGTGAACCGGGGTTGGGATGTAGTCATCGACGGCGGCCATGAGGTCCTTGACGGACTGGACCCACTTCTCGTGGTCCGGAGCGTCGTCGTGCAGGGCGCCGTAGGCGGAGGTGTGGATGACCGGGCAGTCGCGATCGAAGCCGTTCTCGTCGAGGAGGTCACGGACCTCTTCTTCGACGAGCTCGATGAGCTCTTCATCGTCGACCATGTCGCACTTGTTGAGGGCGACGAGGATCTTCGGAACGCCGACCTGACGGGCGAGCAGCACGTGCTCGCGGGTCTGGGCCATCGGGCCGTCGGTGGCGGCCACAACGAGGATGGCGCCATCCATCTGGGCGGCACCGGTGATCATGTTCTTCACGAAGTCGGCGTGGCCCGGGCAGTCGACGTGAGCGTAGTGACGCTTCTCGGTCTGGTACTCGATGTGGGCGATGTTGATGGTGATACCGCGGGCGGCCTCTTCCGGAGCGGAATCGATCTGGTTGAAGTCGTACTCCGGGTTGACATCCGGGAACTCCTCGTGCAGCACCTTGGAGATGGCGGCAGTCAGGGTAGTCTTACCGTGGTCGACGTGGCCGATGGTACCGATGTTAACGTGCGGCTTAGTACGCTCGTACTTTTCCTTTGCCATTACTTTTGTCCTCCTGGACGTCTCGTGAGTTTCCTGCGCCCTTTCGCACAGGGACTCGCTTATTCTACTGGGTTTCTGGGTTATGTGCCACTTTGAAGAGCCAGAACCCAGTCAGCGGTATACGATACTACCGCTGACTGGAGACACCGGCCACTTCATGATGTGGCGCGTGTCACTCGCCGCGCTGGGCCTTGATGATCTCCTCGGAGACGCTCTTCGGCACCTCGTCGTAGGAGTCCATCTCCATGGTGAACATGGCGCGGCCCTGGGTCTTGGAACGCAAGTCGCCGATGTAGCCGAACATCTCGGACAGCGGGACCTTGGCGTCGATGACCTTGACGCCGACGCCGTCGGTCATGGACTGGATGTTGCCGCGGCGCTGGTTCAGATCGCCGATGACTTCGCCCATGTACTCTTCCGGCGTGCGGACCTCGACCTTCATGATCGGCTCGAGGATGACCGGCTTGGCCTTCGGGGCGGCTTCCTTGAAGCACATGGAGCCCGCGAGCTTGAAGGCCATTTCGGAGGAATCGACCGGGTGCATCTGGCCGTCGGTGACGGTGGCCTTGACGCCCACGACCGGGAAGCCGGCGAGGATACCGGATTCCATGGCCTCCTTGACACCGGCCTCGATGGGGCCGATGAATTCGCCGGAGATGTGGCCGCCGGTGACCTGGTTCTCGAACTCGAAGGTCTTGCCCTCGGTGGTGTCGAGCGGCTCGAAGTTCATCAGGACCTTTGCGAACTGGCCGGAACCACCGGTCTGCTTCTTGTGGGTGTAGCCCTGGTCCATGACGGCCTTGCGGATGGTCTCGCGGTAGGCGACCTGCGGCTTGCCCTGGTTGCACTCGACCTTGAATTCACGACGCATACGGTCGACGATGATGTCGAGCTGGAGCTCGCCCATGCCGGCGATCAGGGTCTGGCCGGACTCTTCGTCGGTCGTGACCTGGAAGGTCGGATCCTCTTCGGCCAGCTTGGACAGGGCGATGCCCATCTTCTCCTGATCGGCCTTGGTCTTCGGCTCGACGGCCACCTGGATCACCGGATCCGGGAAGGTCATGGAGTCGAGGGTGATCGGGTCGTTGATGGAGCACAGGGTGTCGCCGGTGGTGACGTTCTTCAGGCCCACGAAGGTGTAGATGTTACCGGCGTCGGCGCGGTCCATCGGGTTTTCCTTATCGGCGTGCATCTGGAAGATCTTGCCGATGCGTTCCTTCTTCTCGCGGGTGGAGTCGAGCACGGAGTCGCCCGGCACGACGGAGCCGGAGTAGACGCGCACGAACACGAGCTTGCCGTAGAACGGGTGAGTGGAGATCTTGAAGACCAGAGCCGAGAACGGATCGGTCTTGACCGGGTGACGGTCGATCTCGACGGACTCGTCGCCGGGCTTGTAGCCCTTGATGGCCGGCACGTCCTCGGGGGACGGCAGGTAGTCGACGACGCCGTCCAGCATCGGCTGAACGCCCTTGTCCTTGAAGGCGGAGCCGCAGAAGACCGGGAAGGCTTCCTTGGCGATGGTGAGCTTGCGCACGCCGGCGCGGATGTCTTCCTTGGACAGGTCGCCGTCCTCGAAGAACTTGTTCATGAGTTCGTCGTCGGCTTCGGCGGCGGCTTCCACGAGCTTCTCGTGGTACTCCTGGGCCTTGTCCTTGAGATCGTCCGGAATCTCGGTGGTGTCGTACTTGGCGCCGAGCTCCTCGGTGCCGTTCCACACGTAGGCCTGCATCTCGACCAGGTCGACGACGCCGGTGAAGTCGTTCTCGGCGCCGATCGGCAGCTGCATCACGATCGGAGCGGCGCCCAGCTTCTCCTTGATGGTGTCGACGGAGTAGTAGAAGTTCGCGCCCAGCTTGTCCATCTTGTTGATGAAGCAGATGCGCGGAACGCCGTACTTGTCAGCCTGACGCCACACGGTCTCGGACTGCGGCTCCACGCCCTCCTTGCCGTCGAACACGGCGACGGCGCCATCGAGCACGCGCAGGGAGCGCTCGACCTCGGCCGTGAAGTCCACGTGGCCGGGGGTGTCGATGATGTTGATCTGGAACTTGTCCTTGGTGTCGTGGGACTGACGGCTCCAGAAGCAGGTGGTGGCGGCGGACTGGATGGTGATGCCACGTTCCTGCTCCTGCGCCATGAAGTCCATGGTGGAGGCGCCGTCGTGGGTCTCGCCGATCTTGTAGTTCTTACCGGTGTAGAACAGAATACGCTCGGTAGTGGTGGTCTTGCCGGCATCGATGTGAGCCATGATGCCGATATTGCGGACGTCGTGGAGGTCCGAAATCTCTTCAGCCATCTTTTTCCTTAGTTTGTGCTCAGGGCGAGTGATTACCAACGGTAATGAGCGAAGGCCTTGTTGGCCTCCGCCATCTTATGAGTATCCTCGCGGCGCTTGACAGAAGCGCCGAGGCCGTTGGAGGCGTCCAGGATCTCGTTGGCGAGACGCTCGGCCATGGTCTTCTCACGACGGGCGCGGGAGAAGTCGGTCAGCCAGCGCAGCGACAGGGTGTTGGCGCGGTTCGGCTTGACTTCGACCGGCACCTGGTAGGTGGCGCCGCCGACGCGGCGGGAGCGGACCTCGAGGGACGGGCGGATGTTGTCCAGGGCGCGCTTGAGCACGGCCACCGGCTCCTGTTCGGTCTTCTCCTTGACCATGTCGAGCGCGGAATAGACGATGTCCTCGGCGATCGACTTCTTGCCGTCAAGCAGAATCTTGTTGATGAGCTGCGCCACCACGGTGGAACCGTAGATCGGATCGGGCAGCACGACGTGCTTCTTGGAAGGTCCCTTACGTGACATATTACTTACTTCGCCTTCTTTGCTCCATACAGGGAACGACCCTGCTTACGGTCCTTGACTCCCTGGGTATCGAGCGCGCCGCGCACGATGTGGTAACGCACACCCGGGAGATCCTTCACACGGCCGCCACGCACGAGCACGATGGAGTGCTCCTGCAGGTTGTGGCCCTCGCCCGGAATGTAGGCGGTGACTTCGATGCCCGAGGACAGGCGCACACGGGCGACCTTACGCAGAGCCGAGTTCGGCTTCCTCGGGGTGGTGGTGTAGACACGGGTGCACACGCCGCGACGCAGCGGGCTGCCCTTCAGGGCCAAAGTCTTGGACTTCTTCGGCTTTGCCTGACGTCCCTTACGGACGAGCTGTTCGATAGTAGGCAACTTGAATTCTCCGATTCAGTGGTTTCTCTTGCTTTGGTGCGGCCGCCGCACTGCGCCCACACTTTTCAGCACACTCGCTTGGTATCCGCCTGTTGGCGACACCCGACGAATCGGAAAAGATAGCCCAGTCCACCGGCCCGATGGCCTTCGCCCCTCCCGTCGGCGCATTACTGCGTGCGATCAGCGGTTTGAAGGATATCCCAACTCGCTCGCCTGTCACATAAGGCGCGCTGTTGGCACACACGAATATCTATATTACGATTCCGCCGGACAACGACGCGCCGAGGGATGGCGCGGGTCCTCGGACGACGAACGCCCCCGCGCGAGCCTTGCCGCGCGGGGGCGTCGCCCAGGAGGTTACATCATATCTCTTCTCGCCACATACCACCTGCATACCATTGACGTTCAGCACGCCCTTCGTGCTCTTCCATATACGATGGGAACCTCCGGCGGCCCGGCCTCCTTGCCGTACTACCTTGCCGCTTTCCTCACCATCGATTCTACCAAAACCACCCTGGCGAAACGCGAGCCCCGTTGTCTATTTAGAGGTGCAACACCGCTGTTGATCCTGCAATTCCCGCAGTTCCCCGGCCATGCCCATCCGAATCTCGCCGCGTTCGGGCGGATACCGGCGGATCATGCCGTTCCAGTTCTCGTCGCCTCCCCGCCGCCGGCTGGAGTATGGGTCGGCGAAGCACGTGTCCATGCCCGGCCCGTCGCGCAGGCGCGTGCGACGGGCGAACCCGGCGCCGTCGTCGCACGTGACGGCGACGCGCGCCGGCCGGCGGCGGACGCTCGGAGATGGGAACCCGTCCGGGAATCGGGAAACGCGACGTCCTCCCGCCGCCACGCCCGCGCCGCCACCCGCGACCACAGGCGTTCGCATGACGGGCGGTGGTGTCTGCGTGGTTTGGCGCGCCTGCGGTCGGCCTTGCGCCGCGCGGGGCCGGCGATGTAGCAGCGGCCCGTCTTCGGACGCTTCGGCCGGTACGGCCGTCAGGACTCGTTCTCGTTGGACGGGAACCACGTGTCGCGCCTGATCTCCCTGCTGATGCTGGACGGGCTGCGTCCCGGCAAACGGGCCATCTTCCTGACGCCCGTGCCGTTGCCAACCTCGATCCGGATGACCTGGAGTTCCTCTTCCGACAGGTGCGAATATACTTCTCCCATGGGTGCGACATCCCTTCGGACTGGTTATCCGGACGATCTCCAATCCAACGGGCGTTGCACTTTCATTTAGACAACGGGCCACTTGCTTCTGTGCACCGGTTGATATACTGTTTATGTCAACAGTAGCCTCCAAGCCTCCTAACAGTGCTCAAATCCGGGGGCTCTTGTTTTATCCATGGGAGGCGGAGAGGTGCGTAAGCAGGCCAAGTCGGTGTTCGAGATGATCGAACTGCTCAAGCAGCGCGGCCTGACCATCGATGTGCCCGACATGCCAGGCATCCTGTTGGACAATAACTACTATCGCCTGTCCGCGTATTTCCGCCCGTTCCAGAAGGATCCGGCGAACGGTGACAATGATTTCCGACCAGGTGCGAAGGTATCCGATTTCCTTACTCCCTTTATGCTGGACGACCAGTTCCGCCGCCTTATCCTTGAGGGCACCTCGCGTCTGGAACTGACACTCCGTGCGCGCCTCGCCTACAACCTGGCGCTGAACGGCGACGCCTACAACTATGACGAGCCGGATTCCTATCGTGACATCGCGTATCCGAACGGCATGTTGAAGCGAGACGCCCTGATCTCGAACATCAAGGGCTGGGTGTCCCGTTCCCACGAAGTATGCATCCGCCACTACCGCCACCAGCACGAGCAGCCACCGGTGTGGGCCGTGGTGGAGGTGCTACCGTTCGATACCTTGTCCAAGATGCTCCAGTTGCATCTGGACATGGATGCCGTGGCCAAGACAGTGCTCTCGCTGGGATTGTGCAAGAACCGCCGCCGTGCCTCGGAAATCGTGCACGCGATGGTTTACCTGCGCAACCTGTGCTCACATCACTCTCGCCTGTGGAACCGCGAGATGGTGATCACCCCGGCGGTGCTCAAGGACATGAGGGCGGCGTTCCCGGAATTTGCATACGAAGACAAATCAGTTGGCAACTCGCTGATTGTGCTCATGTATCTCGTTGACCGTATCAACGGCGACCGGGAATACTCGCACAGAATCCTTGATTTCCTGGCACAGGATGATTCATACCGGCATGGCATCCTCCATCCGCTGCACTGGGACTAGAGCCGAGACAACAGCAAAGATCGGGACTGGTCCGCTAACCATCTAGGGTGTGTTTACGCTATTTAGGTTTTGCGTGATAATTGTCGTATGTGTATGCCGGGGTATGACGTCACGCTTGACCGGTTCATGAGGGTCGCGCATCCGTTGCCGCGTCGGCGCGGCAACGTGGCGGTCGGCAACCACACGTTCGTCAACGCCCTGCCGTGGATGCGCCGTGTATTTCGATGCTCCTATACATTGTCAAGCGTTTGGGTGTGTTGTTTTGGGTTGGTTGTCGAGTGTATCCACTGGATGGCCCGTTGCTCGAGTTCGGGAAGGTCGCGTGCGCCGCGTTCGATCTCGCTGATGCGGCTCGAGGGCACGCAGAGCGCCTCGCCGATCTGTTGCTGGGTGATGTTCCGGCTGACGCGTAGTTCGCGCAGCTTGGCGCCGCGTTCGGCCGGGGTCCCGCGTCCGACCTCGCCGTTGCGTATGCTGATGAGCGCCCGGTATGCCTCGCGGGCGATGAACCGTTTGACGCAGCGGATGATCTCGAGCTTGCCTTTGCCCTCGCGGGTCTTTTTGGCCATGTAGTCGCGGGTCGGCTTGTGGTATCGCAGGCGGACGATGGCGATGCGGTGCAATGCCATATTGCCCTGCCGGTTGCCGCCTTTGTTGAGCCTGTGTCGGTTGGTCCTGCCGCTGGACGCGGGGATGGGGCAGACGCCGCAGAGTTTGGCGAACGCGGCCTCGCTTCGGATGCGTTCGGGGTTGTCCCCGGCGACGATGGCCAGGGTCGCGGCGATGACGGCGCCCGCGCAGTACATGTCGAGCAGCGGCCTGGCGTGTTCCTCGAGGATCAGGCGCATGCGTTCCTCCAGGAGACCGGCCTGCCGTTTGAGCGCCTTCCATGCCTTGGCGGCGGATTTCAGCGCGGCCAGCACGCTCCGCTCGACCAGGCCGCCGGCCGGTCTGCATTCGGCGAGCCTGTTCATGCGGGTCTCGCTCCTCAACCCCCGGTAACGTTCCCTGATGGGTTCCGGGGCGGCGGCGAGCAGCCCGTTCGTCGAATCGGGGATCGCGGTCATCGCCGACACCAGTTGGGATCGCTGCGCGTTGAGGTGGCGCAGTGCCTCGACCCAGCCGTCCGAGCTTTTCGGCAGGCTCGTGCCGTCGCCGGCCATGACGCTACGGGCAGCGGCGACCGCGTCGAGGGGATCGGACTTGCCGTCCCTGCGGCGCACGCTTCGCCTGGGGCGCGGCACCTCGCGCACCTCGTATCCGGCGGCAGTGAGACGACGGGCCAGGGCCGCTCCGAACGAGTTCGTGCCCTCCACGCCCACGGCCGCGACCCTGCCCGGCCCGGGCGGCATGCCGATCAGCCTGTCGTATCCGTCCGGGTCCGCCGTGAACGTCTCGGCGCCCAGCGGCCTGCCCCGCTCGTCGAGCAATGCGATGGTGTGCGTGTCCGTGTGGGTGTCGATCCCGGCCCGCACCACTTCGTTCGGCGGCGTCATCGTTGTCGTTCCTTTCCATGTGTTCGGATGCCTCCCGGGGGCTTGCGGCGCAGACAGGACGTTGACGGGGCACGCTACCATGGTTCTTGCGGGATCCGACGGGAGCGGCCACGCTCCCATGGGGTCATGCATCCATGGCCCACGGGTCGGCGGCCATGGGCGGGACAAATCAAAATAAGGACAGCCACCGGAACCGATGGCGTCAGTCAAATGTGGGGTCACCGCCCAAGCCGTCATCCACCATTATCACCGATCAGAAACCGGCATAACCATTATCAACGTCAAATCGAGGTGGACGCTTTCAGCACTTAATCTGAACACCTTCGGCGTTCAAGTTGAACGCCGTCGGCGGCTGTTTCCTTGTTTTTTGTTGTTTGTCTGGTTGGCTTACTTCATGAGGGAGTGTCTGTTCCGGTAGGATTCGCCGTGGAAGCGGAGGATCCCGCCGTGGTGCACGATGCGGTCCATGACCGCGGCGGCCATGTCCCCGTCGCCGAACACGTCGCCCCACCCGCCGGACCCGAAGTTCGAGGCGGAGACGACGCCGCGGGTCCCGTAGCCGTCCGCGCCGGCCTGGAACAGGAGCCCGGCCCCGTCGATGTCGATGGGCAGGCAGCCGAGCTCGTCGATGATGACCAGCCCGGCCCCGCCGATCGCCTTAGGCTCTTGGTCGAGACGGTTCTCGTCCCTGGCCTTCCTCAGCCGCATGACCAGGCTCGAGGCGGTGAAGAACATGACGGGAAACATGCGCTGACAGGCGCGCACGCCGATCGCGATGGCCAGGTGGGTCTTGCCGCGGCCCACGTCGCCGTGGAGCACGAGGTCCTCGGCCCGTTCGACGGACTCCAGGCTTTCCAGCTGCTCGCGGCCCCGGTCGGCGGGGAACGAGGCCATGCCCCCGGTCGTAGCCGTCCAGGGTCTTGTTCCGGGGGAAGCCGGCCCGTCCGGGCAGCCGCCGCCGTTTGGATCCGGCCCGGCTGGCGTTCCCGGCCTCGAACAGGTTGGCCAGGAAGCCGAGCTGGCCCGGGGTCGCGTTCTCGATGGCGTCGCGCGGCACGCTGTGGGTCAATGGCGGGTTGCGCGCCAAGGTCATGACCTGTCCGGGTGTGGCCTTGTCGACCACTCCGCCGCCGCGCTTGCGCGGCTGGCCGTCGTGTGCGCTCATGCCCGTCCCTCCATGTATTCGTCATGGTGTTTCGGATCCTGGCCGCCCGAGGAGCCCTTGCCCTCGAGGACACGTCGGGCGCATGTGGCGATTGCGGCCCGGTCGATGGTCCGTCCGGCGTCGATGACGGTCTCCACCGCTTTGACGATGGCCGCGAACCCGCATTCGGCGGCCACGACGCGGATGTCGTCGAGCCACACGTGGACCGACGCCCGGAAGCCCTCGGCCGACGGCATCGGCACCATCGGGTCGCGCCCCGCGAAAGCCGACCGCGTTCTCCACGCCGCCCTTCCCGTGGCCGGAATACGGGTCGCGGAACCGGGGCCCGAACCCGTAGCGCGCGCGGAACAGGGAGAACAGACGGGTCCGGGCGGCCGTGCCGTCGGCGTTGCGGTGGCCCACGCCGACGGCGTTGTCGAACACCACGACCCCGGGCGCCATGCCCGTCCTCTCGAACACCTCCGGCAGACCCCGGCACACGCATTCCGCGGTCTCGCCCGGCAATGCCGCCACCCGGCGCATGTTCGAACACGGGAACGACACCGCCAGGAAATGCACGACCCGTTCCACGCCAGCGACCACGGCCCGGGCCTGGCCGAAATCGACCTGCGCGCTTCCCGGCGCCCACTTCGATTCGGCGAAGCCGTCCGACCGCGCTCGATGCCCCCGCCTCCAACGCCTGACCCGGCGCTGCACCAACGAGTACGGGCCCGTGAACCCGCATTCCCCCACAAGCCGCTCGTACACGCGGGTCGCGGTATGGCGTTGCTTGACCGGCATGCGCAGGCCGGCGGCCGGCCATCCGTCCACGACGGCCGCGTACCCGTCATCAACCAGCGATCCACCCGCGCGAGCGCCGTCCGACGATTCGGGTGAATAATCCCCATGGTTGGCGTACCTGACCACGGTCGTGCGCGATACGCCAAGCCTTCGTGATATCTCCTTGTGGCTCAGGCCTTGGCGGTCGAGCTGCCTGATACGCCGTCGGACACACACCGGTGTCGTCATTTCCTTTCCTCCCGAGAACCATCGGTTTGGTTGACGGGCACTCGGGAATCCATCAAGGAACCAGACGATGCCGGTGTTCTTATTCCACCGGCACCGTCACCGCCGGCGATGTCCAAATTGAACGCTCACGGTGTACAGAAACAAGTGCCGACGCCGAACACCTTTATTCGATCACATACACTCCTCTTCCGACAGGTGCGAACATGCTTTCCCCATGGGTGCGACATCCCCTCGGACTGGTTTTCCAGACAATCTCCAATCCAACGGGTGTTGCACTTTCAATTAGACAACGGGACGTTCAACTGGAAGCGCTTGGTATGATAGGGGAATCGGCATAGTCGTGGCCGCCATTTTCGGATTCGTACTTTATTTGTCTGTACGGCGGAGCAATAAGGATGGAGAAAAGTGATGGATGAGCGACCATGGGTTATTAAAGTGGACTCGTTGTCTAAGTACGGGGATGCGGACGGAAAGTTGGACGCTTGGGCGTCCGGATTGGAGTCCGCATGTTTTCGATGGAGGATCGGCGCAGGGCCGTTGACCTGTATTTCACGGAGGGCATGACCATCAGGAAGGTCATTGCCGAGCTTGGTTACCCGTCCGAGGGCGCGCTGGTGAAATGGGTTCGCGAGGACCCGCGTTACACGGGCGCGTGCAGGCGTTCGTATACGCTGGAATGCAAGACGAATGCGGCCAGACGCGCGCTCGAGGGCGAGCCCCTCGCCCGCGTGGCGCGCGACGCGGGTTGCACGCCGACGAGCGTGTACCAGTGGATGCGCCGCTACCGGAGCGAGGGGATACTGGGACTGATGGACAGGAGAAACGCGCCGATGCCGGCCGAACCGATGCCCGCGGCCGGCGATGACGTGGAGGAGCTGCGCCGGCAGGTGGAGGTCCTGCGGCTGGAGAACGCGGTGATGCGGGAGACGATCGATGTTTTAAAAGCCGACGACCCGCGCCTCGACCCGTCCATGCTGACGAACAGGGAGAGGACGCGGGTCGTCGACGCGATCAGGGGTGAATTCGGCCTGGCGGCCTGTCTGAAGGCCGTGGGGCTGAAACGCAGCACCTACTATTACGAGCGCGGCGCGATCGCCGCGGGCGACAGGTACGCCGTGCTGCGGGCCCGCGTCGCCGGCCTGTTCGAGCAGGGTGGGCGCGCATGGGGATACCGGACCATCCACCGCATGCTGCGCCTTGACGAGTCCGACCCGATCGTCGTCTCGGAGAAGGTCGTCAGGCGGATCATGCGCGAGGGGGCCATGCGGCCCGTGTACCTGAAGCGGCCGAAGCGGTGGAGCTCCTACGCCGGCGAGATCGGCGAGGCCCCGGCGAACCTCGTGGAGCGGGACTTCCACGCCGACGCGCCGAACATGCTGTGGGTCACGGACGTCACCCAGTTCACCATGGACGGGTACAAGTGCTGGCTTTCCCCGGTGGTCGACTGCTTCGACGGGATGGTGGTCTCCTGGACCTTGTCGCGCTCCCCGAACGCCGACATGGCGAACCGGATGCTCCTTGACGCGGTCGCCACGCTCAGGGACGGGGAACATCCAATCATCCATTCCGACCGCGGCTGCCACTACCGGTGGGACGAATGGATCCGCATCTGCGAGGAGCACGGGCTGATCCGGTCGATGAGCGCCAAGGGATGCAGCCCGGACAACGCGGCCGCCGAGGGGTTCTTCGGCAGGCTCAAGAACGAGTTATTCTACGGGCGGGACTGGAGGGGCGTGGGCTACGAGGAGTTCCGCGAACGCCTGGCCGCCTACCTGACCCACTACAATGAAACCAGGATCAAGAAGTCACTGGACTGGATGAGCCCCGTGCAATACCGCAGAAGTCTTGGACTGGCCGCCTGACCGTCCAAAAAAACATCCGCACCCCCTACTATGGGAAAGTGTGCGCAATTCGCGATATGTCTTTCGAGGTCCCTCAAGGCTCAGTTACTGGATTTGTTGGTCCTAACGGCGCAGGCAAATCTACCACGATGCGTTGCATACTGGGGCTAACAAAACCCTCGAAAGGGTCGGCCAGTGTGTTTGGAACCGACTACTCCAAACTCCAGAATCCTGCGCGTCGAATTGGCTCAGTTTTGGATGCATCAAAGCAACATCCAGGTAGAACCGGGCGTAGTATATTGCTCGCAGCGGCAGATGTTCTCGGCATAGCGTCTTCCAAGATTGAGTTTGCTTTGGAGTCTTGTGGACTGACAAGCGCCGAGAGCAGGCGGCGGATCGGTACCTACTCTTTGGGAATGAGACAGCGTCTAGCGTTGGCTCTCGCCATATTGCCCGAGCCAGAGCTTCTTATTCTGGATGAGCCGATGAATGGTTTGGATCTAGAGGGAATTCATTGGATGCGGAGCTTCCTTAGAGACTTTACCCAAGCTGGGGGAACTGTTTTCCTAAGTTCACACTTGTTAGGTGAGATGGAGAAAATTGCTGACAGTGTTGTTTTAGTCGGTAAGGGGCAGATAATTGGGTCGGTGTCAATTAGTGATCTAAAGGGGGCTGGTAAAGGCTTAGAAGAGTTCTATTTGGAACAAACCGCGAGTGTCTCTCGGGGAAGTGTGGTTAACAATGGCTAATAATCTTAATGATTATGTCAAACCTGTTTCAGATTCAAAGATGTCAGGCATTATAAAATCTGAACTGAGGAAAGCTTTTGGTACTCGTGCGAGCATAGCTATAACCTTGGTCACCTTGCTGTTGACCGTTGGAATGAGCATTTGGTCGGCTGTATTGCTGGAAGCTGGGGAGTCTTGGTACATACCTTTCAAACAGGTGGCGAGTCCCCTAATCACTATAAGCCCACTCCTAATCATTCTTTTGGTTTGTGAGGAGTGGGATAAGGATAGTGCGCTAGTAACTTTTACGCAGGTTCCCAAGCGGTCTCGAATTGTGATTGCTAAAACTGTGGTAGCGGTCTTGATTTTCTCAGCTAGTTTTGCCGCTTCATTACTATTAACATTGATTGTTTCAGTTACTACATCGAGTATTCATCATTTTAGTCTAGATTGGAAAGCTTCACTATCGGGCTTTCTAACTCTTGCGCTACCGTTGTTGGTGAATATGGGTCTGGGGCTCGCTATGGCTTTATTCTCGCAATCTACCGTAATTTCAATCTCATTGTATTTCATCATTCCTCCGGTCACAGTGATGCTATCGCAGATAAATTCCATATCAGAATATGCTAGATGGATTTCGCTGGGACACTCGTCTTCAATTTTTGTAGCCGGTCTAACCCCTCAAACTTATTCTCAGATTGTTGTTTCAGTGATTTTCTGGATAGTTCTGCCGTTCGTACTAGGTTTTGTGAACATCTGCAGACGAGATATTTCATAGCCCTAACTTGATGCACTTTTGCCGAAAAAACATTGAACATAAACACGAGACCACCCTACCGGCGGACACGCCGCGAACGCCCGGCCCGCCGACTTCGCCGCGCCGGGCGACGGCCTTCTCAGGCGACGGACGGGGCGGTCTTGGCGGCATCGGACGGACGGGCCGCGTCGACGACGTTCGCCGCGGAGCCCTTCTCGCCGTTGTCGGAATCCCAATGAATCTCATGCCGGTCATCATGGTTGCGCCACCAGCTGGACAGGATGGAGCCGGAAATGTTGTGCCACACGGAGAAGAACGTGGACGGCACGGCGGCGAGCGGGTTGGACGCGAAGGAGGTCAGGGCCAGCGTGGCGCCCAGGGCGGAGTCCTGCATGCCGACCTCGAAGGTGATGGCTTTCTGCTGTGCGTAGCGGAAGCCCTTCGGGTAGATCTTGTACATCAGCTTCGAGAAGCCGAAGCCCAGCGAGTAGCCGCACAGATTATGCAGGATGACCACCGGGATGGCCATCAGGGAGCTGGCCACGAACAGCTTCGGACCGTTGGCGGCGACGACCACGCCGATGATCAGCAGGATGGCCACCTGAGACACGATCGGCAGGGCCACGGTGACCTTCTCGATCTTCTTGCCGAAGACCATGTGGCAGATCACGCCGAGGGCAATCGGGAAAAGCACCACCTTGACGGCATTGAGGAACAGGGATTCGACCGGCACGCTCACATACTGGGAGGCCAGCAGCTGCATCAGCAGCGGAATCATGAACGGGGCGCACAGGGTGGAGAGGATGCCGATGGAGACATCGAGGGCCACGTCACCACGGGACAGGTAGCTCATCACGTTGGAGGAGGTGCCGGACGGGCAGCAGCCGACGAGAATCACGCCCACGGCCAGCGGGCCGGACAGGTGGAAGACCGCGCACAGGGCCACGGCGACGAGCGGCATGATGACGAAATGGGCCACCGTGCCGACGATGACCATCATCGGCTGGGTGAGGATGCGCTTGAAATCGTCCAGCGTCAGGGTCAGACCCATGCCGAACAGCACGATGCCCAGCATGTAGCCGGTGTACGCCTTGCCCCACAGGCTGGCGGCCGGCACGAAGTAGTTGAAGACGGCCCAGACGATGACGATGACCGTAAACCACTTGGTCAGCCAATCTGCAAAGGCTTTAACCTTTTCCATGGTGTTTCTCTTCCCTTGTTCGGTGTAGGTAACATCGCATGAAACTAGGCGGGTCGCGGTTGATATGAAACATAATGCTCACATTGTGAACGCTCACGTAATCATCTCTGCAATCCCCAGTCGCACCATCACGCCGTTGTGTGCCCTGACTTTTCATCAATCGCTGCACAAGACCCACTCGTCCACATCCCACCATTTGAGACAGCCCACAGCCTGGCCCCAAGAATGAAACCAACCACTTGATTCCATCGCGACACACCGATGAGCACACATCCGAAAAGTTGTGTATAGTATTCACCTGTTGTGCGAATTCAGCTTGCTGAATACGGCACTATGGTGGCCATAGCTCAGTTGGTAGAGCATCTGATTGTGGTTCAGAAGGTCGCGCGTTCGAGCCGCGTTGGCCACCCCAGTAAAACCCTTCCGTTCGCGGAAGGGTTTTGTTTTTCCTGAATTCCCCGCTCCTGCAGGGAACCACCGCGTTGTACACTCGGGCATATCCAATTCACCGAACATAAGGACAAAAGGTCCGTCATGCTGTCTTTTGAGAACGATTACTCCCGCGCCGCCCATCCCGCAGTGCTTGAAGCCGTGGCTGAAGCCAACAACCATCTGTATCCGGGCTACGGGTCCGACGAACTGAGCGATCAGGCCAAGGCCAAGATCCGCGAGGCCTGCGGCCAGCCGGACGCGGATGTGTGGTTCCTCGTCGGCGGCACGCAGACCAACCAGGTCGTCATCGACACCATCACCCCGGCGTATGCAGGCGTGGTCGCGGTCGCCTCCGGCCATCCGAACGTGCACGAGGCCGGCGCCATCGAGTTCTCGGGCCACAAGGTGCTTACGATTCCCCAGCACAACGGCAAAATGGATCCAACCGAACTGGACGAGTTCTGCAAGACCTTCTATGCGGACGGCAACTACGAGCACATGGTGTTCCCTGGATCCGTGTACGTCTCGCAAAGCACCGAATATGGCACCATCTACTCCAAAGCCGAACTGCAGGCTATCGCCGATGTGGCGCATAAGTACGATATGCCGCTGTTCGTGGATGGCGCGCGACTCGGCTACGCGCTGACCGCCACTGGTTCCGACATGACGCTCACGGATCTGGCGACCATCGCCGACGTGTTCTACATCGGCGGTACCAAGGTGGGTGCGCTGTTCGGCGAGGCCGTGGTGTTTACCAAGCACAACACGCCGAAGCACTTCCTGACCCGCATCAAGCAGCACGGCGCCTTGCTGGCCAAGGGCTTCGTGCTGGGCGCGCAGTTTGACGCCTTATTCACCGACAACCTGTATTTCAAGATTGCCCGCAGCGCCAATGAGGCGGCCGATCGTATTCGCGAGGCCCTGCGCGCCAAGGGCTACATGCTCACTTTCGAAGCGCCCACCAACCAGATTTTCGTGACGATGGATCAGCCGACCATCGACCGTCTGGAGCGCGAGGTCAAGCTCGGCTTTACCGAGAAGGCCGACGACACGCATACCGTGATGCGCATCTGCACCAGCTGGGCCACCACGCATGAAGAGGTCGATCAGCTTATTGAGGTGTTGTAAAACCCTTCGCTAATCTCTCTCTCCGTCATCGCTTCGCGATGCCACCTCCCTCATCAGAGGGAGGTTTTTTCGTAGCTCCCGCCGATGAGGGAGCTGGCCGCCGCAGGCGGACTGAGGGAAAGACCTCTCCGCAAACGAGAAGGCTCCTACTCCCCTATCGCCTTGCGTTCCATATCCACGAACTTGTGGACCGAGGCTTCCACGGAATAATGCGCCTTGGTGTATTCGGCGTATTTCTCGCCCCATTCGGCGCGCTCGGCCTGATGTGCGATCCACCAATCGATGCGTCGGGCCAGCAGGGCCGCGTCCCGCACGGGGAACAACGACTCATCGATCAGCGCGAACTGGCCGGCCGCCGACAATTCGGACGCGGCGATCACCGGCACCAATCCGCACGCCATCGCCTCGATCACGCTCACCGATTCGATGTCGGCAATCGAACAATGCACGAACAAATCGCCCGAACGCAACAAATCGGGCATATCGGCGTGCTTGTGGAATCCGATATCGGCCTTGCGCGCCAGCAAACGCCCGGCGCGGAACTTGAGATACTGCTTGAGCGGCCCAGTACCGGCGATCACCAGCTGAATATCGCCGGCGTGGCGGGACATCGACACCGCCTTGATCAGCGTAATCTGATCTTTCTCGCTGGCCAGTCGGCCGGAAGCGACGACACGGAACGGCACGGGAGCCGAGGCATCCGGATCGGCCGGCTTCTTCGGCGAATACACCGGTGAATAACCATTGGAAATCACGTGCAACTCGGCTTTATACCCGTGCGCGCGCAACAGGCTCGCGGTCATTTCGGTGGGCACATGGATGTGGTCAATGTGCTTGTACAGCCAGTGCTTGAACAGCCAGTACAGGAAGCTGGAAATACCGGGAATGCGACGTAGCGGGCCGGCCGAATACAGCACGTTCTCCGGCTGCAGGTGGAATCCGGCAGTCACGGGAATGCCCATTTGGTGGGCGACTTTAGCGGCACGACGGCCGAATTTGAACGGCATATAGATATGCACCACATCCACGCCTTGGAAGGCGGTGCGGAACAACGTGTCGCTGGGTTCGGCGAATTGCATGAGCTGCTTGGCGGCCACCCACGAGACGAGCGGCACCTTATTCACGCGCGCCGGATATTCGGGCGCCCCTATACCGACAAGCCTCACATGATGGCCTTGCCGCTCCAATTCCGCAGCCCATTGCAAGGCCGAATTGGAGGTGCCGTTGCCCTGATTGCCCACCGTATCGACCACAAGAGCGATAGTCAGCGGACGATCAATGCTCTCTTCAATCCCGTTTTCGCGCATTGCCTCATCCTAAACCACCGCGCGGCAATGGCGTCGGCCGCGCTGCCTGAACGCGTGTGAAATGGTATGGGCTGCCGCATTTTGCCCAATATTGAATCACGCGCTTCGCAGCGCACGATCGGCGCGGGCCACGGCCTGGAACAACTCGGCGGTGTGCTTGAGCAGACTGATGCGCACCCAGCCTTCGCCCGCCTGACCGAAGCAGACCCCCGGCATCAGCGCCACGCCGGCCGTGTTGAGCAGCCAATCCACGAATGCGGCGGAATCGCCATGCCACCGCACCGGCACGCGCGCCCACGCGAACAGGCCGCCTTGGGCCTCGGCCACCGGCAGACCAGCCTGGGTAAACCCGTCACGCACCACTTCAAAACGATGCTGATATTGCACAGCCAGCAGCTTCACCGTGCTCTGATCGGATTCCAGCGCCACCGCACCGGCCTGCTGAATAACGCTGGAAGCCAACACCGCAGTCTGCCGGTGTACGGCTTTGACGGCAGAGAGGACTTCGGCGTTGCCCGCCACGAATCCACCGCGCCAGCCGGCCACCATATACATCTTGGACAGCGAGCCAAGTTCCAGCGCCACGTCCAGCGCGCCCGGAGTCTCCAGCAGGCTCAGCGAGCGCACGTCGCCGAATTCGAGCCCCGCATAGGCGAAATCGTTAAGTACGATGAATCCGTATTGCTTGGCCAGGCGCATGGCCGTCTCATACAGTTCGGGTGTTGCGGCCGCGCCGGTCGGATTGTTGGGATAGTTCAGAATCAGCAGTTTGGCGCGAGTCCATAGCGCTGGGTCCACCGCATCCAAGTCGGGCAGGAATCCGCGGCTCGGGTCAGCGGGAATCGCCTCGAACTGGCCACCGGCCACTACTGTTGAGCCCTCGTACTGCGGGTAATACGGGTCGACCGCCACCACCGTATCTCCCGGATCGACCAGCGCCTGGATGACGGTGGTTATGCCGACGGACGAGCCGGAAGTCGCCAGCAGCTGGGTGGCGGGGTCCACGGTGACGTTGTGCTGGCGCGAATACCAGCCGGCAATCGCATTCAGATATTCCGGAAGCCCATCAAATGGCGGGTACCGGAACAGGGAAGGATTGTGGGAAGCGTGAGAAAGCGCGTCCTGTACAAAGGATGGCGGCCAGCCATCGGGATTCCCTTTGCTCAAGTCGATGATATCCTTGCCAGCGGCGACGGCTGCTGCAGCGCGTGCGTCCGCCTCAGCAAAAGGATTGCCGGGCAGACTAGCCGCCCGTCGAGAAATCAGAGCCGCGTTCGACGTCGGCATGTCGCCCTCCCCCTTCGACTATTGCCGGCGTGCCGGCTTGTAGCCTGAAACGCCGGAACCGACACGCCGCTATTCGCTATATGTCGCATCCAAAAATGTTGGCCCGACCGCCCCATACTTCATCGGCCGGTGATTGCTAAGGTACGACGGCTCTGTTACACACGCAATGGCGTGTCTATACGCAGTATTTATGGCGGGTTACGGGCATCTGAATCTTCATGGGGCGG
Source organism: Bifidobacterium longum subsp. infantis ATCC 15697 = JCM 1222 = DSM 20088 (assembly GCF_000269965.1). NCBI lineage: Bacteria > Bacillati > Actinomycetota > Actinomycetes > Bifidobacteriales > Bifidobacteriaceae > Bifidobacterium > Bifidobacterium longum. The sequence goes on from NC_017219.1 coordinate 2,116,992, forward strand.
TAACCTGCCCATGGGGCGGTATTTACCCCATGGGGCGGTGAAATTCCCATGGGGCGGTAAGGCAAAACGGCTTAATTCCGCGGTTTCACAAAACCAACAAACCGCCCCATGGACTCATTACCGCCCCATGAAGCCGGATATTCCGCCCGTAATTTTGGCCGCGCGAGGCACTCCGCTCACGCGACATACCGAAATCATCGCGTCATGGCAGAATGTGGGTATGACTGAAAACGCCGTGAATACTGCCGTGACTTCCGCCTCCTCTCCCGCAATTCCCGCCGAGACTTCCGCCGTCCCCCCCGCAACTCGCACAGCCAACCGCCCGCTGGGCACACCGCTGGGCAAGCACCCCACCCGCGTGCTGTTTTTGGGCGCTGGCGAGCTGGGCAAGGAGGTCACACTTGAACTCATGCGACTGGGCGCATGGGTGTGTGCTGCTGACTCCTATGCCGGCGCTCCGGCCCAGCAGGTGGCGCATGAATACCGCGCGTTGGATATGGCGAATGCCGCCGAATTGCAGGCATTGTTCGATGAAATCAAGCCGGACATCATCGTGCCCGAGGTAGAGGCCATCGCCACCGATGTGCTGGCCGGTGCTGCGGCCGCGGGCGCCCAGGTGGTGCCGAGCGCCGAAATCGCCGCGATTTGCATGGATCGGGAGCGTCTGCGCGTACTGGCCCACGAAGAATTGGGCTTGCCGACCACACCGTATCGTTTTGCCGGCTCGCTGGAAGAGCTGCACGCCGGAGCTTCGGAAGTCGGCTATCCGTGCGTGGTCAAGCCGGTGATGAGCTCGTCTGGTCACGGCCAGTCGGTGGTGCGTTCCGCCGACGCCATCGATGCCGCTTGGACCGAAGCGCAGGAGGGCCGCCGCGCCGCCGATGAGGGCGATGTGTCGCGCGTGATCGTTGAGGCGCTTGCCCCGCTGGAGCGTGAGCTGACGGTACTGACCGTTTCTTCGTCCGCCGGCATTGTGACGTGCGCGCCGATCGGCCAACGTCAGGAGTCCGGCGATTACCGCGAGTCCTGGCAGCCGGCTACCGAGCCCGATGGCGAGGCCGAGCGGGCGCGCGACATCGCACGTACCGCCGTTGAAGGCTTGGTGGCCAAGGCTCAGGCGACCGGCGAAACCGGTTGGGGCGTATTCGGCGTGGAGCTGTTCGTGCTCACCGACGGCTCGATTCTGTTCAACGAGGTCTCCCCCCGTCCTCACGATACCGGTATGGTGACGATGACCTCCCAGCGTCTGAGCGAGTTCGCGCTGCACGCCCGCGCGATTCTCGGCCTGCCGATCACCCCCGAACATGTGGCGCTCACGATTCCGGCCGGCTCGGTGGCGGCAAGCCATGCGATTGTGGTGGCCGGCGACGGTGAGGCCGAGTTCACCGATGTGGCCGCTGCTCTGGCCGGACCCGGCACGGACCTGCGCATTTTTGCCAAGCCCGAAGTGCATGGCCACCGTCGTATGGCCGTGGCACTGGCCGTCGGCGAGTCCGAAGCCGACGCCCGTGCCAAGGCCGGCCGTGTTGCCGATGCGTTGACGATTACCGTGGAGTAGTCCACGGCCTGATCAGCTCAGCATGGCCTCAATATTATTGCCGTCCGGGTCGTGGATGAACGCGGCGTAATACGTGGGGCCATAGTTCGGGCGCGGGCCCGGAGCGCCGTTGTCGGTACCGCCAGAGGCGAGACCGGCCTCATGGAACGCCTTGACGGCGTCCTCATCCTTGGCGCGGAACGCCACATGAGACGGCACCACCGGGTTGCCGTCCTTCGGAGACTCCAGCCAAACGCTGTCGCCATCCTCGTCATTGGCAAAGCACACGGCGGTCGGGTACGCCACTTTCTTGACGTAACCCAGCGGGGCCAGCAGCTTCTCGTAGAAATCCGCGTACTGTGCGGCGTCGGAAACAAACAAACCAATATGATCGATCATGACGAACCTCCTTGCACCATTTCGTCACTCCCATTATCGTGCGTGCGCGGCCGTACACTCACGTTTTGTCTATTGACGAACACCTGAGTGTCCGCGCGCTTGCGTAGATACTGTTACGCCGAACGACTATGCGACCGGCAATGAGTCGATTGTCGGACCAATACCGTCCGCCTCCGCCATCCCAACAGCGTATGGCCGTTCGATGCAGCGACGTATGATGCGCTGACCGCATCGTAGCGTCATGCTGAGTGTTGTTGTAGCCCTCGATTGGTACCCTTTTACCGTTAGTTCACCCAGAAATTCCACTCCTGAAAGGTGAGTCATGGAGAAGCTGGAAAAGCTCTACGAGGGCAAGGCCAAGCAACTGTACGCAACCGACGATCCAGAGGTTCTGTGGGTCGAATACAAGAACACCGCCACCGCTGGCGATGGTGAAAAGAAGGAAGACTTCACCGGCAAAGGCCGCCTGAACAACCTCATCACCACCATCATCTTCGACCTGCTCAAGAAGCGCGGTATCGACAGCCACCTCATCAAGCGAGTGAACGACACCGGCCAGCTGGTGCGCAAGGTGAACATGTTCCCGTTGGAGATCGTGCTGCGCAACGTGGCCGCCGGCCACTTCTGCTCCCGTCTGGGCGTGGAGGAAGGGCTGCCGCTCAAGGAGCCGGTGCTTGAGTACTTCCTGAAGAACGATGATCTGCACGATCCGTTCGTCAACGACGATGACCTGGTGGCCCTCGACGTATGCACTCGCGAGGATCTCGCCGAGATCGCCCCGCTGGCCCGCAAGATCAACGAGGCCCTGATCGAGATCTTCGCCAAGATCGACGTCAAGCTGGTCGACTTCAAGATCGAAATGGGCCGCGCCACCGACGGCACGCTGCTGTTGGCCGACGAGATCACCCCGGATTCCTGCCGTCTGTGGGACCAGAAGGACCACTCCGGCAAGGTCGAGCACCTTGACAAGGACCTGTTCCGCCGTGGTCTCGGCAGCATCATCCCGGCCTACGAAGAGATCGAGGAGCGCCTCGCCGAACTCGCCAAGTCCGAAGGCATCGAAGTCGCCGAATAAGTCGTTTAGGTGCAGGTAGCAGAACATACAGCTGGCTCCCCTCTCTGAGGGGAGCTGTCGCCGATAGGCGACTGAGGGGAGGTCAAGACGTTCACCGCCATGACAACTCTCCTCAGTCAGCTCCGCTGACAGCTCCCCTCAGAGAGGGGAGCCAAGTTCTTTTACCGCACTTCTTCAATTTTTCAATAATTTCAAGAAAGGATTTCCATGGTTTTTCGCGTGTACGTGGAAAAGAAGCCCGGCTTTGATGTCGAAGCCCAGCAGCTTGCGGGCGAACTGCGCACAATCCTCGGACTGAACGGCCTCAAGGCCCTGCGCATCGTGAACCGCTATGACGTCGAAGGCATCTCCCAGGAACTGTTCGACCAGACCGTGCCCACCGTGTTCAGCGAACCCCAGGTGGACAATGTGGCCTACGACCTGCCCGACTTCGCCGGAGCCAAGGTCTTCGCCACCGAGTTCCTGCCTGGTCAGTTCGACCAGCGCGCCGACTCCGCCGCCGAATGCATCCAGCTCATCTCCCAGGGCGAGCGCCCGACGGTCCGCTCCGCCAAGCTGTACGCGCTGGAAGGTGACCTGACCGACGCCGACGTGGACACCATCAAGCATTACGTAATCAACCCGGTCGAGGCCCGCGAGGCCAGCCTGGAGACCAAGGAAACCCTGAAGACCCAGGTGCCGGTGCCCGGCAAGGTCGAGACGCTCACGGGATTCAACGAGATGGACGCCGAGGCCGGTCAGCGGTTCATCGACGAGCGCGGTCTGGCCATGGACCTGGCCGACCTCGAATTCTGCCAGAAGTACTTCAGCGAGGAGGGCCGCGAACCCACCATCACCGAGATCAAGGTGATCGACACCTACTGGTCCGACCACTGCCGTCACACCACGTTCGGCACTGAGCTGGACGAAGTGACCATCGATGACGCCACCGTCAAGGCCGCCTTCGAGCGTTATCTGGCGATGCGCCACGAGCTCGGCCGCGATGCCAAGCCCGTCTGCCTCATGGACATGGGCACCATCGGCGCCAAATGGCTCAAGAAGAACGGCATCCTTACAGGCCTCGACGAGTCCGAGGAAATCAACGCCTGCACCGTCAAGGTCAAGGTTGACGTGAACGGCCACGACGAGGACTGGCTGTTCCTGTTCAAGAACGAGACCCACAACCACCCCACCGAAATCGAACCGTTCGGCGGCGCGGCCACCTGCATCGGCGGCTGCATCCGCGATCCTCTGTCCGGCCGCTCCTACGTGTATCAGGCGATGCGCGTCACCGGCGCCGCGGACCCGACCGTGCCGGTCTCCGAGACGCTGGAAGGCAAGCTCCCCCAGCGCAAGCTCGTGACCACCGCCGCAGCCGGCTACAGCTCCTACGGCAACCAGATCGGTCTGGCCACCGGTCAGGTCGACGAGATCTACCACCCCGGCTACGTGGCCAAGCGCATGGAGGTGGGTGCGGTCGTGGCCGCCACCCCGGCCGACCATGTGCGCCGCGAAACCCCGGCCCCCGGCGACAAGATCATCCTCTTGGGCGGCCGCACCGGCCGTGACGGCATCGGTGGCGCCACCGGTTCGTCCAAGGCGCATAACGTGGAATCGCTCGAACTCGACGGCGCCGAGGTGCAGAAGGGTAACGCTCCGGTGGAGCGCAAGCTGCAGCGTCTGTTCCGCCGCGGCGATGCCTGCCGTCTGATCAAGCGCTGCAACGACTTCGGCGCGGGTGGCGTGTCCGTGGCGGTCGGCGAGTTGGCCGACGGCCTGTTCGTGGACCTCAACACCGTGCCCAAAAAGTACGAGGGCCTGGACGGCACCGAGCTGGCCATCTCCGAATCCCAGGAGCGCATGGCCGTGGACGTGGCCGCCGAGGACGTGGACGAGTTCCTGGCCTACGCCCGCGAAGAGAACCTCGAAGCCACGGTGATCGCCACCGTGACCGAGGACCCGCGCATGGTGATGACCTGGAACGGCGACAAGATCGTGAATCTGTCCCGTGAGTTCCTGGCCTCCAACGGCGCTTCCAAGCACCAGACCGTGCATGTCGAGGCACAGCAGTCCTACGAGACCCCGTGGGGCGAGGGCACGCTGGCCGAGCGCATGAACGAGCTGGTCACCGACATCAACGTGGCCTCCAACAAGGGCCTTTCGGAGCGCTTCGACTCCACCATTGGCGCGGGCACCGTGCTCATGCCGTTCGGCGGCAAGCGTCAGCTCACCCCGAACATGGCCATGGTCGCCAAGCTGCCGGTGTTCGGCGAGACCACCACCGCCTCGGCGATGGCGTGGGGCTTCAACCCGTACATCATGTCCAAGAACCAGTTCACCGGCGCCTACCTGTCCGTGGTCGAGTCGCTGGCCAAGCTGGTCGCAGCCGGCTTCGAGCATGAGAAGGCCTACCTGAGCTTCCAGGAGTACTTCGAGAAGCTGCGCGACGAGCCGGAACGCTGGGGCAAGCCGGCGGCCGCCGTGCTCGGCGCGCTGATGGCCCAGGTGGACCTGGGCGCCGGCGCCATCGGCGGCAAGGACTCCATGTCCGGTTCGTTCGAGGATCTCGACGTGCCGCCGACGCTGATCTCCTTCGCCGTGGCCGTGGGCAACATGAAGCGCGCCACCTCCCCCGAGTTCAAGGACGCCGATCACCGTATCGTGCGCATCGCACCGCGCTACCTGGCCGACGGTCTGACCCCGGACAAGGATGCGCTGCTTGAGGCGTTCTCCGTGATCGAGGAGCTCACCGACTTCCACGATGCCCTGGCCGTCTCCACGCCGGGCTATGGCGCCACCGCCGAAGCCCTGTTCAAGATGACGCTCGGCAACCGCATCGGCGTGACCCTGAACAACAGCATCGCCGTGGACGACCTGTTCACCCCGGCATACGGTTCGTTCATCGTCGAGCTGGCGGACGATGCCAAGCTTCCGGCCGTCTCCAATTTGGTCGAGATCGGCGAAATCGGCACCACCACCTCCGAGTACGTGTTCAAGGCCGCCGGCGAGACGCTGGACCTGGACGCTGTGCAGGAAGCTTGGGAGTCCGGCATCGAATCCGTGTTCCCGTACCGTTCCAAGGGCGAGGACAAGGGCGCGACCGTCGAGACCATCGACTTCCACGCGCCGAAGAAGACCGTGTACGTCGGCTCTTCCGTGGCCAAGCCGCATGTGGTGATCCCGGTGTTCCCGGGCAACAACTGCGAGTACGATTCCGCCGCCGCCTTCGAGCGCGCCGGCGCCGACGTGACCACGCTGATCGTCAACAACCTGACGCCGGCCGCCGTCGCCGAATCCACGCAGGCGTTGGTCGATGAGATCAACAAGAGCCAGATCGTGATGATCCCGGGCGGCTTCTCCGGCGGCGACGAGCCGGACGGTTCCGCCAAGTTCATCACCGCGTTCTTCCGCGCGCCGGCCGTCACCGAGGCCGTGCGTGACCTGTTGAAGAACCGCGACGGCCTGATGCTCGGCATCTGCAACGGCTTCCAGGCGCTCGTCAAGCTGGGTCTGGTGCCGTACGGCGACATCGTGCCGATGACCGACGCCTGCCCGACGCTGACCTTCAACACCATCGGCCGCCACCAGAGCCGACTGGTCCGCACGCGCGTGGCCTCCGACCTCTCCCCGTGGCTGTCCAAGACTTCGGTCGGCGACATCCACACCGTGGCCATCTCCCACGGCGAGGGCCGCTTCGTGGCCTCCGACGAGGTACTCGCCCAGCTCAGGGCCAACGGCCAGATCGCCACGCAGTACGTGGACGAGACCGGCACCCCCGGCATGGATCTGGACGTGAACCCGAACGGCTCGCTGCTCGCCATCGAGGGCATCACCAGCCCGGACGGCCGCGTGTTTGGCAAGATGGGTCACTCGGAGCGTTCCGGCAACGGCCTGTACGTCAACGTGCCCGGCAACAAGTACCAGCCGATCTTCGAGGCCGGCGTGGAATACTTCGCCGCCTGATCGCCCGGACGCCCGAACCGTGTCCGATGGACAGCCAGGGGGAGGAAGCCCGATCGGGTTTCCTCCCCCTGTCGTTGCCGAATCGTATGCACCGCGAACCCGACGTTGAAAGGACCTGCCGTCATGCCGATTAACGAAGCATTGCTCGCCGCGATGAAGGCCGCCACCCTCATCAAACCCAACGTGAGGAAAACCTATAGGATCCAACGCGCTGCCGAGGCGCTGGTCGCCAAGCAGACGCCGCCGAACCCGAAATGCCGCATCGAAGACGCCGCCGTCCCCATGCCGGACGGGCACGAGGTGCCGCTGCGCACGTTCACGCCGATCGCCCCGTATGGGACGGCCTTCCCCGGCGCCGATGCCGTCGGTGCCATCGTTGCCGGCGCTTCGGCCGATGACGCCGGCAACATCACGCCACGGGGCACGATCCTGTTCGTCCACGGCGGTGGCTGGTGCACCGGAGGCATCGACCTGTACGCGCAGGCGTGCGCCCATATGGCGGTTCGGCTGCAGCGTCGAGTGGTCGCGGTCGAGTACCGTCTGTCCCCCGAGTACCGGTTCCCCGTGGCGGTCGAGGAATGTTATGAGGTGGCGCGGCGTCTATGCCGCGAACGGTCGTCGTCATCCGCGTCCGGCACCGACGGCATCACCTTGTTCGGCGACAGCGCCGGCGGCAATATCGTGGCCGCCGTATCGCTCATGGCCCGCGACCGCGGCGAGTTCATGCCGCAGGCGCAGATGCTGCTGTATCCGGTGGTCGGCAACGACTACAATCCCGAGACCAGCCCATTCGAATCGGTGCGGACCAACGGCACCGACTACATCCTCACCGCACAGGACATGGCCGACTACATCGACATGTACCGTTCGTCCGTGGCCGACCTGACCAATCCGTATTTCGCGCCGCTCACCGCGCATGACCTGAGCAATCAGCCGCGCACGCTGGTGTTGTCCGCCGAATACTGCCCGCTCAGAGACGAGGACGAAGCGTACGCCCGTCGTCTGCAATTGGTGAACGACAACGTCTCCTGTTACAGGATTCACGATGGCATCCACGGCTACCTACTCAACACGTCGGCCGTGGGACTGGTGGCCACCACCTACCGAATCATCGAGCATTTCCTCGACGGCACACCGCTGGAACCGGCTCCCGGCACCGGCACCACCGCCAACGCACCGGAGGGAGGCGACGCGTGGCAAGACGTACTTGGTACCGACTAGACAACATCGGCAAGTTCTACTCCTCCCAGGCTGGCCGCTCCTCGCAGACCGTGTTCCGCTATTCGGCTGAGCTGGAGGACGACATCGCCCCGGACATCCTGCAGCACGCGCTCGACCATGCCATCGCCCAGTTCCCGAGCTTCAACGTGCACCTGCTCAACGGCATGTTCTGGCATTACCTCGAACAGTCAGATGGCCGGCCGCTGGTGGAGCCGGAACATCTGCCGATATGCTCGCGACTGCATTACGGGCCCAAAAGCATGCTGTTCCGCGTGAGCTATTTCCGCAATCGTGTCAATCTCGAGGTCTCGCACATCATTTCGGACGGTCGCGGCGCCATCAACCTGTTCAAGTCACTGCTGCACGCCTACATCGCCGAGCGGTACGACGTGCCGGGCGTGCCTTCGGATTATGACGGTTCGGATAGCGACAAAGCCGAAAACAGCTTCGACAAATACTACGAGAAAGACAAGGCCGGTGCCGCGCCCGGCACGAAGATCTACCGGCTGTCCGGCCCTATCGACCGGGACGCGCCCACGTTCATGGAATATCACGTCAGCGCCAGCAAGATGCTTGGTGCAGCACATCAGTGCGGAGTGAGCCTCACCTCCTACCTCATCGCCGCGATACTGTGCGCGATTCGCGACGTCATGCCCTCGCGCGCCCGCAATCGCGCGATTCGCGTGGATATTCCGGTCGACTTGCGCGCCTTCTTCAGGTCGGAGACCGTGCGCAACTTCTACGGCATGACTTACGTGGCGTACACGCCGGCCGATATCGAAGCCGATGAGGACTCCGCGAAAACTTCCGCAACGGGCCCAGACGCGACCGGCGACGGCCAGCAGTCCGCCGCCCGCACCGCGCACGGCAACGGTATGGGTGGGTTGCTGACCGATGAGCCGTTGGCCGACATCGCCCGCCATGTGCAGGAGCAGCTCGGCCATGCCACCAGTCGCGAGCGCGTCGAATCGCATATGAACCGCATGATTGCGCTGGAAAAGAATCCGGTGCTGCGTCTCGCGCCCTCCCCTGCCAAGGACTGGGTGCTGGAGCTGGCCCGGTTCATCACCGACCGCGAAACCACGACCACCGTCTCGAACCTTGGCCGAGTCACCTTGGACGAACGACTCGCGCGCCATGTGCGTTCGGTGAGCTTCCTCACTACACCGGCCAGCCTTAATTTCACGGTCTGCTCGTTCGGCGACGACCTGAGCATCGGCATCTCCACCATCTACCATGATCTGAACGTCATCAAGAACCTGTGTCGGATTCTCGCCACGCAGGGCATCAGCGGCCTTATGAACATCGCTGGCGTGCATGTGGAGAAAGGAGCGTCGGCATGAAGCATTGCGATGCCTGCAGCGTCGATTTCACCGGCGATATGGCCCGTTGCCCGCTCTGCCAGAACGAATTGCACGGCGAGGCCTCTCCCGCCGCATTCCCCGCGCAGCAGATCTATCTGCGTCCGAGGCGTCTGACGGTGGAGATCATCACGTTCGTCGCCGGTGCGATCCTGTTGCTGCTCGGGTTCTTCGCCTATCTGTGGTCGTGGCCGGCGCCGATCGTCGGCGCTTCGGCGGCCGCGCTGATCATCAGCGTGCTGTTCGTCAACAGTGCGATTCTGCACGCGCCACGGCCGCTTCGACTCATGTTTCGATATTTCTATATCATGCTGGCGATTGCGCTGGTCTGGTTTGTCGCGACGATGAATCATGTCGTCACCATGTTCGTCATACCGATCACGTGTCTGGTTTCGCTGGTCTTTGACGTGGTGCTGCTTATCGTGCTGAGGACCAAGGCCATTGACCAGTACGCCAAGTATCTGGCGTTCGACATCGTCGCTGGTCTGCTGCCTCTGACGTTCATTCCGCTCGGCTGGGCTCCGTGGGATGTGCTGGTGATGGTCAGCGGGCTGGTCTCCCTGCTGATGCTGCTCGGCCTGCTCGTCTTCGCCCGCCGTCAGCTCTTCTCGGAATTCGGCAAACAGTTCTCGGCCTGATTGCCTCGTGCGCTCAATCGCCCGATTTAGGATGGAAACCATGAGCGAACATGTGGAGCATGGGTTTGGGCCGGTGTGGGATGGCGAGTCGCGGGTGCTGATTCTGGGGTCGATGCCGAGCCCGAAATCCCGAAAAGCGGCGTTTTACTATATGCATCCGCGGAACCGGTTTTGGCCGGTGTTGCAGGCGCTGTTTGCCAACTCCGCTGATCCTACTGACGCTGTCGGCGATTTACCTGAGTCCCGTCGTGCGTTTGCTCTGCGCCACCACATTGCGTTATGGGATGTCATTGCTTCTTGCGATATCACCGGAGCCAGCGATGCCAGCATCCGCAATGCCGCGCCCAACGACTTGGCACCAATCTTGCGCGGCGCTCCAATCGCCCACATCTTCACAACCGGCGCGAAATCAGCGCAACTTTACCGCAAACTTATCGAGCCGCGCCTGACCGAAGCCGGTATCGCCATCGGCATGACCCAACTGCCCTCCACCAGTCCGGCCAACGCCTCAATGCGTTTGCCGGACCTTATCACCGCCTATCGCGAAGCTTTTCAAAAGGCAAACGTGCTAGAGAATGCGTATTGGAAAAACTAAGCATGGCGAAACCATCAATCTCGGACGGCAAACCCAGTATCACGAATCCTATCTTGCATTTCATTGGCAATAGCAATACAGCGCGCCCGCGAAATACCAGCCTTCACACCGACACTAGCCAAATCCGCAATAGTGATGTTCTTCCCCTTACCATTAACCGAAGTGGTGTGCTCGCCGTTTATCCCGGGATTCTCTGTCAAATCATATCCAGGCGACAATCTCCACGCTTGGCGAGAACGATCATAGAGATAAGAGAAATTCTTCGCATGATCGTCGCGGTTTCCGATGAGCACGTTAAAGCACATGAGACGGTACAACCGCTCGCATTCCTCTGTACTGTTGCAAACACGCATAGTCAGCCGCATCAATAGTCCGTAATCCAAATTGGGAATACGATGCGACGTTTCCAGCAATCCGCCGGCGGAAATCATATGCACCTTATGTTCGGTGCCATCGTCATCCCGTGTACGGTCAAACCGCCGGACACCGAAATATCCAGAACATTGCGCTGATGCGAACAAACGAGTTTCCGGCATATCAATGCCGCACTCGCGCGCAAGTACAGAAATTTGATACTCCTGTTCTCCGATATTCGCCGAGTCTACGGATGAGGGGAATTTGATAATCCATTCTTCTCCATCAACCTCAGTCAGAATTTTCGGCCGCGCGCCACCGGACGAGCCACCAAGTGCAAAAAGCTGATCCAAATCCTCAGAAAAATCAGTTTCCAGAAGATTCGCGCACTCTCTCGCTATATCGTCCAAGTCGGTAGCTGCAACGCTATTTTCAATAACCGCTGCTGGTTCATATTCCAAGGCTCCCATGCCGCTTGATCCCACAATGGACAGCCTCGTCAAGGTTCCGATAGAGTAAGGATCTATTCCTCTCTGGCGCAGAAGACGATCCGTAAGCAAACGCCCCCACCCGTCTGGCATACTGTCATCGAACACCCCAAACAAACCATGCAATGGATCTCTTTTGGCGACAAAGACCCCCTCACGCAATGGCAGACTCAGCGGACTTATGCTGAATCCACTGGACAACCACGAGCTTTCGTACGAGAACGCCACTGTTTTTGCCGGCGACAGCGTCAGCGAGCCAACAATTTCACCATCCAAAAACACCCGTACCCGATCAACCGATAAATCCAACGGTACTGTCTCGCTCATCGCGCTTCCCTCTCCCGCGCAGCAATGACATCATCGATAGTTGCATAGTACGGCTGTGAAAACAGTGTCTCAAAATCCTGCTCGCAACTCAGCACAAACGCGATATTGATGAGCGCCGTCAACGAAATTTCGTGCTGCTGCTCGAACCGTCTGATTGAGCCAAGACTCACACCGGATTTTCTAGCCAGAGCCGTTTGCGATAACTTATGCTCTTTGCGCCTGGCAACCATGCGTTCGGCAATCGCAGCCGAAACATCCCCAGGCATAGGCTCATCTAACAAAGAAAACATACTAATATACTAGCAATTTCGGCCCAAGAAGCCAATAACTACTCATATTTTAGTAGTTATCGATTGCGGCAAGTTTCACAGGACTACAACCGGCGTGTCGCAGTAGCCGCCAATTTGCGTCCAAGCGGGGTTGAGCTGCCTCAATAAGAATTGTTAACGCTCACGACTGGCTATGGAAAGACGGCGGTGGCGATTGGTCAGCAAGGAGCACATATGCAGTATCGCAATGTTGGCAAGTCGGGACTGAGGATCAGTGAGGTCGCGCTGGGCAGCTGGGTCACGGATCTCAAGGGCATAGCGGCCGAGGATATGGCCAAGTAGACCGTGAAGCTCGCCTACGATTCCGGCGTCAACTTCTTCGACTGCGCGGACGCTTACTCGGGCGGCGCCGCCGAACGCTTCCTCGGCGAGACGCTGAAGCAGTATGAGAGACCTGGTCGCCCAGGGCAAGGTGCTGTACTACGGCGTCTCCGAAGAGTGGGGTTCGGCTCGCCTCGAGGAAGCCCGGCGCATCATCGACCGCTACAACCTGTACCCGATCACCGTGGTTCAGCCGCAGTACAACCTGAACGACCGTTACATCGAGCACGAGATCATGGGCACCTGCCGCAAGCTCGACATCGGCATCATCACCTTCTCCCCGCTCGCACAGGGTCTGCTGACCGGCAAGTACCGCAAGGGTCAGCCGCTGTCGGCCGGTTCTCGCGTCACGTGGGCTGACGAATCTGAGATTTCCTCCAACGGGAGCGATTGTTAAGCACCGAAATCGGTATCGCCTTGGGCCTCGGCCTGGGCGATGGCGGTTTCGGCGTTTTTTGCTGTTTGCTTGATGACTTGGTTGTAACCGGTCAGGGCCGCGAACGGCATGAACTGCGCGGCCCGCTGGTGGCGGGACATGTGCGGATGCTTGCGCGACTGGTGATGGGGCAGGTTGATGATGTCGTCGTATGCCCGGGTCTCTTGCAGGGTCATGCGCGATGGCCTCCGATCTGACGGTTGCGGTCCTGACCGGTGGCGCCGTCTTCCATATCCATGGCTTTGATGACGGCGTTGCGGCCGAATTTACGTTTCACATCCAGCAGCGCACGCTGAATATCATGCTCTCGAGCCAACGTCTGTGCGGCGGCATCGTCCCCACAAGCCGGCATACGCCCGCTTCCGTCGCCACCGGATTCCGTGCTATCACAGTCATATCGCATATCGCCATCATCACCGAACAAATCAAGCTGCTCATAGCGTTTGCCCGCCGCCAGTTCTTTGGGCGTGGCCACATCATCGGCAACAACCGTGAGTCGACGCACCAGCAACCGCGCATCCACAATACGCTCGTACAGCATGGTCATCGCCTCGCGAATACGTGCGGCAGACGACGTAAAATCACCCAATCCAATCGACCCCACGGCCGACTTAGGCACCCGACGACCGAAACGGTCAACGGTCACCGGCCCTTGATAGGTCTTTGCCGCGCGTTCGGCGGCACGCCTCATCGCCCGGTCTGCGCATGAATCAAGCTTCGAAGCATCGAGACTGCCAATGTCATAGCCGACCGCCAGTGTCAGCCGATTCGTCATCACCCCCTTATCGACCAAATCGAGGGCGAGCGCATCGGCCATCTCCTTGGCGATCAGCCGAGCCGTATGCCAATCGGCGGGCCCGGTGAGCACCTGCCCGCTGCTGATGCTGTGCGCACCTGGCTCATAGGATCGGATATCTGCGATTTCGCACGGCTCCCAGCCCCACGCATGGTCGATGAGCAGTTCGGCATTGACACCGAACATGCGATACAGCAGGTCTTCGTTGTAGTAATCCGAAGCACGACCCACCGAGCATCGGGCGATATCCCCCATGGTCGTCAATCCGGCGCGCTCGAGTTTTCGGGCATATCCACGCCCTACCCGCCAGAAATCGGTGAGGGGACGATGGTTCCAGAGCAGCCGGCGGTATGACATTTCATCCAATTCGGCGATGCGCACGCCGTCGCGATCCGCGGGCATGTGCTTGGCGACGATATCCATGGCGACTTTGGCCAGATACATGTTGGAGCCGATGCCGGCAGTGGCGGTGATGCCGGTTTCATCGAGAATTTCGCGCACGATGGTTCGCGCCATGGCATGCGGCCCCATACCCAGCGAGCGCAGATATGGCGTGACGTCGATGAACACCTCGTCAATCGAGTAGACATGGATGTGCTCGGGTGCGGCGTATTTGAGGTAGATGCCATATACCTGCCCGCTGACCTCCAAATAGTGCGCCATGCGCGGCTTGGCGATGACCATCGAGGCTTTGAGTCTCGGCGAGCGTTCCAGGTCGCGCGCATCGCAGGACTCCCCGATTAATCGGCCGCCGGGAGCATGGACCGCGCGCTCGATGTTGACTCCATTCAGGCGCTGTTTTACCTCGAATAGCCGCGCACGACCGGGAATGCCATAGTTCTTCAGCGAGGGTGAGACCGCCAAACATATTGTCTTATCGGTGCGGGTTTCATCGGCCACCACCAGATGCGTGGTCAACGGGTCGAGTCCGCGCGCCGCGCACTCCACCGAGGCATAGAAGGACTTGAGATCAATGGCAATATAGGTATGCTCGCGTTGCGTCGATACCGTTCCGCTGCCCATCGCCATCACCTCCTTACCACCGCCGTCCCGGCCAGCATATCAATACGGTCGAACATTTGTTCGATGCAACATGCCTGTTCGAAGCTGCCGAAGTCGACGCACGCAACGCGCCCAAGCATGCTCTTCACCCACACCACACACGCAGCGGCAGAGCAGCGGCATGCATGCGTACCATGGGGAATATGAAGAAAAGCATTACGGCAGACAGCGATTTTGCGGCGTGGGCGGCAGCCCGATCCCAGAAAACGAATCGATCACTGGCAGGAGCCCGCCTCGCGATTCCGGAGCCGCAGGAGCATGCCGAAATCAAGTTTCAGGCCCAGCAATGGGGCATGACCGTCGAAGATGCCACGATGACTGACGGGCACAGCGAGGAATTCCTATGTGACGGCACACAAAGCATTGATTCCATTGCCGACATGCGCACGGCAAGTGGGCTGGAGGCAATGGAGTACGCGGAACAGCACATGCCGGTATTACGCGACACCATGGATGACCTCACCACCCGCGTCGATTTCTCAGGCATTCGTATTGCCGTCTGCCTGATACTGGAGCCAAAAACCGCGATTCTGCTGCGCAAGCTTAAGGCCGCCGGCGCAATCGTCGGCGTATATTGCGGCCCGGATTCCACGGATCCCCGAGTGGCGGAACAGCTGCGCCGGGAAGGAATCACGGTCGAATCCAGCCGAGCCTGGACCGCGGAACAGGCGCACGAGGCAGCCCTGCGCCTGCTGGACAAGATACAGCCGAACATCATCATCGACGATGGTGCCAGCTTCGCCCGTCTCGCCTCGTTCGAACGCCCCGAACTCACGGCGAACCTCATTGGAGTGGCCGAGGAAACGACCAGTGGCGTACGCGCGTTCCAGCAGATGCAGGAAGCGGGAGCGCTCACCTACCCGGTCGTAGCCGTTAACGACAGTGTGCTGAAAACCGGATTCGACAACGCCCACGGCACTGGGGAGACATGCGTGACCACCATGCAGCGCATTCTCGGCGAGCATGCATTCGACGGTAAGAACGTCACCGTCATCGGCTACGGCCCGGTCGGCCAAGGCTTCGCACGGCGTATTCGCGCGCTTGGAGCCGAAGTCACCATCTGCGATATCGATCCAGTGGCTTCACTCAAAGCGGTGTTCGACGGCTTCGCCGCACAAGACATTGACGAGGCACTCCCTTGCGCGGATATGGTGGTGTCCGCCACTGGCGTGAGACATACAGTCACACTTGAGCACATGCGCGCAATGCACGAGGGCGCGGCGCTCGCAGTGATCGGCGGCATCGCCAACGAAATCGCCTTGGACGAGGTAAGCGACTTCACCCCACAGGTCAACAGGGACACCGCGCAACTCATTGTTCCCGACGGACCAACGCTCACGCTAATCGCCGACGGCGATGGCGTGAACTACACGGTGGGAGGCGGCAATCCAATCGAGATCATGGATCTGAGCTTCGCCGTACAGGCCAGCGCCGTCGCATATCTTCTGGAACATCGAGGCACACTGGATCACACGCTTATCAGACTTGACGCAGCGACCGACCAGCGCATCGCCGCCAGCGCGCTCAAGGCGCGCGGATACCGAGCCAGCCATGCCGTGGAGGACAACGGCTACGATTGGCGACTGACCAGATTCGCGGAAAACGACCGAGAGAACGCCGACCGATAGCCATAGACACGGCACCGAACACAACGCAGCGAGGAGAATATGACCGACAACACCTGGCCGACCGTCGATACCGAGCTTATCGATGATGTGACACTGTATTCTGCCAAACTCATCATCCCCGTGACGGGCCCCGTCATCATCGATGGCGCAGTTGCCATACATGGCGACCGCGTGGTTCATGTAGGTAAACGCCGCTGGGTGCTGGAGGCGCTGAAGCAGGAAATGACGTCTCACGGCACCATCCGTGAACGGCATTGGGATGGGGTGCTCACCCCCGGATTGGTCAACGCGCACACTCATCTGCAGTACAGCGGCATGGTGCAGGTCGGGCAAGGCACCTACGATCGGTTCCGCGCCTGGGAACTGGCATTCAACGAGGTGTACGCCGAGGCGCAGAAGACCCAGCCATGGAAGCAGTGGGCCGAGGACGGTGCTCGCCAGATGGTCGAATCGGGAACGACGGCCGCCGCAGACATCGTCACCGATTTGGACGCCGCCGGCGCGCTGGCTTCGCAGGGCATGCACGGCATCGCTTATTGGGAGGTAATGGGCTGGCACAACGACGAATGGATGGAAAAGGGCCGCACCGAGCTCATCCGGCAGTTGCGCCGGATGAACGAGGAGCAGCTGCCGAACCTCGGCATCAGCCCGCATGCTCCGTATACGCTGGAGTCCGAACCGTTCGTTGATCTTCCAGACATTGCTCGTCAGCTGAACATGCGACTGCATATCCATCTGGCGGAGACCCCGCTCGAGGCCGGCACTTATCCGCCGGTGCTCACCACTTATTCGGCGTCCGACTGGCGTGACCACGATTGGGAAAGCTACCGGCAGCTCAAAGACGTGGGCAAAGGTGCCTCCGCCATCCAGTTCGTCGATCAGCTTGGCTCGCTTGGCCCGGATGTGCACATTGCACACGGCGTGTGGGCCAATGGCGAGGATCGGCGTATTCTACGTCAGCGCGGCGTGGGCGTGGCCTTGTGCCCCCGATCGAATCGCATTACCAACACCGGCAAAGATGCACCGGTGCGCGAATACCTCGAGGAAGGTAATCTGGTAAGCGTGGGCACCGATTCGCTCTCCAGCACGCCGACCCTCGATCTGCTTGATGACGTGTCGATGCTTTACGACCTGGCCCGCGAACAAGGCTATGCCAGCGACGATCTGACACATCGCCTGATTCGTATGATGACGCTGGGCGGTGCCGCCTCCATGGGTATGCACGTGGGCCGAAACCGCATTGGACAGATCAACGCGGGCGCATTGGCTGATTTCGCGTTCTTCGACATCCCCGTCGACACATCATCTCCGGCCGGCATCGAAGAAACGCTGGAAACACTGGTGAAGCACGGTGCAGGCACGAACCGAGCCACGGTGATATCCGGGCGCGAAGCCTACAACAACGTCTGGTGACACCGCTGACCCGACCTGATATCAAGAAGCCAAAAACCAGCAAACCCGCCAAGAACAGGAGATCTCATTATGAGCGTCGCTTTGCGAGACATGAGTCCATACGCCCGGTCCATAGTGGAACGCCTTGGACTGGAAGCCCACCCCGAAGGCGGCTGGTACACGCGTGACTGGCAATCCCCGCACACGGATGAGGCCTCAAGCCGACCGCTATCGTCACTGATTTACTTCCTGCTGCCCGAGGGAGATGCCAGCACCTGGCATAAGGTCGATGCGGATGAGGTCTGGCTGTGGCATGGCCCGGCATCGGTCAAGCTGGAACTCGGCGGCAGCGGCGAGACTCCGGAATCCGACGAATCCAAGCGAACCGTAATCACCCTGGGTTCCGGCATCACCACCGATCAGGCCGACGTAACCGTATCGGGACATGCGGTCGTACCGGCTGGCGTCTGGCAGCGCACAGTGCCTGGCCAGGGCGATGCGCTGGTCTCCTGTGTGGTCAGTCCGGGATTCGTATTCGACGGCTTCACACTCGAACAGTGAACGCCATTTCGCTCTGCGCCAATATGAGATATCCGTTCGCTTACGCGCCAGATTGCGCGGCTCTAGCCGGCCATAAGCAATGGAGATAACCAGCATCCGAGAATATCACTGTTTTGTAGTAACCCAATAGCCATACAATTGGCGCGCATGCATCAAGCACGACTTTGAACCGTGTGCATGACGAACACTTGAGGAGAGGAAGCCCATGTTCAATAAGCAACACATCGTCCGTACCATTGCGTCCACCGCCAGCATCCTGGCTCTGTCGTTCACCGCAGCCTGCGGTTCCGGCCAGTCCACCGCATCCAATTCCGCCGATTCGAACGACATCACCCAGCAGACGTACAAGCCGGGCAAGCTGACCATCGCCACCGGACAGCCGGCCTACGAGCCGTGGGTTATGAACGACAAGCCGGAAAGCGGTGAGGGCTACGAGGCGGCCGTCGCCTACGCAGTGGCCGACAAGCTCGGTTTCAAGAAGAGCGACGTGGTGTGGACCCGCACCGCATTCGACACCGCCATCGCTCCCGGCGCCAAGGACTGGGATCTCAACATCCAGCAGTTCGGCATCACCGACGAGCGCAAGAAGGCCGTTGACTTCTCGTCCAGCTACTACAACGACAGCCAGTCCGTCGTGGTCAAGAAAGACAGCAAGTTCGCCAACGCCACCAAGGTATCCGATCTGAAGAATGCGACCGTGGGCGTCATGGTCGGCACCCTTGCCTACGACTACGCCAAGGCGAACATCAAGGACGACATCCAGACGTTCAATGATGATGCCGCACTGGCTCAGGCACTTGACGCCGGTCAAATCGACGCACTGGTCACCAGCACCGTGGAATGCGTGTACATGGTGCAGTCCGAGCAGGTCAAGGACGCCAAGGTGCTCGGCCGTCTGCCTGACTCCGAAGACAAGAGCGGCATGGGCATCGTGCTGCCGAAGGATTCCAAGCTAACTGCAGCCGTGACCAAGGCAGTGGATGACCTGAACGCCGACGGCACCATCAAGAAGCTTCAGGACAAGTGGCTGGCCGAGTACACCACCGACCTGACCGAACTGAAGAAGTAAGTGGAGTAGGCTCACATCATAAGGTCACAACACCTTGGCCGGACGCTGCGGAAATTTTCCTGTGACACCCGGCCATTCCGGCATTCAGGAAGCGAGCGACATTCATCACATGACCGCAGCACCAACCGAAACCAGGCAGCACAATGCCCCTGACGGACACGAGGTAAGTCAGGTCGAGCTCAGACGACGCCAATATCGTGTTCATCAGCAAATTCAATCGACGATTACCAGTCTGATCAGCACCATTGTGTTCGTTGTGGTCATCGTCATCGGCCTGAAGCTCTCCCCCGGCTGGCCACGAGTCAAGGAGACCTTCTTCTCCGGCGAATACTTCGTCAAATCGTTTCCCCATGTGCTTGACGGCCTATGGCTCAACATCCGCGTTCTGCTCGTCGCAGTGGTCGGCGTGGCGATTCTAAGCACGCTGATCGCATTGGTGCGCACCAGCCGCTCCCCTATTCTGTTCCCGCTGCGTATCCTGGCATTGATCTACACGACTGTGATGCGCGGCGTGCCTATTATCGTCGTGCTGTATCTAATCGGTTTCGGCATTCCCGGCCTAGGCTTGTTCGGCCGTATCGATCCCTCGGTACTCGGCACCATTGCAGTGGTAATGGGATACAGCGCCTACGTCTCCGAGGTGCTGCGTGCCGGTTTTAACGACGTACATCCTTCTCAGCGAGCCTCGGCCCGCTCGTTGGGCCTGACCTCCGGCCAGACGACCCGACTGATCGTCATTCCTCAGGCATTGCGCAAAGTCGCGCCCGCACTGATGAATGACTTCATCTCCATGCAAAAGGACGTCGGCCTGATTTCCGTGCTGGGTGCGGTGGATGCCGTGCGCGCCGCACAGATCGACGTGGCCAGCACCTACAACTTCACGCCGTATGTGGTCGCCAGCCTGCTGTTCATCCTGATGAGCGTGCCGTTCATCCTGCTGAACGACTGGTACACGGAACGTCTGCGTAAACGCGAACTCAGCGGAGGAACGGTATGAGCGGAATAACCAATATCAACACCGAGGCGAGTGACTCCCCCGTGAGCAACAAGACGGTGCTGCGTCTTGATGACGTGCGCAAATCCTTTGGAAACACGCAGGTGCTGCGTGGCATTTCCTTTGACATTCACCAACATGAGGTGGTGGCTTTGCTGGGGCCTTCCGGTTCGGGCAAATCCACATTGATGAAATGCGTCAACCTGCTTGAGCAGGTCGATGACGGCCAGATTTGGCTGGGCAATACCGATATCACCGACCCGCGTGCCGATCAGGACAAGATTCGCGCACGTATCGGCGTGGTGTTCCAGCAGTTCAACCTCTTCCCCCACATGTCGGTGCTCAGGAACGTGACCCTTGCCGCAATCAAGGTTCACCACTGGAGCAAGGATCGCGCCGAAACCCGCGCTATGGAACTGCTTGAACGCATCGGCATGCGCGATAAAGCCAGCGCCTACCCTGATCAGCTCTCTGGCGGCCAGCAGCAGCGCGTGGCGATTGCGCGCGCACTGATGACCGACCCGGAACTGCTGCTGCTTGACGAGATCACATCTGCTCTTGATCCGATGCTGGTCGGCGAAGTGCTCAACATGGTTGCCGAGTTAAAGGCCCAAGGCACCACAATCCTCATGGCCACGCACGAAATGAGCTTCGCCCACGACGCGGCCGACCGCATCGTACTGCTCCGTCACGGCGTCATCGCCGAGAACGGCACACCCGCCGAGGTGATGGACGAGTCGCAGGATCCCGAGACCATCGAGTTCTTCAGCCATTTCAGGCACTGAGACGAAGCCGAAAAACAAACACCGGATTCATACGACGAAAGGCCAAAATCCTAAGCCACTATTCATACTCAACTGATCTGGTGCTTAAACCGCGTCCGCGAACCCCAACAAGTTCCACCACCCCACAACACGCGATGTAGCCGCCGATTGGTAGGGTTGGCAGATAGTTAATCCCCTGTTTGAAAAAGGAGCTTTGGCTTGTCGGCTGAACTCGAAGACATTCATGAGGAATGTGGCATCTTCGGCGTATGGGGCCACCCCGACGCCTCACGACTCACCTATTTTGGCCTGCACGCGCTGCAGCATCGCGGTCAGGAAGGTGCCGGCATCGTCTCCAACGATAACGGTCATCTCATCGGTCATCGCGGACTCGGCCTGCTCACCCAGGTGTTCGGCGATGAGCGCGAAATCGAACGACTGAAGGGCAATTGCGCCATCGGCCACGTGCGTTACGCAACGGCCGGCTCGGGCACCACGGACAACATCCAGCCGTTCATCTTCCGCTTCCATGACGGCGACGTGGCTCTGTGCCATAACGGCAACCTGACGAACTGCCCGTCACTGCGCCGCAAGCTTGAAGACGAAGGCGCCATCTTCCATTCGAACTCCGACACCGAAGTGCTGATGCACTTGATTCGCCGTTCGATGCAGCGCACCTTTATGGACAAGCTCAAGGAAGCGCTCAACACGGTGCATGGCGGTTTCGCCTACCTGCTGATGACCGAAGACGCCATGATCGGCGCACTCGACCCGAACGGCTTCCGCCCGCTCTCCCTCGGCAAGATGAAGAACGGCGCCTACGTGCTCGCCTCCGAAACCTGCGCCCTCGACGTGGTCGGCGCCGAACTGGTGCGCAACATCCGCCCCGGCGAAATCGTGGTGGTCAACGACCACGGCTACAAGATCGTGCAGTACACCAACAACACGCAGCTGGCCATCTGCTCGATGGAATACATCTACTTCGCCCGTCCGGATTCCGACATCTACGGCGTCAACGTGCACTCCGCCCGCAAGCGCATGGGCGCGCGTCTGGCGCAGGAGTCCCCGGTCGAGGCCGATATGGTCATCGGCGTGCCGAACTCCTCCCTGTCCGCGGCGTCCGGCTACGCGGAGGCCGCCGGGCTGCCCAACGAAATGGGTCTGATCAAGAACCAGTACGTGGCCCGCACCTTCATCCAGCCCACACAGGAACTGCGCGAACAGGGCGTGCGCATGAAGCTGTCCGCCGTGCGTGGCGTGGTCAAAGGCAAGCGCGTGGTCGTCATCGACGATTCGATCGTGCGTGGCACCACCTCCAAGCGCATCGTGCAGCTGCTGCGCGAAGCCGGCGCCGCCGAAGTGCACATGCGCATCAGCTCGCCGCCACTCAAATACCCGTGCTTCTACGGCATCGACATCTCCACCACCAAGGAACTCATCGCCGCCGAGAAAAGCGTCGAGGAGATCCGCGAATACATCGGTGCCGACTCGCTGGCCTACCTGTCGCTGGACGGTCTGGTCGAATCGATCGGCCTGAACGCCGACGCCCCTTACGGAGGCCTGTGCGTCGCCTACTTCAACGGCGACTACCCCACCGCGCTCGACGACTATGAGACCGACTTCCTGAAATCCCTCACGCCCGAAGACCGCGTGCGCCTGCCCGAATTCGCGCTGTACAAGAGCAAGTACATCGGCAACGAATACAACACCGTGCAGCCGGAAGCCGAATAGCTCACCACCAATCCACTCAATAACAATTCTTTGAACCAGAGGCGCTTGCCTCCCCTCAGTCGGCTTTGCCGACAGCCCCCCCCTCCAGAGGGGAGCCAAAATAAGTAGAAAGGCCAACCAAATGCCAAAAGCATATGAGAACGCCGGCGTGAGCGTCGAAGCCGGGTACGAAGTCGTCAAGCGTATCAAGTCGCACGTGGCCCGCACGAACCGCCCTGGCGTAGTTGGCGGTATCGGCGGTTTCGGCGGTCTGTTCGACCTGGCCTCCCTGGGATACAAGGAGCCGGTTCTCATCTCCGGCACCGACGGCGTGGGCACCAAGCTCATGGTCGCCAAGCTGGCCAACAAGCACAACACCATCGGCATCGACTGCGTGGCCATGTGCGTCAACGACATCGCCGCCCAGGGAGCCGAGCCGTTGTTCTTCCTTGACTACATCGCCTGCGGCAAGAACGACCCGGCACTGCTTGAGCAGGTCGTGGCCGGTGTGGCCGACGGCTGTGTACAGGCCGGTTCCGCGCTGGTCGGCGGCGAAACCGCCGAAATGCCGGGCATGTACGACGAGGACGAGTACGATCTCGCCGGATTCTCGATCGGCGTTGCCGAAAAGTCCGCCATCGTGGACGGTTCCACCATCGTTGAAGGCGACGTGCTCATCGGCCTGCCCTCCACCGGCGTACACTCCAACGGCTTCTCCCTGGTGCGCAAGGCCCTGTTCGAGCAGGCTGGCTACACCGTGGACACCAAGCTCGACGAGCTGGGCGGCGAAAAGCTCGGCGACGTGTTGCTCACCCCCACCAAGATCTACGTCAAGGCCCTCTCCCCGCTGTTCAAGGCGGGCGTGGTCAAGGGCGTGGCCCACATCACCGGCGGTGGCTTCATCGAGAACATCCCGCGCATGATCCCGGACGGCCTGGCCGCCGAGATCGAGCTCGGCACCTGGCCTGTGCTCCCGATTTTCGACGTGCTGGAGAAGGCTGGCAACATCGATCACAAGGAGATGTACAACATCTTCAACATGGGCATCGGCATGGTGCTGGCCATCGACCCCGCTCGCAAGGACGAGGCGCTGAAGCTGCTCGCCGATAACAACGAGCCCGCCTATGTGCTCGGCCAGATCACTGCCGACACCACCGGCACGCAAATCGTACTGAAGTAACTCGCTTTCCGCAGGAAAGGAACAACATGGGTCAGAAAGTATTGGTTATCGGCTCCGGTGCGCGTGAGCACACCATTGCCTACACGCTGCTCAAAGCGCCGAGCGTCGATGAGGTCACCGTGGCGCCCGGCAATCCGGGCATGGTCAGGGACGGCATCCACATCACGCAGCTGAGCCAGTCGAACCACGCCGCACTTATCGAATTCGTGAAGAATAATGGCTATGACTGGGTGTTCGTAGGCCCGGAAGTCCCGCTGATCGAAGGCATCGTGGACGATTTCGCCGCCGCGGGCATCAAGGCGTTCGGCCCCTCCAAGGCCGCCGCCCAGATTGAAGGCTCCAAGAACTTCGCCAAGCAGCTCATGGAGCGTCATGACATCCCGACCGCCCACTACCAGACCTTCATCGACCTGGAGATGGCGCAGGCGTACGTGCACGAGCATGGCGCCCCGATCGTCATCAAGGCCGACGGACTGGCCGCCGGCAAGGGCGTGACCGTGGCCATGGACGAGCACACCGCCCAGCGCGCGCTCGAGGACATCTTCATCGACCACCGCTTCGGCGTCGCCGGCGCCAAGGTCGTCATCGAGGATTTCCTGGAAGGTCAGGAGTTCTCCCTGATGAGTTTCGTCAACGGCACCGATTTCTGGCCGATGCCGATCTCGCAGGATCACAAGCGCGCCCATGACGGCGACGAGGGCCCGAACACCGGTGGCATGGGCGCCTACAGCCCGGTTCCGCAGATTCCGCAGTCCGTGATCGACGAGGCCATCGAGACCATCGTGCGCCCCACCGTCGAAGGCATGGCCGAGGAAGGCACGCCGTTCACCGGCATCCTGTACGCCGGCCTGATCGCCACCGCCGACGGCCCGAAGGTCATCGAATTCAACGCCCGTTTCGGCGACCCGGAAACCGAAGTCGTGCTCCCGAAGCTCACCTCCGACCTCGGTGCCGCCATCGCCGCCATGCTCAACGGCGAAACCCCCGAATTCACGTGGAATGAGTCCAACGCCACCCTCGGCGTGGTCATCGCCTCCAACGGCTACCCGGAGAATGTCATCAAGGGTGCCCGTGTGCCCGAAATCGAGGTCGACGAGAATTCGCATGTCTACTATGCCGGCGTCACCTCCGACGACAAGGGTGGCCTGATTGCCAACTCCGGCCGTGTCCTGCTCGTCGAAACCTCCGCCCCGGACATCAAGTCCGCCCAAGACAAGGTCTACGCGATCATCGACACGCTCGAGCTGCGCGGACTGTTCTACCGCCACGACATCGGTTTCAAAGCCCTGAAGTAACAGAAGCGGCGCATCTGCCGCATATTTTGGCCCGGTGGCCATGTCAATCGATTGACGTGGCTACCGGGCCAGATTTTTCTGTCCCGGTAGCCGATTTCGGCTCTTTTTCGCAAACCAGGACAGTTGAACACCTCGAATATAGGAATATTTGGAATTCCCTTCCATGCAAAACCGCACTATTCCGCCATTTTCGTAATACGCGGACGATACTTTCGGCGTCAGTTTTGTCCCGGTAAGCAGAAAATGACTCGAAATCAAATACCAGGACAGAAAAATCTGGCCCGGTACACGAATCAATCGATTGACGTGGCTGCCGGGACAGCGAACGTCACTATGACAACGCCATCACCCAATATCAGCGAGCGATATCATGCTAGCTGAATTTGGCGATGATGTTGAACAGTTTGGCCTTGGCTTCATTGAAGGGCGGGTACACGAGGCGCAGAGTGTCGGGGAACTGCGGCTTGGTAACCACGGTTTTGACGTGGCTGAAGGTGAGGAAGCCTTCTTTGCCGCGGTAGGCGCCGATACCGGAATCGCCCACACCGCCGAACGGCAGTCGGCTGGAAAGCAGATGGCCTAACGGCAGCGAGTATCCAAGAGCACCGGAACTGGTCTGACGTTCGAAAGTCAGCCGCACCTCGTGATCGCGCGAGAACACGTACGCGGCCAACGGTCGAGAGCGCTTGTTGATGAATCGGATTGCGGACTCGGCATCCTCGACCACCAGAATCGGCAGAATCGGCCCGAAAATCTCCTCCTTCATTACCGGCGCATCTGGCGACGTGCCGTACAGTACGGTGGGCGCGATATATCGGGCGGCGCGATCGACCTTGCCGCCGCAAATGATTCGACCGGCCGGGTCGAACACGCCGGGCACCTTGTGAATCTCGCTCGGCTCGACAGCGGCCGAGGCAGTCGCATCACTATCAGCGGCTGCCGTATTCGAACCGGCCGCCGGCTTCGCCGCATTGTTCGCGCTACCGGCACCGCCACCGGCTGTCTCCCCCGCGCTTCCGCGTCCGGCAGCCACGACATTGAAGCGCCGCCCGACCATATCCATGGCCGCGCCTACCGCCGATGCCACCTGCACCAGCGGCGAGCTCGGCTCCTCAGGCGGCACGGTGCCGACGGGCAGTAGCTTGCACAGTCGTTCAAAATGACGATCGTTGATAATACGACCAAAATCAGGCGAGGCTTTCGGATCTTCACCATAGAATTCGGTGATGGATACGGCGATACGTTCAGCCAGAGCCTCGGCCACATCCGGCGTGGCAAGCACATAGTCGGGTGCCACACATGTCTGTCCGGCATTGGTGAACTTGCCCCATGCGATACGTCGTGCAGCTACATTGATATCCACCGTATGGTCTACGAAACACGGTGATTTGCCGCCAAGTTCCAGCGTGACCGGCGTCAGGTGCTTGGCCGCCGCCCGCATGACGATTTTGCCGACGTGGCCGCCGCCGGTGTAGAAGATATGGTTAAACTGGCACTTCAGCAGTTCGCCGGTTTCCTTGGGACCGCCTTCGACCACGCGCACGGCCTCGGGGTCAAGGTACTGCGGCACGAGTTCGGCGATAAGACGCGAGGTATTCGGCGAAAGCTCGGAGGGTTTCAGACAGATGGCATTGCCTGCGGCTAGCGCGTCGGCCATGGGCTCCAGAGCCAACAGCACCGAGTAGTTCCATGGCGAGATGATGAGTACCACGCCTTTGGGTTCGGCGATCGTCCAGCCGACTGCGGGCTGCAGCATCCAATGCATTGCCTTGGGATGGCGAGCGGCCCATAAACCGAGCCGATTACGGACGAACTTCGCCTCGCTGGCCACCAGATTGAGCTCCATCAGTATGGTTTCCGCCGCGGGTTTGCCCAAATCGGCCATGGCCGCGGATGCGAAGGCGTCGCGATTGTCCGTTACCAGCCGGCGCAGCGCATCCAATTGCGCCCGCCGCCAAGCCAACGGTCTCGTGCGGCCTGATTCATAGGCGTGACGTAGCCGGGTGAATTCCACATTGACCATGACGCTTCCTTCCCACACACCCCCGGAATGGTCTTCCCGGGTGCCGACCTACCCATCGTACGTCATCGCGCCCGCGTCCCGCCGTCGCGCCGGCGCGCGCCGCCCGGGTTTACGGCAACGTCATGAAATCAGTGTCTTTGAGGTAGTTTTTGCCGGCGGTGATGTCGTATTGGATGAGCTTGTAGTCGGCAAGCAGCTGCTTGGTTTCCTTGTCGAAGTCATCGGTGGACATCGGGTTGCCGTTCTGATCAAGGTAGATGCTCTGGCCTTCGGGGATACGGTCCCAGCCTTGGATCTTGTTGACCACGGGCGGTTCCATGGCGGCGATCTTGGAATGCATCTCGGTTAGGAACGCCAGATACGGGCTGACCTTGGCGTTCATGTGATCGGCGGCCTGCGCCACGAAGAAGTTCGGCGAGGAGTAGGCTGCATCACTTGCTTTATTGCCTTGGGAACCAGAGGCCTTGTTCGACCAGATGAAGTAATCGGTCAGGTGCAGGGCCAGGGAGTTATTGTCATCCTCACTGGCGGACGAGTAGATGCCCGGCAAGTGGTCGCCATAGAACACCACGGTGACGGGCTTATCCAGCGCATCCAGTTCATTCAGGAACTCCTGAGTGGCCTGATCGGTAATCTCCACACCCTTTTGATAGGTCTCAATCGACTGCTGTTCATCATCACCCAGCGGCGTACCCGTGGTGGATTCGGCGGTGTAGTCGTTATTCTCATACCACTCGTGGTATGGCATGTGATTCTGCATGGTGATGATCTGGATAAATTTGTTCGTCTTGCCGGACTTGATGCCTTCCAGCGCAGAATCATAGGAAGACTTATCAGAAACGTACGGCGACTCGTCGATCTTGTCCTGATACTTGATCACGTCCGGACCGGTCAACGTGTAGAAGTGCGAGAAGCCGAACTTCTTGTAGTTCGTGGCACGCGAGTACATGCTGGATTCGTACGGATGATAGCCGAGCGAGTTGGCGGGCGCGCCCCACATCTGGTTGATGGTGGGGGTCCAATGCTGGCTCGGGACCAGCTGCTGGTACGGGCTGGACAGGGAGGAATCGAAATTGGCCATGCTCAGGCCGGAAAGTCCCATGTATTCGAGGTTGGCCGTACCGCCGCCGTAGCCGGAGGAGAGCATCAGGCCGGAGGTGGTGCCCGCCTTGATCTTGCGGATGTTGGGCATCGAATCCTTGCTGGTCTTCAGTCCCGGCACGCGGCTCGGGTCGGAGAAGGATTCGGACAGCACGTACACCACTGTCGAATCAGTAAGATTATTGGTGCGGGAGGCGTTGATCATCTCCGCTTTCTTCTGGTAGCGAGCGGCGACCTTCTTCATGGTCTCCTCGGAGTAGTTGCTCGGCTTGTCCATGATCTTCGGGTTGAGCTGGCGGGTAAAGGCTACGAGCGGACCGTTGCGCTGCGCGTCATACACGGAATCCCACATGGATGGCGTGTCTCCCAAGGCGCGGGAGAACTTGTTGGCCAGCGAATCGGTGGTGCTCACATGCATGCAGTACAACGCGAACACCAGAATCGGCAGCAGCAACAGGATCAGACGGGACGTGAGGTTCAGGCGGCGATCATCCGTTTGAATCATGCGGCCTTTGCGTCCGTCGGCGTACCGCAGCGCCAATACCGGGACGAGCAGCACGGCGAACACGGCGAGCGCGATGAGGATGGTCACGTGCGCGCCGGCCGGGGCGAAGGTGAGCATGTTGCCGGTATTGGAGCCGAGGAACCCGAGATCGGCGGGCAGGATGGCCTCGTAGCGGATCTCGATTTTGAAATGCTCGATGACGGCGACGATGATCCCGGCCGCGAGCATCACGATGCTCGACGCCCAGAACCGGTTGAGCAGCATCAGGAGCATAAGGTACAGCAGCGCGACAAGTATCATGTTGAGCGCGAACACGAAGTTGCCGTCGGTCCACATCTTGCTCACGAAGCCGAATCCGACGGTCGGACTGGACAGCTGCACGCGGGTGGAGCTTGCCGAAACACCGACTTCGAGCGCCGTCACGACGATGATGTCGAAGATAACGAAGAGCACGCCGTACACCCAGCCGGGGAAGGGCTTGTGGGGGTGCTGGGGCGTGACTTCATTGGCTTCGGCCTTTTTGGCCCAAAGCTTGAAATGGGGTTTCACTGTGGTGGTGGTACTACTAGTGTTCTCGCTCATTCGCCTGTTTCCGTATGTGCCTTTTCAAGGGCATATTGTTGCCACTGAACTTTGGAAAATCCATAGTTCCACTATTTTCTTACCGTTTCCTAACTATTCACCCTAACGCAAAGGGTGCCTCGGGACATCCCCGAAGCACCCTGATATATAAGGAGCCTTCCCTGATAGCGAAGTGTTCTGTTCTCCCCTAGACAACGCCTCGCTATCTGACTTGGCTATTTCCCTTATCGCTGTTGCGGATTGCCAGCTACTGCCGCATTACTTCACGGCGGCGGCGAACTGGTCGACCAGCGCGCTCATCCAGTCGAGCAGGTTGGTGTACTGCTTCGGCATCTGCTCGGTGAGCTCCACGATCGGCACGCTGGCGTCCTTGGCGGCACCGGTGATCTGGTCAGTGGTGGAGGTGGCTTCCTGACTGTTGAAGACGAGCATCTTGATGGAGCCAGCCTTCAGGGTGTCCTGGAAGTCCTTGATGTCGGCCGGGGTCGGCTCGCTCTCGTTGGCGGAGGCCTGGGCGTAGCCCTTCGGGGTGACGTCGGTCATCTTGAGGTCGTCGGCCAGGTACCAGGCCACGGATTCGGTGGCGGCGTACGGCAGGCCCTCGGTCTTGGCGGAAGTCTCCTTGATCTTGGACTCAAGCTGGTCTTCCTTGGCGTGCCAATCCTTGTTGAGCTTGGCGTAGTCGTCCTTGTGGCTCGGGTCGGCCTTCTGATAGGCGGCGGTGATGGCGTCGGCGGTGCTGGAGCGCACCTTGGCGGAGAACCAGACGTGCGGGTTGTCGCCTTCCTTGATGCCGGTGGTCTCGGCGGCGGTGACCAGCGTGGCCTTGGTCGACTTGGCGGCCTTGGTGGCCCACGGGTCGTAGTCGGCGCCATTGACTACGGCTACCTTGGCAGTGCCGAACTTGGCGACATCCTGGCTGGTGGGCTCGTAATCGTGCGCCTCGACGTTGGTCTTGGCCATGATGTTGGTGACTTCGACGTTGCTGCCGCCGAGGTCTTCGGCCACGGAACCCCACTGGTTGATGGAGGCGACGACCTCGATCTTGCCGGAAGACGCGGCGCTGCTGGAATCGGACTTGCTGCCGGCGGCATTGCTGGAACCGCAGGCGGCCATCGAGAACAGGGTCGCCGAGGCGGCCGCGATGGCGAGCGCGCGCTTGGCGTTGGACATGATGGACATGATTGGATTTTCCTCTCTAATTCAGCTGTTTGGCCGGGCGATGCTGCTGTTGCTGCATCATCGCCCGGCCCCCAACACGACAGAATAACATGTATTGAGAATTATTATCATTTGCATTTACGTCGGCGTGTTGCACGCGCACACCCGCGCTGCCGGCGGAAATCCCGCGCCCCGACGATGACAACGCGGGATCCCGCCGTTTTCGGCAGACGAAACGGCAGTATCCCCGCGTCCGAACGATACCCGCGCGGGGGTTCTGCCATTTAAGGCCTCGGAAACGACAGAAATCCCGCGCCACCTTCGTTCGGACGCGGGGGTTCTGCCGTTTGCCGCACATGTCACAACGGCATCGCGGCACAGACCGACGCCTGCACCAGGTCGACGAGCCCCACGGTGTGGGCATCCTCACAGACCAGCGCATCACGCAAGGCGATTGCACGGATGATGTCGCGGCAGGCGCACTCCCCGTCTGTATCCAAATGGCGTGCCAGGCAACCGGCACCAATGACCGGCAATTCGAGCACGCACGAGGCCTCACGGATCAGGCGGGAGACCACTACGCCGGTCGAACGCTCGTCATAGACGCCGTTCTCCTCGCCCATGCCGTACAGGCACAAACGGTCGTCGTCAAAGAATCGCTCTTCGAATTCGTCAAGGCCTACGGCATTGGCCACCGCACCCACGAACATCGACTCACCCCACTCGTTGAGACGGAAGGAATCGGCCAGATACTGCGCGACCGGCGTGGCCTCAAGGCCCACAGGCAGCGAGACCAGAAACGCGCCGGCCCGCCCTTGCAGCGATCCGAGCGTCCGTTCAAGGTCATGTTTGACCGTGCAGCTCATGCAGCACCCCTCGAGCCCGAACGAATCGGACTCGCCGAACACCACCCCGCTTGCCTGGGGCTTCGCGACGTTGCGCACGATATCGAGACCGGATTCCACGGCTTCGTTCGGGCGCACGTCATAAGCAATCGAGCATACGGATGGGAAGGAATCGACCAACGAGAACGTCACGGAGTCCAGGCTCAGGCGGTCGGCGCCGGTGAGCAGCACCACGGGCGTGCGCCCCTCCGCGTTTCCCTGTGATTGCAATGCCGGATGAATCATGACAGCCTTTCTGATTTGATAATGGTTATCATTATGATATAGTTGCAGGCATGTCCAAAACATGTCAAATTCTGGGAACACGCGCCGGGGTCGGCAACCGCGTCTCCCACTCGCACAGGAAAACACGCCGAACCTTCGCCCCGAACCTGCAGTCCAAGCGGTACTGGGTGCCGTCCTTGCAGCGGCACGTCACGCTTACCGTGAGCGCCAAGGGCATCAAGACCATCGACCGCATCGGCATCGAGGCGGCGATCGCCCGCATCCGCCGCGATCAGAACGTCAACTGAACCGGCCACGGCATCACCCCCATGCTCGGGCAGTCAGTAGGCCCGCCACTGTGCCGGCGCGTAACCGCGCAACAAACCGCGCTAACGAGCTGCATCACCCACATGGCACCGCGACGTACGCGACATACGTGACATAACAGCGTGACACCCACACATAGAAAGCACCACTCATGGCAAGCAAATCCTCCGCAATCCGCCCGGTCATCACCCTGAAGTCCACGGCCGGCACCGGATTCACCTACACCACCACCAAGAATCGTCGTAATACGCCGGACCGTCTTGAGCTCACCAAGTTCGATCCGGTAGTCCGCAAACGGGTGCTCTTCCGAGAGACCCGCTAATCCATCTGTTCGTTCATTGGACACCAGTCGCGAGGCGAGGAAGAGGCTTAAGCACCCGCCGAAATCGTTTCCTTGTTGGCATTCCGGCGGTTTCCTCTATCACCATTTCATGAACTCATCTTCCGAACCTTGCGGCATGCGCCCAATGAACGAATGCACTCGTCCCAGCTCCGGCCGGCGCGATTCCCGCGCCCCGGAGCCTTATCAAGGAGCCGGACATGGCCAAAACCAGTAAGATCAACCGACAATTGCAGCGCGAACGCATGGTCGCCAAGTATGCCGAACGCCGCGCCGAATACAAGCGCGACAGCGTCAACCCTCATCTGACCGCCGAAGAACGCGCCGAGGCGATGCGCAAGCTGCAGGCCCTCCCCCGCGACGCCAGCCCCACCCGTCTGCGCAACCGCGATTCCATCGACGGCCGCCCGCGCGCCTACAACCGCAAGTTCGGCCTGTCACGTATCAATCTGCGTGAGAAGGCACACAAGGGCAAACTGCCCGGCGTGGTGAAATCCAGCTGGTGATCAGGCCGTCTCAGGCCATCTCAATTCACCGGATTCCGCCCGCGCGTCCGACGCCATTCTCATCCATATCACCACACAACACCACACAACCAAAGGTCCATAACCATGCAAGAGGGCATCCACCCCGAATACGGCCCCGTGGTCTTCTATGACCGCTCCGCCGACAAGTACTTCCTCACCAAGTCCACACTGGTGGCCAAGGCCGTAAACCTGCCGACCATCGACTGGGAGGACGGCAACACCTACCCGCTCGTCAATGTGGAGGTGTCCAGCTACAGCCACCCGTTCTACACCGGCAAGAATGTGGTGATCGACGCCGCCGGTCAGGTGCAGAAGTTCAACGCTCGTTACGGGCGCAAGTGATTCGCCGCACATTCCGCAAAGACCGTAAGACAAGAAGAAAGGAACGGACATGAAGGTCAAGGCATCGGTCCGCTCATTGGCCCGCAAGGATGGCTCCTATGTCGTCCGCCGGCGCGGCCATCTGTATGTAATCAACAAGAAGAACCCCCACTGGAAGGCGAGGCAAGGCTGATGGCACTGCCCAAGTACAAGGCGTCCCGAGCAAACACGCATTCGCGCCGAGCCAACTGGAAGGCCAAGGTGCCTCAGCTGGCCACGGTCAGAACGCCTGAAGGCGAAGTGGTTCAGGTTCCGCAGAATCTGGCCGCAGCCGTACGAAAGGGGTATATGAAGCCATAACCAACATCGTGGATTCCGCAATCCATCAAGTCTCGTAACAACAACTCGACGGTCCGCTCCACAGGCCGGCGGCGTACGTTCTTTCTCCCATTTCCTTCCGTATGCCGTCACCTGCCGGGGCGAACCGCCGTTTTATGGAGTCCACCGCATCCGATCTGGCCAAGCTCGCCAAGGCAGACATCGTGGCTCAACGTCGCCGGCTACGATGGTTGGGCGGAAAGGCGCAGCTTGACAAGAAACGCCAGACCATCGTGAACGCGGGCGACCTCATGGGCGTCACCGCCACCGACGAGTACGAGCATTCCCACGACCACGCCGAGGGCGAAGAAGGCCACCATCACCACCATGGTGCTACGAACCCGCACCTGTGGTTCAGCCCGGAAGCCGTGCTAAAGGATACCGAAGCCATCAACGCCGCCTACGCGGACAAGGCCGGGGCCGGTTCTGCCACCGCCGCCACCGCGCAACGTCACTTCAACGACAGGAAGAAACCCTCAAGGAAATGGACAACTGGCCCACGTATTACCCGGTGTCCATGAGCAAGGAGGAAGTGGCCACCGAGATGCTGGCCCACTGATTCGCCATCGGCCCAGGCAACCATGTGCAAAGTTCCCCGCATATCGATGTGTACCATCGGCATGCGGGGACTCGCATATTATCTCGACCACTATCATGCGTACGGTGCTAATATGACGGCGATATGGCAGGTGATATTCGCATGAAAGAACCTCGCACGCAGCGCACGGAACAGGTGAACACCGCGCAACAGGACCATTCGGCGAACTATCTGTTTCTGATTATCGGCACGCCGCTGGTGGCGTTCCTGATTGCGGCTTCCGCGATGCTCGAGTCGCGTGGGTTTCCGGTTCCGCTGGTGCGTATCGGCACCGGTGCCGCGGGGCTTATCCTGCAGGCGATTCCGTTCATGCTGCTGGGCGCGATGATGTCGGCCGCGGTCAGCACGTTCGTCAGCGCCGATTTTCTGGCCCGCCACATACCGAAATCGTTGGCCGGCGGACTGGCCGCGGCATTGGTGGCCGGTCTGTGCCTACCGGTGTGCGATTGCATGGTGGTGCCTACGTTCGCGAATCTGATGCGCAAACGCCTGCCGCTGCCGTGTGCGGTGACGTTTCTGTGCGCAGTGCCGGTGATGAATCCGATGGCGATATGGTCCACATGGTTCGCATTCACCGACAAACCATGGATGGTGGCGGCCCGCATGGGGTTGGGCATGGTAGTGGCGATAGTCGCGGGGGTGTCGTTCGCGGTGTGGCCGCTCCGCTCCCCTGCGGTGCGTGAGAGGCCGCTGACGATTGGGCGGTCGTTGATTTGCGAGGATTGTGCAGGGGCGACGGGTGATTCGCCTGAGAGCCACCCCCAGTCGGCTTTGCCGACAGCCCCCGCCGGCGGGGGCACGGGGCGCGGATTGGAGCGGTTCACGCATTTCATTCGGCATACGCATGACGACTTTATGCGGATGATGCCGATTCTGCTGTTCGGCACGATCATTGCCTCCATCATGCGCACCGCATTGTCGTCGTTGACCAACGGTTCAAGCACGCTCGATGACGCTGGTGCCATCGTACTGATTCTGGCGGCGATGGGACTGGCGTTCCTGTGTTCGCTGTGCTCTACGTCCGATGCGGTGATCGCCGCCAGCATGATTGGCGCGCTGCCGGTCTCCGCCATGCTTGCCTTCCTGGTCTTCGGCCCGATGCTCGACCTCAAGAACACGCTGATGCTGGCCACGGAATGCCGGCCACGGTTCATCATCCGGTTCATCGCGACCGTGGCGGCGGCCTGCCTCCTCGCCGCGATTGCCGCCCATCTGGTGATGGGAGCGTAGCCATGAAGCGCAAAGCCACACTCCCCGACCGCGTGGAGGCGCTGTGTTTCGCGGCGCTGGGCGCGGCCATCGCCTATGCAGCGGTGGGCGGATCATACACCACGCTGACCACGCCGCGTTCGCTGCCGTATCTCATCATCGGTGCGGTACTGCTGTTCGCGCTGGCGACCGCAGCATGGCTCGGACTGTTCCACGCCACGGAGCGTTCGGTTTTACGGTTCCTGATCGCCTTGATTATTCCGGCGCTGCTGATCGCCGTGCCGTTCCAGCCCAGCAGCGGCAGCGGCGGCTTCGACGAGTACGCCGGCGGCCGCGCTATCGCCATTCCCCGCAGCTCGCACAAGCCTGATGGCTCCTCGCAGCTGCACGGACTCGACACGGCGAACAAGACCCTGACCATCAGCAACGACGAATTCGGCTCATGGTTCGAGCAGATCGACCATAATCCGCAGCGTTACGTCGGTTACCATGTGCAAGTCACCGGGTTTGTGAGCAAGTCGCGTACGTTCGACGCGGACGAGTTCGAGCTGTCCCGCCAGTTCATGTCCTGCTGCATTCTCGACATGACCCCATTCGGGTTCATAGCCAGCTCCGGCAAGGCCGGCACCTCGCACAATCACGACTGGGTCACCGTCGACGCCGTCATCAAGCAGGGCGTCTACGGCTCCGCCGGCCACGAGCGCCAAGGCCTTATACTGCAGGTCCGGTCGGTCAGCAAAGCCGCAGCCGCCCCGACCGGCTACTTCTACTGGCAGTAAATGACGCGTCTCCCGAAATGGAAAGCACTGCGCTGCGCCATGACTCGCCCCATATCGGCAGAAATCCCGCGTTACAACGAAAGGTACGCGGGGGCTCTGCCTTTATAGGGCTCAAAACTGGCAGAAATCCCGCGCAGGCCTCGTTGAAACGCGGGATTTCTGCCAGTTGATTCAAATCATGTGACAACATGCCGGGCATCTGATTTGCTTTAATAACGATAATGAATATCATTTGTTAACAGAAAGGGGCAGAACGTCATGAGCACCGAGCAAACCGCGACCACTCGGCGCGTGACGCGACCCCGACTCCTCATCACCCAGGTCCTGGCGGAACTATCCCGATTCGCCACGGCCCAGGAAATCACCGACATCCTGCGCGAGCGCGGCACGCGCATCGGCACGGCCACCGCCTACCGCAATGTGCAGATGATGGCCTCCCAAGGCGAGCTCGACGTAATCCACGTCAACGGCGAGGCCCTCTACCGCGAGTGCTCGGACCAGCATCACCACCATCACATCGTATGCCACGAATGCGGGCGGACCATCGAAATCGAGATTCCCGGACTTGAGCAGTGGATCGACAAAGCCGCCAAGCAGTTGAAGTACCAGACCATCGCCCACGAACTGGAGATTTTCGACCTGTGCCCCAAGTGTGCGGCGAAGCATGCCATCGAACCGCCTCTCAGCGTCGGCACCTCACCAAAGGATGGACCACTGACGACGCCAGACGATACTGGCCGTCGGCGCTCGAACAAATAATGGCGCAGTCCCGACGCTACTGGCCTTCAGCATCGGTGCCCTTCCAATCCTTGGCGCAATAGCGACGATATAAGCTCCACTCGCATCGTTAGATTGCCAACGCTTGGCGCAGCACCGACGCCAGACACGATCATCGTCGTCGTTCCACCAATATTTGGATTGGTACCGCCACCACCTATACCAGGCGTCGACACTCGGCCAACAATCGGCCCGTTACCGACACAAAACTGCATGAGGTCTCATTGCTCTTAATAGCAGCAATGGGCCTGATAATCACTTTCACCAACTTTCGTCGCTGCCGTCTGCCTCCCTACAGTCACAGACGAACAAACGCTGAAAGGAACAACAATGACTATCAAGACCATCGATGAGCATGCTTACGAGATCGTTACCGAAGAGGGCACCTTCGCCGTCTGCAAGGACACGCTGGCCAAGTTCGACGCCACCAAGCACGAGCACGGCGTGGCCGCCTGTGGCCGCTGCGGCTGCTGCTTCACCGGCGACTGCTGCGACGACACCGGCTGCGAGCACAACCACACCGAAGAGTACGGGGGCAAGGCTTGCCTGCACGCTTGCCACGAGAACCGCGAAGGCCACGAGTGCGCCTTCTGCCACCTTGCCTTCGACACCAACGAGAAGTGCCACGATGAGATCCTGGCCGACCTCAAGGAACTCAAGGCCGAGCTGGCTGCCTGAGTTTTAGGTTTCCGATTTCTCCTGCGGATTGGCTCCTCTCAGGGAGGGGAGCCAAATTCCGACACGAACCACCGCGCTTACCGTATGATGTCTACGGGCGCGGTGGTTTTGTTTTTCTCGATGATGGCGCAGATTTGCTCGGGTGCCTCCTTGCAGCCGCGCCGGATCCATAGCCAAATAATCGATGAGACGGCGGAGACCAGAATTTCCAGCGCATAGTCGCGCGGAATGCCGCTGTAGCTCAGCTCGGCACCCACACGGGCCGCCTGCCCAAGCAGCATCTGCTTCAACACATCCTTGACCCGGTCATACATCTGCATATCGTTGCCCGAACGGGACAGTGCGTCGAAGAACGCATACTCACGCTTGACATAGCGCAACGCCTCGGCTTCGTGTTCCAGTTCTACAATCTGGTGGCCAACCTCACGGCCAAGGAGAACGTGGAGCTCGCCTCCGAAATCATGAAAGACGCGCAGGAACCGACCCAAGCGCTTATCGACGTGGGGCTTCAGGACCGTATCAACAACTTCCCCGCGCAGCTTTCGGGCCGGACATGCAAACAACCGGCACCGACTTCTTTAATCAGAACAATCTCGATGACATAACCGTCATCAGCGATTATGGCCTGACCAAAGCTGACGAAAACATTATTCGCGGCGCGCCGAAGTGGCCAAGGCGATGAAGGGCGGGGCCGTCTCCGAGTCCGCGCCGATCTACTACGAGGAGATGTCGAAAGTGGCCGGCAAGGAGAACGACAAACAGTCGATTACCCTGATCGCCACTGATGACACCTACAATTTCGGCGACTACATCACCCTGCGTTCGCGCACCGGGCACAAGCCGCAGGTGCTCACCGACCGTGGTGCGATCATCTCCGAACGTATGGCGGAGATGATGGACGCCAAGGTAGGCGACACGATTACCGTCACCGATTCGAGCGGCACCGAGCGCAAGGTGCGCGTGGACGGCATCACCGAAATGCATATCGGGCATTTCATGTTCATGACTTCGGGTGGCTATAAGCACGTGTTCGGCGAACAGTACCAGTCGAACGCCTATATGGTGAGGCTCAAGAACCATGAGACCTCCAATGTGGAGTCGCGTAGCGCCAAGCTCATAAAGTTGGACGGCGCGAAGGGCATTGTGCAGAACACGACTTCGAAGAAACAGGTGGCCACAATCGTCGACTTGCCGGATCAGATCATGGAAGTGCTGATTCTCGTGGCTGAGCTGCTGGCCGTGGTGATCCTCTACAATCTGATGAATCTCAACGTCTCCGAACGTATCCGCGAACTGCCGACCATCAAGGTGCTCGGCGGACTCGGCGTGCTGGTCTACCGGCGGTTGAAGACGGTCGACATGCTCGGCGCCCTGAAGTCGGTGGAATAGCAGCGGAATAACAAATGGGATCGGCTTTGAAGCCGATCCCATTTGTTATTCGCTCACTGCTTTCTGAGACTTCTGCGCTTTCTGCTCCTTTTGGCAATCAGGGCATAGTCCGAAGACCTCCAGGGTGTGGGATTCGACGGTGAAGCCGTGGCCGTCGGCCACTTTGCGCAGCCAAGCCTCGCTGGGCGGGTCGATTTCCACGGTTTTGCCGCACCGCTTGCACACCAAGTGGTGGTGATGTCCGTCGTCGCCGCATAGGCGGAACAGCTGCTGGCCGTCCAGGCGGATCGTGTCGGCGGCACCGGCATCAGCCAAGGCGTTGAGCTGGCGGTACACGGTGGCCAAGCCGATTTTCGAGCCTTCGTCCTCCAGCCTGCGGTGCAGGTCCTGAGCGGAGATGAACTCCTCACAGTCGGCCAAGGCGGCGCGAATCGCGTCCTTCTGCTTGGTCTGGCGTTCGATATGTTCAACCATCGATAAGGTCACGCCTTCTTTTTCAGGTCGTCCCAGCAGCCGGTGGCCTCAAGGTCAGCAACCGTGGCATCAGGGTTGTCGGTGAGCACGGTGATGTGGCCCATCTTGCGGTCGTGGCGCACTTCGGCCTTGCCGTAGTCGTGCACATTCCACTCCGGGTGGGTGGCGATCAGCGCGCGCGTCGGCTCCACATGCTGGCCGAGTACGTTGACCATCACGGCCGGCGAGAGCAGCTTGGGCTTGGGCATGGGCCAGCCGGCGATGCCGCGGATGTGGGCGTCGAACTGGTCCATCGAGCAGGCCTCGATGGTGTAGTGGCCGGAGTTGTGCGGGCGCGGGGCGAGCTCGTTGACGATGACCTGATCGTCCTTGGTGATGAACAGTTCGATGGCCAGCGTGCCAGCCAGTTCGAAGCCCTTGGCCAAGCGAATCGCCAGTTCATGCGCTTCGCGAGCCACATGTTCGGACACTTCGGCGGGGGCGATGGTCATGTGCAGGATGTTGTTGCGGTGCTCGTTACGCACGATGGGGAAGGTGACGAAGTCCTTGCCGTTGCCGGAGACCAGGATCGAAGCCTCGAATGCGAAGTCGACGAAGCCTTCCAGGATGCTCGGCGGGAAGCCGCCACCACGGTCGGAACGGGAGCGGATCTTCTCCAAGTCGGCGTCGGAACGCAGCACGAGCTGACCGTGGCCGTCGTAGCCGCCGGACACGGTCTTCAGCACGGCCGGATAATGAATATCATCCAATGCGGCGTCAAGCTCATCGAAGTTGTTGACAGCGTGCCACGGTGCGGTGGCGGTGCCGTGGTCGTTGATGAACTGCTTCTCGTGCACGCGGTGCTGGGTCACGCGCAGCAGGTCAGTGCCCTGCGGGGTGGCGGTGATGCCGCGCACCTCGTCGATGGCATCGGCGTCCACGTTCTCGAACTCGTAGGTGAGCACGTCGGACTGCACGGCCAGATCATGGATGGCGGTTTTGTCATCGTATTCGGCGGTGATCTGGAAGTCGGCCACCTGACCGGTCGGGCAGTTCGGCGTCGGGTCAAGCACGCCGACGCGGAAGCCCATGTAGCGGGCGGACAAAGCCATCATGCGGCCGAGCTGGCCGCCGCCGATGATGCCGATGGTCGATCCCGGCATCAGCATCGAAACACGACCGCCTGTTTCCTCAGACAAGCTGGGCATTGGATTCAGCCACCTTTTCTTTCAGTTCGTTACGGTAATCCTCAAGCTTGTCGGCCAGTTCGGGCTCGAAGGCGGAGAGCATCTGCACGGCGAGCAGGCCGGCGTTGGTGGCACCGGAGTTGCCGACGGCGGTGGTGGCCACCGGAATGCCGCCGGGCATCTGCACGATGGACAGCAGCGAATCCCAGCCGGACAGGGCGTGGGAGCGCACGGGCACGCCGATTACGGGCAGTGTGGTCTGCGCGGCGATCATGCCCGGCAGGTGGGCGGCACCGCCGGCACCGGCGATAATGACCTTCAGGCCATTGGCGCGGGCGTTGTGCGCGAACTCGGCCATGAGCTCGGGCGTGCGGTGCGCGGAGATGACCTGCTTGTGGTAGGCGACGCCGAACTGGTCGAGAATATCGCAGGCGCGCTTCATGGTCTCCCAGTCGCTGGCCGATCCCATGACCACTGCGACTTCGGGCTTGGATTCATTTGCCATTATCATTTACTCCCTAGTTATTGAGAATAAGGCCCACTGTACGCTTGGGCGCTTACTTCGGCAACGCCTTGCGGTTTTCCCCGGGTCCGCCCCGCAGACCCGCTCCCCCGGCCCGTGAAGCCGGGCTCCTACAATGCGATGACGATCTTGCCGAACATGTCGCCGGCGATCATTCTGGCGAACGCCTCGGGGGCGCAGTCCAATCCGTCGACCACGGAATCGATCACCGGATGCAGGTCGGCGTGCTCCACGAAGCGCAGCAGCCGGGCGAAATCCTCGCGCGAACCCATGGTGCAGCCCTGCACGCGGATGTCCTGGAAGAACAACCGGGTCAGTTCGGCACCGGGCTGGTCGCCGGTGGTGGCGCCGCAGATGGCGATGGTGCCGCCGGGACGCACCGACCGCACCGAATGACCCCATGTGGCCGCCCCCACGGACTCGATCACCGCATCGACCTTGCGCGGCAACCGCGCACCGGTCTCCAGCGCGGCCTTCGCGCCGAGTTTCAGCGCTTTGGCGCGCTTGTCCGCGTCGCGTGAGGTGACGAACACCTCCAGACCGGCGGCATGGGCGAGCTGGATGGCCGCAGTGGACACGCCGCCGCCCGCGCCCTGAATGAGCACGGAGTCGCCCGGCTTGATGCCGGCGGCATCGAACAACAGCGAGTAGGCGGTCAGCCAGCTGGTGCCGAGTGCGGCCGCCTCAGCCGTGGTGAGGTTTGCGGGCTTGGCGAACACGTTGGCGGACGGCACGGCAGTCTTCTCGGCCATCGTGCCGGGGTATTTCTCGGAGAGGATCGTGCGGCGCTCGCCCGGGGCCACGCCCGCGCCATCGGTGCCGACGAACGTGTACAGCACCACTTCGCTGCCGGCCTTGAGCCCATGCTTGCCGGGGATGTCCTCGTCCAGAATGCCCACGGCATCGGTGCCCAGGATCATCGGCGTCTGTTCGGCGGCGAGACCCACACCCTGTAACGACCAGACGTCGTGATGGTTCACGCTCACCGCACGCACCGAGACGGTCGACCAGAACGGGCGGGCCTGGGGTTCGGGCTGCTCGCCCACCGCCAACGCGGCAAGCGGATCGGCATGGTTGACGGTGGATGCGTATACGGCCTTCATTGCGCGCTCCTTGGTATCAAGGGAATTACCGCATTCATTGTCCCACATCGCGCAGCGAACGAATCACCCATTTACGGAGATGTTGGGGGCATTGCTTCGTCATGTGGACCTCGGACAATGCCGGGCGTTAGCATTCAACTTCGGAAAGATTAGCGAAGGGAGATTCGAGGGTATGCGCAACGCGTCAGGAAACGGATTTGATTCAAGCGATTCCCTCGCCGTCTCCGGCGCCGCCGAGGGGACCGCGCGCCTTCACGACATCCCCCCGAGCATTACCCCTTCCCATGGCGACGACTCCCATCTGCTGAGCCGCATTGCCAGCCCGGCCGATGTCAAGGCCCTTGCTCCCAACGAGCTCGCCGAACTCTGCCGTGAGATTCGCGCCACGCTGCTGGCATATGGCCACCAACACGGCGGTCATATCGGCTCCAATCTGGGCATGGTGGAGGCCACGGTGGCCCTGCATCGCGTATTCGATTCGCCGCGTGACCGCATCGTGTTCGACGTGTCCCACCAAAGCTACGTGCATAAGATGCTCACGGGCCGCGCCGACGCCTATCTGGACCCAGACCGTTTCAGCGAGGTGACTGGCTTCACCAATCCGGATGAAAGCAAACACGACCAGTTCGTGCTCGGCCACACCGGTACCTCGATTTCACTGGCTTGCGGTTTGGCGAAAACCCGCGATATGGAAGGCCCGAACAGCGGCATCGGCAATGTGGTCGCCGTGATCGGGGACGGTTCGCTGAGTTCGGGCGTGGCGTTTGAAGGACTGAACAACGCGGCTGAGCAGGGCG
This sequence comes from Bifidobacterium longum subsp. infantis ATCC 15697 = JCM 1222 = DSM 20088, assembly GCF_000269965.1. Taxonomy (NCBI): domain Bacteria; kingdom Bacillati; phylum Actinomycetota; class Actinomycetes; order Bifidobacteriales; family Bifidobacteriaceae; genus Bifidobacterium; species Bifidobacterium longum. The sequence continues at coordinate 2,160,333 of NC_017219.1, forward strand.
GCAATCTCATCATTGTGTTCAACGACAATGAGATGTCGATTGCCGGCGATTTCGGTGGCATGTACGGTCCGCTCGCCCGCCTGCGCGCGTCCGGCGGCACCGCCCAGCCGAATCTGTTCAACGCGTTCGGTCTGGATTATCGGTATGTGGAATCCGGCAACGATGTTTCCGCGCTGGTCGCGGCTTTCGAGGAAGTGCGCAATATCGATCATCCGGTGGTGGTCCATATCCACACGCTGAAGGGCGCGGGATACGACGGCGCCGGTCACGTGGCCGGCACATCCTCGGCCTCGGTCGGGAACGTCCATGAGCCGGATTCGGCAGTCTCCGACACCGGCGTGCGCCCCACGAGCAACGTGCTGCACAGCGAACCGTGGCATTCGGATCACTGCAATCTGTCCGATCACGAACCGCATGAGGGCCAGTGCGAGGCCTCACACTGGCAGAACCCGGATTCGGCCATCGGCAAGGCGGACAATCCGCGCAAGCATTACGGCAAGATGGCGATGGCGGCCCTCGAGCCCCGATTCGCCGACGAACCGGGGCTGGTGGTCATCTCCCCCGCCACGCCGGGCTCCAACGGCATCACCCATGAATTCCGCGAACGCGCGGGCTCGCATTACGTGGACACGGGCATCACCGAATCGCATGCCGTGGCGTATGCCGCCGGCATCGCGCGGGCGGGCGGCACCCCCGTGGTGGCCACCACGGCGTCCTTCTTCCAACGCGCCTACGACCAGTTCTTCCAGGAGATGAGCCTGAACCGTTCGCGGGTCACGGTGCTTGATTTCCTGGGCGGCGTGTCTGCCTCGGACAATACGCATTCGGGCGCATATGACGTGGCGATGTTCGCCAACATCCCCGGGGTCACGATGCTGGCGCCGACCTCGGCCGACGAGTATCTGGCCGACCTCGCGTGGGCCACCGCGCCTTCCGGCGCCACGCACGCCCCCGACGGGCCGGTGGTGATCCGCGTGCCCGGAGAGCCGCTGCTGTCGGCCGAGCGAGACCCGAGTCTGCTGCCGCTGACCGGCGGTCGGTTCGCGGCGCACCCCCGGCCTGCCACAAGGTCCCACGGCGACGACGGATACCGCATGCTGGACTGGCGCGTCAACCAGGCCGGGTCGGCGGTCGCGCTCATAGGCCTGGGCAACGCCTATCCGCTGGCCGAGCAAACGGCCGCCGCGCTGTGCGCGGACCACGGCATCACGGCGACGGTCATCGACCCGCGCCAATGCTCATCACTGGACTGCGCCACCCTGGAATCGTTGCGTGACGGCCACACACTGGTCGTCACTCTCGAGGACGGTCAGCGCGAAGGCGGCTGGGGCGAGAAGGTGACCGCATACTACGCGAATCATCACGTGCCCGAATGCGATGCGGCCGGCCACGATCGCAATCCGCGCGTGCTGAACTTCGGCGCGGACAAGGAATTCACCGACCGCGTGCCGCTGGACGTCTTGGACGAGCGGTATGGCCTGACGGTACATCAGGTGGTCGAATCGGTCACTCGTTGTTTTTGATGGCGTCTAGGGCCGGGATTTTAACGGCTTTATTGGCCGGGCCGAAGCCGAACAGCAAGCCGATCAGCGTGGAAAACAGTACGGCGAACAGGAACAGCCACCACGGAATCACCGAATAACGGGTCACATTCTCGCCACCAACTATCGCCTGCCGCAGTATGGTCCAGAGGGAGGCGCCGGACTGCGCGCCATCGCCGCCGCCCGGCGCACCGGGAGCACCACTCGCGTACAGCATTCCGGCGACGTTGATGCCCAGCGAGACCAGTCCGCTCAATGCGCAGCCGATCAGTCCGCCGAAGAATCCGATCGCGCCGGCCTCCGCGAGAAACATGATGCGGATGTCCCGCACATAGCAGCCGAGCGCCTTCATGATGCCGATCTCCCGCGTGCGCTCCGTGACGGACATGATCATCGTATTGGCGATGCCGATGGCCGCCACCAGCAGCGCGACCGCGCCGATGCCGCCCAGAATCAGCTGGACCGCCCGTGATTGCTCATCCATCGACCTGCGCATGTCCTCATAGGAGGAGGTCTCGTATCCCAACGCCTTGATCTGCGATTCGACTTCGGGCACGGATCCGAGGTCGGCGGCCTTGACCAGCACCTGACTGTAGGTGTCGGATTTCCTGGCGGACGGATTGACCTTTGCGGCCAGCGCCTTCATCGCCTTCACATCCATGATCAGCCCATCGGAGGTGGCAAAGCCTTTGCCGTAGTCGCTCGCCGTGACGCCGCTGATCTGCAGGTCAAGGGTGATGTTTTCCGAGCGTCCCGCGGCGCCGCCCGCGCCCGCCGCACCGGCCGAACCGCCGCCCTGCATGGACATGGTGTACTGGTCGCCCTGGTAATTGACGCCGGTGGTCACGCGAATCCGCGTGACGAGCGGGTCGAAGAACGGCTTCTCGTCACGGCGGCCCTCGCATTGGGCGTCGGCGCCGGAGACGCACGGGGGCGTCATGCCGTCACCCGCGCCCATGCGCCGCTCGCCGTTCCTCAGCGTGTCCAGGAACCCGTAGGCGAACGTCTCCCCGGCGAGCACCTGATCGTCGCGGAACGGTTTCTCGCCGCCGACGAGCTTGTAGCCCATACGGTCGAACTGCGTCATATCGACGCCCATGACCTGCACGTAATCATGGAGGTAACGCCCGCCGGCGCCGGCTCTGGCCGTCACGGTGTAGGGGAAGTCCATCATCGGCGTCACGCCGTCCACGCCGTTCATCGCACGGAAGGACTCCAGAGCCTTGTCGTCGAGCTTGGCGCCGCTCCCGGTCGACGAACCGCCCCGCTCCGCCCGGTCGGGGCCGCCGTCGGCATACACGGTGACGATGGACAGATCGCCCATGGATTTGATCAAGGCGTTCATCTGCTCGTTGATGCCCTGGCCCAGCGAGACCATGAGCACGATCGAGCAGCAGCCGACGATGACGCCCAGCACGGTCAGGATCGTACGGGATTTGCGCCGCCATAGGTTCTGCCGGCAAAGTCGCAGGATGTCGCCGAATCGCATGGCCGAACCTTTCAACCCTTGCGGGAGGGGGCGGCGGGCGCGGGTGCCGTCCCGCCGGGCGCCGTCCCGTCGGGCGCCGAGGTGCGCGGGGACGCCTGATCGGCGGCTCCATCGCCCGGGGCCGCGCCTTCCCCGCCCGCGGACCAATCATCCCAATCCTCATCGATGTCGTTCTTCCCGGCCTTCCTCCTGCGGCGACGCACGAGCAGCACGATCGCCGTGATCACCGTCACAACGCCCACGGCGATGGCCACATACGCCGGCACCGGCAGCCCCCGATCGCCGCCGCGGCCTTCGACCGAATCGGACGCGCCGGGCTGGTCCGCCGCTGGCGCGTCGGCCACGGACACGGTGAGCGGGAATTCCTTGGTTTTGGTCTGTCCGTCGGAATCCTCGTACGTGACTTTGAGCGTGGTCTTCAGCTCGCCTGACGCGTGCGGCGTGAAGGCGTACCCGATCGTGCCGGTGGCGCCGGAAGCCACATTGCCCACGTACTGGGTTTTCATCGTGGCATCGAAACCTTCGCCCTCCATCGTGGCCTCGACGTTGGCGATATCGCCTTTGCCCTTGTTCACATATTCCATCGTGACCGTGTTTTCCTGGCCGGCGATCACCTGGTCGGGCACTACGGGATCACTGATTTCGAACCGGTCAGGCTGACTGATCGGCACGGAAATCTTGACGTCGGACTGGCTTGAGGAGCGGGCGCCGGCGTCCACATACTCGTATCGGAAGTTCACGGTCACGGGCTGCGCGCCGCTTTTCGCGGAGGCGAGCGCCTGCATGGGCACGGTCTGCGTCATCGCGTACCCGGCCCACAGCGCGTCGACGTAGAACGTGTTCGTGCCGCCCGCGATGGCGAATCCCTCCGCGCCGTCCACGGTGACGACCATGTTCGTCACCGCCACCTGTCCCTTGTTCTGGAAGGTGAAGTCGAGGTTGAATTTGGATCCGGCGGCCACGGAATCACCGCCATACGCGAAGTTGGTGATGATGATGTTGGGCACCGGTCCGGCGAGCGGCGTGGCGCCGCCGTCGCTTCCCTGCGCGGCGCCTCCCGCGTCCGCGCCATCGACCGCATACGCCTGGCGCGGCAGGGAGACGACGGTGAGCGTCAGCGCGAGTGAGGACAGCAACGCCACGATGATGGCGATGGTGCGGCGGGTGAGATGCTTCATCGGTCTGCTCCTTGCATGCCTTGGCTGGATGGTGTGGATGATGCGGATGGGCGGGGAGTAGGGGATCCGGCACCGAGGAGCCGATCGCCGGTGATGCGACCATCGAGCAAGGTGACGATGCGATCGGCGTATGAGGCCATCTGCGGATCATGGGTGACCAGCACGATGGTCTGGTTGAAGTCATGGGCGAATGCGCAGATCATCGTCATGACCTCGGTTTTGGTTCTGGAGTCGAGGTTGCCGGTCGGCTCATCGGCGAACACCACCTCGGGCTTGGTCACAAACGCCCGGGCGATGCCGACGCGCTGCTGTTGGCCGCCCGACATCTGGCGCGGGTAATGGCTGAGACGATGGCCGAGCCCGACTCGTTTGAGTACGCCACGCGCCGCACGTTCGCGCTGTTCCTTGGGCACGCCGTGGAACATCAGCGGCATTGCCACGTTTTCCAGCGCGGTCAGATTGGGTAGCAGGTTGTACGACTGGAACACGAATCCGAGATGCTTTTGGCGGAAGGCCGCCAATTCGCGTTCGTCGAGCCTGCTGACGGGCACACCGCCGATGCGCACGCCGCCGCGCGTCGGTTTTTCCATGCCGGCCAACTGGTTGAGCAGCGTGGATTTGCCGGAGCCGGACTCGCCGAAAATGCAGCAGATCTGGCCTTGCGGGATACTGAGATTGACACGGTCAAGCGCCACCACCGTCTCATCCTCGACGGGGTATTCCTTGCGTAGGTTTCTTACCTCGATGATTGCTCGCGGCACGGGCCCTTCTTCCTTCGTTCGTCGCCATTGGCGGACGCGCGATAGCTGGTTATTATCCAGCACATCTCAAATCAGAGTATAGCCGTTATGCAGGAGCCGCACCCCTTAAGGGTGTTCCCGGATGGCAGTGATAAGCATATAACCGCTGATCTCGAGGTCGACGGTTCAGGCTCCAGACGGACCCAGACCGGCATAATGCCCAAAAGCCCCTGGCCCCCACAAACGATGAGGAACCAAGGGCTTATTACATCGTGACCCCGGACGGGCTCGAACCGTCGACCTTGAGATTAGAAGTCACATGCTCTATCCAGCTGAGCTACGGGGCCAAACTCATGTAAGTCTAGCCGTAGGGGTGTAAAACACCTCGGCGTAACGTCGGCTTGCACCGGTACCATCGGCGATATGGGGACAACGGAGAGCAACATAGATCACACCGCATCGGGCCAGACCGTCGCAGGCGATAGTGGTGAGCTCACTTTCACATACGCACAGGGTCGTTTTGCCAGTGAAGGCAGGGATTGGGAAAGCCCGGTTGTGACCAACATGACTGCATCCGTCTCTGCCGATGCCGGTAATGCCCTCGCCGGCAGCATCATCAACACCGGCTCCAACAACACTTTCACCAGCACCACCGAATCGTCGCTTGCCACCCTGCTGTCCGACCAATGCCCGTTCGTTATCAAGGCCACCATTTTCGAGGGCAATGGCAAAAACGCCATTCGCGAACGTCACACATTCACCGGCTCGGTGCTGCGCCAGCTCGACCAAGCCAGCGCCCTGCTGAACGGCATCAACGAATCCGGCCAACACCCGGCCATAGCCCTGCGCGAAGCATTGGTCAACGCACTGGAACATCGCGATTACACGTACTCCGGCCCCACACTGATCAATATCTTCGATTCCCGCTTGGAGATCGTGTCGCTCGGCGGCCTGACCGATGGTTTGGAAATCAATGATCTACTCAACGGCGTATGCCAGCCACGCACCCCGCGTTTGGCTGAATTGTTCGCCGATCTGGGCCTCTGCGAGAACTGCGGTACCGGCATTCAACGCATTATGGACGCCTACGCGCAGAGCGCGGTCAGTCCGCAACTGCGCGTGGGCCCCACTTCGGTGGCAATGGTGCTGCCCATCCCGGTATCGGCCGAGGCCGCATCCTCGCATCGAACCGATACCGATGCATCCGCCGCGCCCAGCACCACTGACGAGGCGCAGCGCGCCAAAATGTACTCATTCCCCACGATTCAGCGCATGACGGATAACGCCGCAGATGCTTTGGCCGGCGCACGCATCATCGGCTGCGCGCCATTGCAGACACTGATTCTCGGCAGCGGATTCGGCGAGCGCCCGGACGGTGACGATCAGGTCAGTACCCGCCCGCTCGATACGGCAACGCTGGAACCGTCGCCTCAAACGTTGGAGCAGTTCACGCTCAATTTCCTCGCGTTCCGCGGCGTGAAGCTCAGCCGTAAAACCATGCAGAAAGCGCTTGGTCTGAACAAGGATCAGATGACGCAGCTCTTGGACCAGCTGGAGTTGAGCGGCAAGATCGAACGTCATACACACGCCAAGTCCACTACGTATTCGCTGGCACATGCCTCAGGACGGTAGCGACCAGGGCGACAACGACCAAATCGTCAACAACCCAAGCAGCAACGACCAGAGCAATACAGCCCAAGGCGCGATAAAGCAGCAGCTCAGTTCTCGAATACGCGATCGCGAATCATGCGACCGGATTCGTCGAGCGCGGTGGAGAACCGGCCGTAGTCGGACAGAATCACGCCCATGTACAGCATGTCCACGAGCGCGGTATCGGCCACGCACGAAAAAATCGCATTGCCATAAATCGTATGCGAGTCACGACCCGTCAGCAACGTCACGTCGGCCCAACTGGCCAGCGGCGCGCCGATGGCATTGGTAATGGCGATGGTTTTCGCACCATGCGATTTCGCCAATCGCAACGCTTTGACAGTATCCGCCGAACTGCCCGAATGAGAGAAGGCAACGGCCACAGCGCCGTGGGTCAGGTGCCCGGCACCGATCTGCTGCAGGTAAGCGTCAGTATTGAGACGGCACGTCAGTCCCAGGTAGCCGAGCTTGGTGAACAGATCCATCGCCGGTGTCAACGAGTTCTCCACGCCGAAAATGTCGATGAACTCCGATTCGGCGAGTAGGGCGACCGCCTTGCGATAGGCCTTGGGGTCCAACGCACTGTGCAGCTCATCGATCAGCGCCTTCGCGCCATCGGCCGCTTTGCTGGGAATCTCATCCTCGCCATCCCACGGATTCAGATCGAATCCATCCAACGGATTGAAGGTCACTTTGTGCTCGGCGGCCGGATGGCGCAACACGTACCGCAGTTCACGGTAACCGCCGAAGCCGAGCTTGCGGGCGAACCGAATCACCGTCGGCTGGCTGACGTGGGCGATGTCGGCCATCTGACCGACGGTCAGGTCGGCCGCCTCCTCGATATGATCCCGAATATACTGGGCCACGGCGCGCTCCGCCGGACGCAGCGACGGATACACGTGGTCGATGCGCTCGCGTATTCCCACCGAGGACTGCACAGCCACGCTCCTAGTCGCCCGTATTTTCCATTCCCGTTTCGAGGGTACCGGCTGTATACCGGCGAACAATCGACTTGGATTGACCGCAACATGAACGGTGAGCGAACTCTTCCGTTTACCTTTCCGCTCCATGCCCTCTACAATCGAAACCATGGTGCGGATTAGCGTGGGAAGCCCCACCCATCACACAAGCGGGCGGCTGTACGGCGTGTTCCTCGAGGACATCAACCATGGTGCGGATGGCGGGCTGAACGCCAACATGGTGAACAACTACAGTTTTGACGGCGTCTATCTCGACCATCACACGTGGCGTATGGCCGGCGCCGAACGATGGCGCACACAGGCCGATTCCCTGCGTTTCTGGGATTTCATCAACTGTTCCGCCGCCAGCCTCGGCAGTGAGATACGCGGGATTCACGGCCAGCGGGTGACCACCGACTGTCCCGCCCCGCCAATTCACGCACATAGCCGATACGCTCGCATCACGTTCGATGTTCCTTCCGAAACCGGCCCTGCATATCTGGAAAACCTCGGCTATAACGGAGGCGGCGACAACGGGGGCGAGCCCGCGTTCTCCATCGTCGCCGACCACACCTATTCCGTCAGTTTCGCGGTACGTCCGGTTCATGGGCGGGCCGAGCTGTCCGTCGGCGTGGTCGATAGGTATGGCCTGCCGCTCACCAGTATCACTCGATTGTCGTATATCGTGGACTCCGATCCGCTTGACGGTACGGAAGAGACCGGTCTGAGGCAGGACGATGGGGCCGATGCGCAGGATTCCGGCGTTTCGATCAGTCCGGATTCATCGGATGATGCCATCGTCATCGGTCGTGACGGCTGGTACCGGTTCAACGCCGACGTAACCGGCCTGAACACCGATTACGGCAAGCTGCGTATCACCATTGACGCCGGCGAACGCACCACGTTCGATCTTGATCTGGTGCAGTTCATGGATGCGGACTATTGGGGCGTGGGCGACCCGAAATGGCGTTACGGCAAGCTGCGCCGCGATTTGGTGGAGACCATTCAGGCGTTGCATCCAGCGTTTCTGCGATTCCCCGGCGGCTGCATCGTCGAAGGTGTGACGCCCGGCAATGAATATCGCTGGAAGGATACCGTCGGCTCTCTGGCCGCGCGACGCCAACAGTATTCGATGTGGTCGTTCAAGATGCCGGATGGTTCCAGCTATTCGCAGAGCTACCAGATCGGTTTCTACGAATATTTCTGCCTGTGCGAGGACCTCAAGGCCAAGCCGCTGCCTACCCTGTTCGCCGGCATCGCATGCCAGTCGCCCGGCCGCGATCCGCGCCACATGGATATCAATTCGGCAACCTTCCGCAACAATGTTATTCAGGACTACCTGGACCTCATCGAATTCGCGAATGGCGATCCGGAGTCCAGCTCGTGGGCCGCGGTCCGGCGTGATATGGGCCATCCAGAACCGTTCGGCCTGGACATGATCGGCGTGGGCAACGAAAACTTCGGGGCTGACTACGTGGCCAAGTTTGACATGATCAGCGAGGCCATCCACGAACGATACCCGGATATGCTGTGTGTGATGAGCGCCGGACTGTTCCCCTTCCAGCCGGCGATGAAGCGCATCTGGGACCATGCGCGAGCGTTGGCCGCAACCGATTCCGGGGCACATGATTCCGCCACCAGTGACGCGATTATCGTCGACGAGCATTCCTACCACTCCCCCGAATGGTTTGCATCACAAGCGTCACGATTCGATACTTACCCGCGTTGCGGTGCCGGCGTCTATTTCGGCGAATATTCAGCCAACGGCTATTTTGCCGGCCAACCACAGACCGAACAAGGCGCGAACACGTGGAAGTCGGCACTCGGCGAGGCCGCGTTCCTGACCGGTTGCGAGCGCAATTCCGACGTGGTGCGCATGACCTCCTATGCGCCGCTGCTCGCGCATATCCCGGCTAAGGGGTGGGCGCAGAATCTTATCGAATTCAATCCGGCGCATGTGAACCCCACGGTGAATTATGAGGTGGAGCGGCTGTTTTCCACGCATCTGGGCGACACGACGTATGCCGTATCCATCAAGCAGACCGCGTCACGTCCCACCAAACATCTGTATGTCAGCGCCACCGGGCATGACGGGGATGACGCCTGCCGTTACATCAAAATCGTCAATACCTCCGATTCCCCGGTGGATGTGACGTTGGAAATCGCGCGCGGACTGGCCGGGCTGGGCACCTCGCCATCGCGACCGGTGCGTTTGGAGGTGACGACGTTAAGCGCCAGTCCGACGGCGAAGACCACTATCGGATACCGCGGCGAGGCTTCGGGGGCGATTGTGCCGGAACGTCGGGCTTACACATTGCCGTCGCCGTCTTCATTGCTGGCGATGAAGATCAAGCCGTACAGCGTCACGCTGGTGGTTTCGCGCTGATTGGCATCGGCCATTAGGCCGATTCCTTTGCCGTTAGAATCACCCTCAAGGATGAGGGGAATCGTGCAGATTCAGGGAATAATAGGGGCTATCCCCCATAGCGAATACAAGCGCGGGAGGGCAGGATGGAAACCACGGCGGCCAGAAGACCGCCGGCCAACGATGAAGGAGTGTGCGGTATGTTTATCAATCTGTTCCGCAGGCAGCGCCCTGCGCTCGCCCGGCTGGCCCGCAACTCCAACGCCTATCGTCAGCCGATGGTTGCGGCCGTATCATCGTCCGCAGTCGGCGTATCCAGCATCACCTCTGCATCCACCACAGCCAACACAGACGGCGTATCCGGCGTATCCACGCTGGATGCCACCATCGGCCGCATTCATGACATCCCGCAGTCGGCCATGAGCCGACTGACCGGCTCCCCCACCGTATACGCGCGGTAGACCACCCCAGTCGGCTTCGCCGACAGCCCCCGTCGATGAACAGCAGCGACCAGCAACACGGCCGCCGTGCCGGAATACGGTGCCATGATGCCGCGCAATGCTGTGCCCGTATATACGGCTGCATCATTGTGTGGCAGTCCAGACACGACTACCGTACGTGACTGGCTCAAACCAATGGAACATAGTTTCATTGCCACGGCCGACCGCCGGCAGAACGATCATGCCGCCATCGCCATGATGCGCGGCGACTTCGTCCAAAGTGGCCGTCGCGGCATCCTCGACGTTCTCGCCGGAGAAACGCACACGATCCGACACCTGATGGGCGGCGACCACAGCCTCATGCGCCGGTGCTCCGGATTCCAACAACTGGTATCCGGCATCGAGGGCGCGCTGCAGATCAAGTTCGACCTGGGCGATGCGTTCAGGCGTGCTGTGCTTGCCACGACTGCCCGCTCCGGCGTGAATGATAAACGTGATGCCGGTTTCGCTGCCCGCCAGTTCAGTGGTCACCGGCGAAACGGAGGATGTGGTCATATCGTGTCCCTTTCTGGAGTCAGATGGATGTGCTGACGCCAACGTATCGCTGCTCCCGCATGTATGGGCCGCGACCGGTTCCGCATTTCGCATCATCGGCTCGCGATGGCGTGACTCGTTACTGCGCCACCTCGCCACTACGCCAGGGGCAATGCGATGCCGGCTCGATCGGCCAGATCACGCAACGACCACGTGGTCTGCCCCGTTCGCCCGACAACGCTATGCGCATGCCACAGCGAACTGATGATGGCTTCCTCGCTTATTCATTCGTCGAATGCACTCATCGATGTGGGTATGTAGCCATCAAAAAAACTCGACAACCGCAATGAGCCAGTCACTTGGCTACATCTGTGCTATCGTCTCGCCAATGATTCGAATGCCGGTATCAATGTCAGCAGCATCCGGGCGCACAAAGTTGAGACGGATGTGGGAATCATCCATTTCGTCAACGTCGAACACACTGCCCGGCATGAACGTGACGCCTTGGGAACGGCAGGATTCCAATACATCCAGAGAGCGCACGCCGTCCGGTAAGGAAACCCAAATATAGTAGCCACCTGCAGGCACGGTCCAATACACTTCATCCGGCGCATACTGTTCCAATGCTGCGATTGCTGCATCTCGTCGAATGCGGTAAGCCTTAATCAAACCGTGCAAATGTTCGGCGACGCGGCCTTCTTTAAGCAGTTCCAGGCAGATGCGCTGCGATGACGTGCTCGTATGCTGGTCGACCATGCGCCGCAGAGCCGCCAGCCGGTTGATCACATGCGGGTCGGCCACAACCCATCCCGTGCGCAGGCCCGAAGTGACGGTTTTCGAGAACGTCGACAAATACATCACGTATCCCGCATTCTCCATGCCCTTAAGCGGTATGGGGCGATGTGCGTCAGATGATCCCCCGCCGTACCACAAATCGCCGTAAGCATCGTCTTCCACGATCAGACACTGATAGCGCCGCGCCACGTCGATGAGTTCGCTGCGTCGTTCGGGCGGCAGCGTGGTACCGGTGGGGTTTTGGAACGTCGGGACGGTGTAGATGAGCTTGGGCCGGAATCGCGCGCAATAGCCGTCCAACAGGTCTGTACGCATACCGTGCTCGTCCACTGGAACGCCGATGATGCGCGCATCCGCCGAGCGGAAGGTCTGCAATGCCGGGAAGAATGTGGATTGTTCGACCAGCACGCAGTCGCCGGGGTTGATGAACGCGCGCACGATGAGGTCGATGCCCTGCTCGGAGCCGGAGAGCACCATCACGTTGCGGACGCCGCATTGTACGCCTCGTGTGCGCATATGTTCGGCAAGTAGCGCACGCAACTCTTCGAATCCCTCGATAGGTGATTCCGGTTGGCCGTCGAATTCCCGCGATTCGAACGCCTCGATGCTCACCTTGCGCAACAAATCGTCCGGGATATCCGCCGGGTTCGGCGAACCGGTGGCGAAGTCAATAATGGTGTCGCCGCGCTGCGCCCGCTCGGCCGAGGCGATGTCATGGTAGGTAAACCGGTTGGAATAATCAGAGAACAACACCGACCATGGAGGACGCACGACGCTCGGTTTCGGCTCCTCGTCAATCGGCTTATGTCTCACTACAGGAATCCGGGCAGTCTCAGTATGCTGCAACGGCAGCACGAACGTGCCTTTGCCGACTTTGGAGGCGATAAGACCTTCGTCCTTGAGCTGCTGATACGCCTGCAACACCGTGGTGCGATTGACTTCGAGACGTGAGGACAGCTCGCGTTCGGGAGGCAGGCGGTAGCCCTCGGCCATCGCGCCGGAGACGATCTGTTCACGCAGCTCGGCAGCCAGCTGCCGGTACATCGGCACCTTGCTGCGTCGATTCAGCTCAAGCTGCATGGCAGATCGTCTCCTTGATTCGTCAGTCGGATACCAGTCTAGCGGCAGACGAATCGACTACAGCGACAGGAAGAGCTCGTGGATGCGGGTATCGTCCGTGAGTTCCGGGTGGAAGGCGGTGGCCAGGATATTGCCTTGACGCAAGCCCACCACGTGGCCATCGACTTCGGTTTCGACCGTGGCCTCAGGGCCGACCGACACCACGTACGGTCCGCGGATGAATACCAGTGGGAAGTCCGTGATACGCTGCGGATCATCCGCCGCACCAAAATCGGCGGTGGCCTGGAAACTACCGAGCTGACGACCATAGGCGTTGCGGCGTACGACGGCGTCGAGCGCGCCAAAGTAGACATTGTCGTCATTGTCGAGCTTTTTAGCCAGCAGAATCATGCCGGCGCAAGTGCCGAATACCGGTTTTCCTGCCTTGATGTGTACGGCGATCGACTCGAACAGTCCGGTCGAATGCAGGAGCTTGCCCTGTGTAGTGGATTCGCCGCCGGGTAGAATCACGCGGTCGATGGATTCATCGAAATCCTCGGTCGCGCGCAGCAGTTTCCACGGCGCACCGAGCTTGTCCAGCACCGCCGCATGTTCGGCGAATGCGCCTTGTACGGCCAGGATGCCGGTCACGCCGTGCTTGGCGTTTTCGGCGTCCTCGGACTCTTCTTTGGAAATATATTCAGCAGCTACAACCATGTTGTCTCCTTGGGCCTTGACTCCCGCTGGCGGGAGCGTCACCTTTTCTTGGCTCCCCTCAAAGAGGGGAGCCAAGGTGATGCACTCACTCGCCGCGAGCGGCCATGATGGTCTGAATCTCGTCCTCGTTGATGCCGACCATGGCTTCGCCGAGGTTTTCGGACAGCTTGGCGAGCAGATCGGCGTCCTGCCAGTTGGCAGTGGCCTTGACGATGGCGGCGGCGCGCTTGGCCGGGTCGCCGGACTTGAAGATGCCGGAGCCCACGAATACGCCTTCAGCACCGAGCTCCATCATCAGAGCGGCGTCAGCCGGGGTGGCCACGCCACCGGCGGCGAAGTTCACGACCGGCAGACGGCCGTTGTCGTGCACGTACTTGGCCAGATCATATGGCACGGCCAGCTGCTTGGCCGCCTCGTACACCTCGTCGTCGCGCAGGCCGACGAGTTCGCGGATCTGCTTATTCATGGTGCGCATATGACGCACGGCCTGAATCACGTCGCCGGTGCCGGGCTCGCCCTTGGTGCGAATCATGGCAGCACCCTCGGCGATGCGGCGCAGCGCCTCGCCCAGGTTCTTCGCGCCGCACACGAACGGCACGTCGAACTGGTTCTTGTCGATGTGGTACACGTCGTCGGCCGGGGAAAGCACTTCGGATTCGTCGATGTAGTCGATTTCGATGGCCTGCAGAATGCGGGCTTCGGCGATGTGGCCGATGCGCACCTTGGCCATGACCGGAATCGAGACAGCTTCCTGAATGCCCTTGATCATGGCCGGGTCGCTCATGCGGGAGACGCCACCGGCGGCGCGAATGTCAGCGGGGATGCGCTCCAGCGCCATCACCGCGCAGGCGCCGGCGTCCTGCGCGATTTTCGCCTGTTCGGGCGTGGTGACGTCCATGATCACGCCGCCCTTGAGCATCTGGGCCAGATTACGGTTGAGTTCCGCACGATTCTGCGTCATGAGTTTTCCTTCGTTTCGACGTTGCTTGGTATCGCGCTTCATTATTGAACGAATCGGATTGGCCCCACCCAGACCAGTCCAATTTGGATGGGGCCAATCCGCAACTTCTGCACCCATCCAATCCGGCAACCGGTTGTATGGCCTTATGCATCCGGCACGTATTCGAAGATGCGCGCAATCAGTGGGAGGTATTAGCCGACGGTGTTGCCGTAGATTTGGGCTTGGAGGTCTTTACGGGCGGTTTCCATGCGGGTGATCTGGCCGAGGAGGGTTATTTTTTCTTCGCCGTCGGGCAGCTGGGCCATGCGGCGTTTGGCCAAGCCGATCTGGCGCATGAAGCCCATGTCCAGTAGTCGGGTGAGCAGTTCGGTGGCATAGCGCTGCTCTTCCGGCGTGGCAGGGCGTAGCTGCACGGCGGCCGCACCACCGCCGGCTCCCCCGGGCGCGTTCGACTGCGGAGGTTGTGCGCCATTACCACCGTCGTCGCCAGGCAGTGGCAACGGCATGACGGCCAGCTCGTTGATTACCTGATTGAGCATCGGCCCGCCTGCCTTGGTGAGGTTGTGCATCCACAGCCCCTGCGGGGTATCGTCGGATGGCAGTCCGCCAGCGGCCGCGATCGCCTGGAACAGGGTGCGGAACACCGAAGTCATGAAATGCTCGATGGTCAGCTGCCCGAACATGATGCGGTCGATGGCGCGCGGCACCTGAATCAACACGGCCATGAACTGCTGTTCGGCGATGAATACGGCGTCGTCGATCTTGAAATATGCCTGTTCGGCGGCGTCACGGCGCTCCAAAGCCTTGCGCGTGGCCGGATTGGTGTACGGGTTGGTGCCGGGTTCCACACGCGGCTCGTCACGCTCGAATCGACGTTTGGGCGCATAGGCGTCCTCATCGCGCACGTGCATCTGCCGGCGCGCGTTCATCACCTCGCGGCGCATCACCTCAAGGTCCACGCCGATACGGCCCGCGGACTTGCGCGCGTAAGCGTCCCACAGGGAGCGGTCGCGAATCTGCGCCACCAGCGGGGCCACGGCTTTCATCGCACCCACCTGGCCGGGCGTGTAGGTCAGGTCGAACCGGCTGATGGCGGCGTCGATCACGAAATCATACAACGGTTTGGCGCGGGCGATCAGCGAGCGCACCGCCTCGTTGCCTCGCTCGATGCGCAGGTCGCACGGGTCAAGATTGTCGTCGGCCACGGCCACGAAGGTTTGGGAGAGGAAGGCCGAATCAAGGCCGAAGGCGTGCAGCGCGGCCTTATGACCGGCAGCGTCACCGTCGAACGTGAACACAATACGCGAGCTCAATGGCTGGTCCTTGACCTTCAGCGGCCCGACCAGCTGGACCGCGCCCAGCGAATCGTCGGCGATCAGGCGGCGCACAATCTTGGCGTGCTCGGCGCCGAACGCCGTGCCGCACGTGGCGATGGCGGTGTCGATGCCGGCCAAGTGCATGGCCATCACGTCCGTATAGCCTTCGACGATCACGACCTGCCGCTTCTTGACGATGGCGGATTTCGCCAAATCGATGCCGTAAAGCACCTGGGTTTTGCGGTAGAGCTGCGTGTCCGGCGTGTTGATGTATTTGGCGGCGATCTGGTCGTCTTCGTATAATTTGCGCGCACCGAAGCCGAGCGTGCGGCCGGTCGAATCGCGGATAGGCCACGTCACGCGGCCACGGAAATAGTCATAGATGCCGCGCTGGCCTTGACGGGCCAAGCCCGCGTCGAGGATTTCCTTCTGCGTGAAGCCCTTGGAGGCCAAGTGGCGCACAAGATTATCCCAACCTTGGGGCGCGTAGCCGCAACCGAAACGTTCGCAATCAGCTTGGGAGAAGTTGCGGCCGCCAAGCAGCTTGCGGGCGGGCAGCGCTTCCTTGGTCAGGATCTGGGAGACGAAGAAGCGCTGGGCTTCCTCGCAGGCTTCCAGCAGTCGCGTGCGCTTGGAGCCGGTGTTCTCGCGGCTCGGGCCGTTGCCGCTGTTCTCGTAGTGCAGCTCGATATGGTACTTGTCGGCGAGCAGTTCCACGGCTTCGCGGAAGTCGATGTTTTCGGATTGTTCGACGTATTTGAATACGTCGCCACCCAAGCCACAGCCGAAGCAGTGCCACACGCCGAGCGAGGGACGCACGTTGAAGCTGCCGGTTTTCTCGTCGTGGAACGGGCACAGGCCCACGAAGGTGCCGGTGCCGGAGGGCTTAAGCGTTACGGTCGCAGATACAATGTCATACAGGTCCGCGGCGGCGCGCACCTTCTCGACATCTTCTTTCTTAATCATTCCGACCATAAGTCTCTAGAGTACCGCCTCACCTGAGACACAGTAAATTTTTACCGTTGGACACCAGTTCTTCTGGGTTCGACTCCCCTCAGACTCAGCGAGGCCCCTTCCAAGAGGTGAACCCGCAGGACGGAGTATCGCACCCGCCTGACACAGCCTCAGCACAAAATGGAGTGCAGGGCCAGGGCGGAGTTGTCGGTCAGGCTTGCGACCTGATCGATGGCGACGCGCAGGCGCTCGTCGTCGTTGGTGGATTCGTTCCAATCGGCCAGGAACTGGCTTTCCAAAGCGTCGGATGGGAGCGGCGAATCGGCCATAAGCACATCGACCAAATCCGATACGATCTTGAGCTCCTCCTGATGGAATGGCTCGCGCTCGCGAGGCGCCATGACGAAGTACACGGCGATGCCCTTCAACGCCACGATCTCGTAATTCGTGTCCTCGGGAATCACGATGTTCGAGGAATACCGGGTCAACGGCCCGGGCCCATACGTGTCGCGCGTGGCGGTTTCCACCGACCAACAGAAGCGGCCGATCAAATCGGACGTAATGTTCTTGAGCTGCGCCAACGATTCGCGCGAACCATTGAAATGCGCGGGGAACAAATGCTCTCGGCGCAATCGCATGAACGCGGCCAGCAGCTTGTCGGCATCCCACTTCGCCCCATACCATGCGCGCGTCTGCTCGATGATGTGGTCCAGCATCCTCGGATCGGCGAGCACAATCGGATCGAACGCGCCGGTGGCGATGGAATCCTCGACATCATGCACGGAGTAGGCGACATCATCCGAAAGGTCCATGATCTGGCATTCCATGGGCTTGGTGGCCCGGGGAGCGCCGATTTTGAGCCAGCGGAACACCGGCTCATCATCCGGGTAGACGCAGAACTTCTTCGACCGCTCCCCCTTGGGGTGTTGGTCGGCTTCGGCCAAGGTCCACGGGTATTTGACGGCCGCATCCAAGGCCGCACGGGTCAGGTTCACGCCGGCCGAACGCCCGTCCGGGTGAAAGATCTTGGGTTCGAGCCGGGTCAGGATACGCATGGTCTGTGCGTTGCCCTCGAAGCCGCCGATATTGCTGGCGATATCGGCGAGCGCACGCTCCCCGTTGTGCCCGAACGGCGGGTGACCAAGGTCGTGGGCCAGACAGGCGCAGTCGACCACGTCCGGATCGCAGCCGAGCAATGCGCCGATTTGGCGACCGATCTGGGCGACTTCCAGCGTATGCGTCAGTCGGGTGCGGGCGAAATCGTCGGTACCGGCAATCAGAATCTGGCTTTTCGCGCCCAAACGCCGCAAAGCGGACGAATGAATCAGTCGCGCGCGATCGCGTTCGAAAGCCGTGCGCGACTTGGATTTGGGCGGCTCGGGTGCCCATCGCTCCTCGTCGAAGGCGCTGTAGCCCTCATCGCTCAGCACCTGTTCCCCATCCAACGTTGTTTCCATATGCCCAGCATAGGCACACATATCGGCCGCAGTAATCCCGACTTCCCGAATATGTGCCACTGACGTCAACTCAACGGCACATATTCGGGAGATTGGGGCCGATTTCCCGAATATGTGACGCTCAGCACATGTCAGTGGCACATATTCGGGAAGGAAGGGATTACGGGGTGCCACCGTATGGCGGTAATGCACCTTATAGCAGCGTGGCCGGGTCGAGTTTGGCGAGGTCGGCGGCGGGCAGCGCGTCGGCGGCCTGCTCGTACAGGCGCGGGATGCGGTTGCGCAGGCAGGTGAAGATCTCGTAGCTGATGGTGTCGGCGGCGCGGGCCCAATCGTCGGCGGTAGGCTCAACGTAATCCTCGCCGCGTCCCGCGCCGAACAGTTCGACCGTGTCGCCCTCGTGAACGCCGAGTTCGGCGGCGGATCCGTGCAGGTCCACGATGAACTGGTCCATGCACACGCGACCGCACACACGGTACAGTCTCGGGCCTTCGGCGGTCATGATGCGCACCGGGCCTCCCGGCTTCTCCACATGCTTGGCCCCCTCCATGTCGAATCCCGAAGCGGAGCGGTGGATGCCGTCGGCGTACCCCAGCGGCACTATGGCGGTGGACGTGTTGTCCGGGGTCAGATAGGTACGGCCATAGGAGATGCCGTGACCCGCCTCCACGTCCTTGACCGTGCCGAGCTGCGCCTGCAGGCGCATGGCCGGGGTCAGATGCCAGTCGCGCGGGGTGCCCATCGCGGGGTCGGGTTCGTAGCCGTACAGGCCGATGCCGGGGCGGGTGAGTTCGAAATGGATCTCGGGTCGGTCCAGTGTCGCCGCCGTATTGGCCAGATGTCGGATCTCGGGCGGGATGCCGGCCAGCTCCATGCGCCTGGTGAAGTCCTTGAACGTTGCGATCTGCTGGTCGGTGGAGGCGACGAATTCGGGCACATCGGGCGAATCGGCCACGGCGAGGTGGCTCCACTGGCCCACGATGCGCAGCACACCCTCCTTGGCGAGGGGCACGAGCGCGGCGAGCGCGGCGTCGAATCCGGCCGGAGTGAACCCGTTGCGGCCAAAACCGGAATCGACCTTCACATGCACGCGGGCGGGCTTGCCGAGCCTGCGCGCGGCGGCGGCCAGCGCTTCGATGCCGGACAGGGAGCCGACCGACACGTCGATGTCGGCGGCGATCAAATCATCGAACGGCGCCGCGGCGCCGTTGTATACCCAGGTCAGGATATGGCACCGGTCGGGGCCGATGCCAAGCCTGCGCAACAGGAGCGCCTCATGCGATTGCGCGGTGCCGAGCCATGTGGCCCCGCCGGCGAGCGCGGCCAGGGCGGTGGGCAGCAGGCCATGGCCGTATGCGTCGGCCTTGACCACGCCCATCACCGCCGTGCCCGATGTGGGGCCACCCACCACGGAGACCAGATGGGCCATGTTGTCGCGCATGGTTTTGAGGTTCACGATGGCCTGCGCGGGGTATTGCCGGCGGGCGGCCTCGTAATTGGCTTTGCCCCGCTCGGAGGAGAATGCGATTTCCGGTGCTGCGTTCATGCTCATGGATATCTATTGTTGCGCGGGAATATGACGTGCGGTCGTTTCGACCGCATGACGCCGTCCCGGCGTGCGGAACGGCGGGCACCGTTTTCGCCGGGCAGTCGTACACTAATGTCCAATGTGCGGTTTTCGACACAGGACCGCCTATGATTCCCGGCGTTGAGGCGTGCCGGGATCCCGGAAATCCGTCCGGTTCAGCCCCATAATCCTAGATTTCATGAGAGAAGAACATGGATCTGTTTCGTAAGAAAAGCGTGGATCAGCTTGTCGCCGAATCCACTCCCCTCAAACGCACGATGCGCACATTCGATCTGACGATGCTCGGCATCGGCGCGATCATCGGCACCGGCATCTTCGTGCTCACCGGCAAGGGCGCGCTGACCGCCGGCCCGGCCCTGTCCGTATCGTTCCTGCTGGCCGCCATCTGCTGCGGTTTCGCCGGCCTATGCTATGCCGAGTTCGCCGCCATGGCTCCGGTCTCCGGCTCGGCCTACTCCTACGCCTATCTGGCGTTCGGCGAACTCGTCGCCTTCGTGATCGGCTGGGATCTGATCCTGGAATACGCCCTGCAGGCGGCCACCGTGTCCGCCGGCTGGTCCGGATACTTCAACAAGCTGCTGGAAGGCTTCGGCCTGCATCTGCCGGTCGAACTGACCGCCGCCTACGGCACCAACCCGGACGTCACCACCTACTTCAACCTGCCCGGCTTCGTCATCGTGCTGATCATCACGTGGGTGCTCTCCATCGGCATCAACCAGACCAAGCGCACCAACGACGTGATGGTGCTCATCAAGCTCGCCATCATCGTGCTGTTCATCGCATGCGCCGTGTGGTATGTGAAGCCGTCCAACTGGCAGCCGTTCTCCCCGTATGGCGTCTACACCTTCCAGCCCGGCTCCACCCAGCCGTATGGCATCGTGCCGGCCGCATCCATCGTGTTCTTCAGCTTCATCGGATTCGACGCCGTGTCCTCTTCCGCCGAGGAGACCATCAACCCGAACAAGACACTGCCGCGCGGCATCCTGCTGTCCCTGGCCGTTTCCACCGTCCTGTACATCATCATGACCCTGATCATGACCGGCGTGGTGCCCTACAAGGATTTCGCCAAGTACATCGACGCCCCAGTGGCCGGCGTGATCCTGGAGACCGGCATGAACTGGCTCGCGGTGATCGTGAACCTGGGCGCCCTCATCGGCATGACCACGGTGATGCTCGTACAGCTGTACGGCCAGTCCCGTATCTGCTACGCCATGAGCCGCGACGGCCTGTTCCCGAAGTTCTTCGGCCAGGTGCACGAGAAGTACCGCACCCCGTTCAAGGGCACCTGGTTCTTCGGTCTGCTGACCGCGTTCGCCGGCGGCTTCATCAACATCAACGTGCTGTTCGAGCTGGTGAACATCGGTACGCTGTCCGCGTTCATCATCGTGTCGGCCGGTATTCTATGGATGCGCAAGACCCAGCCGAATGCGCCCCGCGGCTTCCGCGCGCCGGGCGTGCCGGTCACCCCGATTCTGTCCATCGTATTCTGCTTCGTGCTCATCGCCGGTCTCAACTGGGAGACCTGGGTGCGTTTCGCCATCTGGTTCGGTCTGGGCCTGATCGTGTACTTCGGCTACAGCCGCAAGCGCTCCAAGCTCGGCCTTGAGCAGAAGGCCGGGGCTGACGCCAAGGTCGCTGCGACTGAGGACTGAGGTCTATCGGCTGACCGATAGTCGATGGCTGCTTTCGTGAAAACCGTACGCTGAGTTACTTTCAGCGTACGGTTTTTGCGATATGCACGAGTTTGAACGGGCGGCCGACGGACTGTACGTGCGCGACGACGTGGACCTTACCTGACCAGCTCCACCGCGGAACCGAACACGCTGGCGACAGCCACACTCACCACTCGTGGCGCTGATAGGCGATTCTGGTGGTGTCGACCGGCCGGTCGAGCAGCTGGATCAGGCCGCAACGGGCGAAGCCGGAGCTTTCGAGCACGTGCTGCATGGCCTTGTTATTGGGGTGGGTGTCGGCGCGCACGTTGCCGTAGTGCTTCAGGGCCCACCTGATGCAGTCGCGGGCCGCGTGGCGCACCAGACCGGATGCGGCGATGCGGTGGATGGTCACATAGGTGTCGTTGTCCAGCCAGGCGCCTTCGATTTTGGCGTAGGTCGGATCCTTGCCCGGGCACAGGGCGAACTGGGCCAGAATGCGTTCGTGGCCATTGCAGGTGTCGACCAGCAGCATCGTACGCTGGTTGGCGATGTCGTCCTCAATCACCGATTCACGCGGAAATTCGTTGCCCCACTGGGTGGGGTTGCCGTTGGCGGCCATCAACGCGCGTGCGCGTGCGTAGATTTTTTGCATCTGCGGCAGATCGCGCATGGTGGCGTGGCGGAAACGGCGGCCTGTCGCCTTGTTTGCAGCGTTCGACTGAGTCACTTCTCACCTCTCCGACATGCCGGGTTGCCGGCACGGTGACCGGCGACTAACTGACGGCCAACCTACCATGCCGTAGGCACAAGAAATCACCTCCGCGTTGCATGACGGACACTAATAAACAATGGCTTCCGTCCGCAGGAGCCGGACAGTCCAGCCGAGTTGAGGACAGCCACCCTCAGTTGGCTTTGCCCCCAGCTCCCGCCAGCGGGAGCCGAATCAGAATTGGATCGAATCAGACGAATCAGACGACCTTGCGTTCGAACGGGTCGGAACTGATGCCTTCCTCAAGGATCTGCTTGGCCCATTCCTTGGCGGCGAACAGGCTGTGGTCGCGATAGTTGCCGCAGCTCTTCTCAGTGGTGGCGGGCACGTCATCCCACGTGGCCTTGTATGCGATGAACTCCAACGATTCCTTCAACGCCTTGGCCACATCCTCGGTGGAGTGGGTGCCCCAGGTCAGCAGGTGGAAACCGGTGCGGCAGCCGAACGGCGAGCAGTCGATGTAGCCCGGGATACGTTCGCGCAGCAGCACGGCGATGGTGTGTTCGATGGTGTGCAGGCCGCCGGTGGGGATGGCCTGCTTGTTCGGCTGGGTCAGGCGCAGATCGTAATTGGAGATCACGTCGCCGTGAGGGCCCGTTTCGGTGTCGATGTAACGCACGTACGGTGCCTTGACCTTGGTGTGATCAAGCTGGAATGATTCGACGACGGGCTTTTCGGCCTTGCCTTCTGTCATGCTGTTGCCTTTCTACTTGCTGACTGTTCGGTCATGAAGTATCGAACAGTCATCGTAGTCGCGCCAGCCCAAGAACGCCCGCAAATACTCCGCGGTTCGCTATAGGAGATTGTTATGACGCACTCCCGGCATTGAACGAGGCGACGGTTTGCATGAAGCGCTGGCCGTAGAGGTCGAGCTTGTGTTGACCGACGCCGTTGACCGCCAGAAATTGCGCGTTGGTAACCGGCTTGATGCGGGCCATGTCGCGCAAGGTCTTGTCGGAGAACACGATGTACGGCGGCTTGCCGATTTCCTGGGCGATGGTGCGTCGCAGTTCGCGTAGCTTCTGGAACAGCGATTCCTCGTCATCGTCCGGGATATACGAGCCCAGCGCATCGCCGGGAACATTGGCGGAATCGGCAGTATCAGCCACTCCCCCGCTCCGACCGGAACCGGCCGCCGCCGACTTGCGTTCCACCCGTTTGATCTCATAGTGGAAGTCGGGAGCGGCGGTTTCGGCCGCCCGCGCACCGAACATGACGATTGGCATACGCCCTTCGGCGATTGACAGGTAACCGTCCGTGGCCATCTGGCTCAACACGTCGCGAACGCGAGCCTCGTTCACGTCCTTGAGCATGCCGAAGGTGGGCATCCGCTCCGGGTTCAGCCATGCCAGATCCTGTGCCCGCGAACCGCGCAGGATCTTGACGATCTTGCCGGAACCGACGCGCTGCCCCACGTCATGCACGCAACGGCTGATTGCCTGCGCCACGCGGGTCACGTCGATGGTCTCGAACGTGCTTTCACAGTTCGAGCAGGCACCGCATCTGCCGGACTGCGAAGAGTCCGCCGCAATGTCTTCACCCGCCGTGGAACCAGCATTCGACGACAATTCCTGACCGAAATACCGGGTCATATACCGGTGCAGGCAGTCGGTGGTGCGGCAGTAGCCGACCATACCGTCCAGCAGCCGGCGCTTGGACTGGCGAACGATTTCCTGCTCTTCGGGAGTCAATCGCTCGTTCTCATAATCGTTATCCAGCAACCGACGCCGGGTGACGATGTCTGACTCATTCCACAGCAGCGTGCATCGGCTGGGCTCGCCGTCACGGCCCGCGCGGCCGGCCTCCTGATAGTAGGCCTCAATGGATTCGGGCAGATTGTGGTGGATGACGTAACGCACGTTGGACTTATCGATGCCCATGCCGAAAGCGTTGGTGGCCACGACCACCGGCACCTTGTCGGTGATGAAGTCGCGCTGGGCCGCCTCACGCGCGTCCGGCGACATGCCGCCATGGTAGGCGACAGCCGGATGCCCCATCTGGTTCAGCGTGTCGGCGAGTGCTTCGGTGGTCTTGCGGGTGGCGCAGTAGACGATGCCGGATTCGTCCGTATGGTCGGCCACATACCGCGCCACCCATGCGGCCTTGTATTTGGTCTCCAGTTTGACCACATCAAAATACAGGTTCGACCGGTCGAATCCGGTAACGGTGACGGCCGGATTCCGCAATCCCAGCAGTCCCACGATGTCCCGGCGCACCCGTTCGGTGGCGGTGGCGGTGAACGCACCCACCGGTGGACGCTGCGGCAGCCCGGCGATGAAATCGCCGATACCTAAGTACGACGAGCGGAAGTCCTGACCCCACTGGGAGACGCAGTGGGCTTCGTCCACGGCGATCAGCGAGATCGGCGTACGGGCGGCAAAGTCGCGGAATCGCCCGGTTTCCAAGCGTTCCGGGGCCACGTACAGCAGTTTGATCTGTCCGGCGGCGGCTTGGGCGAACACCATCGCCTGCTCGTCGGGAGTTTGAGTGGTGTTGATGAACGCGGCCGGCAGACCGAGGTCGTTCAGCGCATCGACCTGGTCGCGCATCAGGGAAATCAAGGGAGATATGACCAAAGTCGCACCCGGGCTGAGCGCGGCGGGAATCTGGTAGCACACGGACTTGCCTGCGCCGGTGGGCATCACGCCCAAGACATCGCGTCCGGCAAGCAAAGCCTCGACAATTCCTTGCTGTCCGGGCCTAAACGAGTCATAGCCGAAGTATCGTGTGAGCGCCTCCAGCGCCGCCTGATGTGCTGTCATAAACGACCAGTGTAGGCCGACCGCGGATGGATTTCATCGTATAACGGAATACCTCGTAACGATGTACGTAGCCCTTCCGTATTATTATGCGTCGAGGAACGCTATTCCCGGCATATCGCACGATATGCCGCTTTGAGAGAACTAAGACGGGGCATTTTATGGCCAACGATACATTTTCCTTCTCCTCTCCTGACGATCAGGAGACGGCGGTGTTGCAGCCTGTGGCCGCCGATGGGCTGTTCGCAGCCGCGGCCACAGGTACCGCCACACCACAGCAAAGTGACAATGGCACCAATAACCATGCCGACAATACAGCCTATGTGGGTGAACATGTCATGGCATCTACCACCGCTAAATCACATGGCAAGGCCGCACGGATCGCCATCATAACCATATTTGCAGTGTTGCTTGCCGCATTAATAGCCTATTTCTTCGTCGGACGTTGGTACTTCCAAGACAAGGCTGCGCCCGGTGTTCATTTGGGCAATGTCTCTGTCATGGGCCAGACCCGCGAAGAACTTGCGAATACTGTGAAGCAGCAGCAGAATAACACCACGGTGACGTTCACCGCCGAAGGAAACAGCGTCAAAGCCTCGCTGAAGGACCTTGGTGTCACCGTCGACACGGATAAAACCGTAGATGCGCTGTTGAACGCGAAGACCGGCGACGTGGCCAAGCTCAATATTTTCGATCAGCCGCATATCGCTCTGACCGCCACCACGCACAAAGAGACTGCCGAACAATTCGTCACCGACGGCCTGGTCGACGAGACCGACCGAGCGCAGATTGCCACCGTTGTCTACAACAAGAGCACCAAGCAGTTCGATTACACCGCGGGTCAGGATGGCAAGGGCCCGGATATCAATGTTGTCAATGCTGCAGTCAAGGAGGCCGTCGCGACCCCGGGCGAAAATGCGACGGTGCCGGTCAAGATACAGACTGCAAAGAATCCGATTGATGAGGCGAGCGCACAGCAAACACAGTTTGACGCCAATGCCAAGCTTGGCCTCAAACTGACCGTGGACAACGGCGTGAACAAGAGCGTCACCATCCCGGCCGATACCATTGCCTCATTCCTCAAGCCCACGGTGAATAAGGCGGATGGCACCATGAGTCTGGTAGTCGACCGCGATGCCATCACCAAGTACGTCACCAGTGACAGCGTAACCAAGGAACTGACTGTTCCCAAGGTGACACGCGAGGTCTACATCACGCCGAAAGACGAAGGCGGCGTGGAAATTGGTGCCGATAAGACACTCGGCGTGGATGGTATTGAAGTGACTGGTGCCGGGGACGCCCCCGAACGTCTGGCTACCGCCATCGAGCAGAACCAGTCCACTGATTCCACTGTGGCTGTGAAAGACAGCCCATATGATGTCAAGCAGGTCGAGGTGCCTCATAACTTCGATACGGCAAATGGCGATAAGTGGGTTCATGTTGATCTGACGAACCAGACTGCCACTGCATATCAGGGCACCACGGTGGTCAGGAAGTTCAACATCGCTTCTGGCAAGCCCACCGACGATGGTTCCATGCTGTCCGATACCGGCACGTTCTACGTGTATCTCAAGTACGAATCGCAGACCATGGTTGGCGAAGGCTACAACCAGCCAGGCACGCCGTGGATTTCCTACTATAACGGCGGCGAAGCCCTGCACGGTGTTCCTGCATACATGTGGGGCGAGCACCCCATCTATGTGCAGCAGGGTATCCCAGGCTCGCACGGCTGCATCAACATGCAGGTGGCCGACGCCAAGTGGATGTACGACTTTGCCACCATCGGCACTCGTGTGGTCGTTGATGGCACCACACCGACTTCCGGTCAGGCGTTGCGCCCGGCTGGTGCGGATGCCACTGGATGGCAGGGCGGCAACGCCAGCTGATTCAATCCATGTTTAATCGATAACGAAAAATCCCCGACCCTTGTGGGCCGGGGTTTTTTGTAGGTACCAATCGATAGCGAGTCCGCCGATAAGCGTGGTGGCACCGTCAATACGGTGCCACCAGTACCGTCAGTACAGTCAGATACGATCCAACGCCTGCTTGAGATCGGCGATAAGGTCGTCGGCGTTCTCGATACCGACCGAGATACGCACCAGGTTGGCGGGCACCTGCAGGGTGGTGCCGGCCACGGAGGCGTGGGTCATGGCGGCGGGCACCTCGATGAGGCTTTCCACACCGCCGAGCGATTCGGCCAGTGTGAAGATCTGCGTGTGGTCCACGAAGTGCTTGGCCGCCTCGGCACCGCCCGCGAGCTGCACGGAGACGATGCCGCCGAAGCCGCCGTGCATCTGGCGGGCGGCGATTTCATGAGCAGGGTGGGACTCGAGGCCCGGGTACCAGACGCGCTCAATCACATCAGAGGGCTGGGATTCGAGCCATTCGGCCACCTTCAGGGCGTTGGCACTGTGGCGCTTGACGCGCAGATCCAGGGTCTTCAGGCCGCGGATGTCCAGCCAGGAGTCGAACGGGGAGGGCACTGCGCCGGCGGCGTTCTGCAGGAAGGCGACCTTCTCGCGGGTCTCCTCGTCGTTGACCACCACGGCACCGCCGACCACGTCGGAGTGGCCGCCGATGTACTTGGTGGTGGAGTAGACCACCACATCGGCGCCATCGGCCAGCGGGTGCTGAAGGGCGGGCGAGGCGAAGGTGTTGTCGACCGCGACCTTGGTGCCGTACTTGTGGGCAACTTCGGCGGTGGCCGCGATGTCGGTGATGTTGAGCAGCGGGTTGGACGGGGTCTCGACCCACACATACTGGTAGTGCTTGGAGGCCAGTGCGGATATTGGTATTGATTCTTTTGATAGCTAGTTATGGAGTCCGTCCCCAGCTCCCTCATCAGAGGGAGCTCCGTCAAGGTACTGCTCGGCGAGGGAGGGTTTGCTGGTGCGCTCCACAATATCGCCGTAGCCGTTGGCGCGCATCCAGTCGTCATTGAAGATCTTCTCCAGATAGCTGCGGCCGGAATCAGGGGCGAGCACCACCACGATCTGGTTCTCGTCCAAATCATTGGCGAGCGCGTACTTGATGGCGCTGGCCACGGCCATGCCGGACGAGCCGCCGACCAGCAGCGCCTCCTCGCCGGCCAGACGGCGGGTCATTTCAAAGGCTTCGGCGTCGGATACGCGCACGATGTCGTCGGTGATATTCCGGTTGAAGGCCTTGGGGTAGAAGTCCTCCCCCACGCCCTCGATGTCGTACTGGTGGACTTCATCGCGTGAGGAAGCGGAGTAGATGGAGCCTTCCGGGTCGGAGCCGATGACTTTGACCGCGCCGTTGGAGGCTTCCTTGAGGTACTTGCCGGTGCCGGAGATGGTGCCGCCGGGGTTGAAGTATTCGACTTTGACGGCGATGGTGGATTTGACGCCGGCCACCTGCGGGATGTGGTTGAGTTTGACGAGTGGGGTGTTGCCGATGAGTTCTGCGAGGCTGTTGTGGATGGTCATGTGAAGTCCTTCGTTGCTGGGGTTGTGGCGTTTTGCTGCGTTGCGTTCGTGAACCGACGTTCCCAGACGAATGGACTGTGGCTTTGGTTTGAAATCGAGTATTCCCACTCACTGTACGGTGAAGCCGAAAAGTGAGTCGGCTTTTCATGTCGGCCCACAGCTCGCGCGTTACACGGTTACGCTCGTGCCATCAATTCCATGAAAATTCATGCGACAGATTTGCCGCAATTCGAATGCTCTATCTCAAGTTATGCGTCACTGACCGCTCGCCCAGGGGCGTCGGTTAGCGACAACAACATGAGATAATCTGCATGTCCCACACCATAGCACAACCCGCGACAAGCGCGTGTCGCCGGCGTTCATATGGTGGCCAAGATTCTTTGACAACGATTCCGCCACGCCTTCAAGCAGAACGCTTCCATACCGCCAATCATGCTCTTGTAATGGCAGAATCGTCAATCCGAAGTGATGGCAAAACACAACAGTTCGGATCATAGACAACGATGAGGGCCGGCACAAGCCGGCCCTCATTTCACTTCGCCACGACCTGACGGCCCTGCACCCACACTGCGCGGATGTTCTCGGGTACGGCAAGATTGAGGATCTTCTGGAAGATGTCGGCGGGTGGCTCCTGCTCACCGTCCGGGATGCGGCGATATACGCCATGCCGCCGAGCTTCGTCCCGCTCGACGGCATACCGTTCGGCATCCGGCTGGAGCACGGACGTGATGATGCCCCGGTCATCAATCAGGAACAGGGCGTTGTGGAAATACGCGACCTCGTCGCACGTGCGCGCGGTGAAGCCGGATCCTTCAATGGCCAGGGACAGCGTCATGGCATCAGTCCTGTGCGTAGATCTTCTTGCGGAACACGAGGAACACAATCAGACCGAGCGTCATGACGCCGGCGCCGATGAGCAGCAGGTTCGCGTATCCGGCCGCGGCACCGGTGGCGCCGGTGATGCTGGAACCGGCGAGCGCCTGCGAACCCATGAGTCCACCGATGATGGAGATGCCGATGGAGGCGGTCACGTTCATCAGCAGATCGTTCATGCCCACGCCACGGCCGGACTCCTCCTGCGGAATCGTGCTCAGCACGGTGGAGACCACGGGCGAATACATCAGACCCACGCCGCAGTAGAACACGCATGCGGCGATCGTCAACGCCAGGAAGCCGGCGTTGACGGCCAGGGCGGCGGACACGAAGCCGGCGATCATGAGGCATGCGGCGATGATCAGCGCAGCCTGCTTGCCGATCCTGCCGATGATCAGGCCGGAGCAGGTGCCCACGATGGCCGCGCACACGAACGCCCACACGACGTACGTGGACACCTGGGCGGTGGTCATGCCGTACACGGTGGTGCCGATGCCGTTGAACAGCGGGGAGATGCAGTAGTTGGTGAAGTAGAACACGAGGATCAGCGACATGGCCGCCAGCCAGCGCGTGTTCTTGAAGAAGGCGGGGGTCACGAACGGATCGGAGGCCTTGGCGATGTACACGGCGAAGACCACGAACAGCGCGACGGCCACGATGAGCATCCACCATGCCATGTAGGAGAAGAACAGGGTGAGGAACGCGCTGGCCAGGCCGAAGATGGTGAAGCCGATCCAATCGACCTTGTCGCCGCTGCCCTGACGTCCGGGCAGGCTCTTGAGCAGGGTGGGCAGGAAGAGGATGGTGACGGCGGGGATGAGGAACAGGTACTGCCAGGCGATGGAGCTGAGCGCGCCGGCAGCGAACACGCCGATGGAGGCGGACAGCTGGTAGCCGGCGGTGTACAGGCCGAAGAACACGACCTTGAGCTCGTTCTTCAGATATTTGGTGGTGATGACCAGATACACGGAGCCGGCCACCTGTTCGCCTGCGGTCTGCAGCACGCGGGCGACGATGACGGTCCACAGGTTCGCGGGGAAGAAGAAGTTGGCCACGAACCCGAAAACGGAGCCGACGAACAGCATGATCAGGCCGACGATGACCAGTCGCTTCAGGGAGACGAAGTCGCCGAGCGAACCGTAGATGAAGCACACGATGCCGAGCACGATGCTCGGGAAGGCGGTGATCAGCGAGGCCTGGGCCGGGGCGCCGACGTCTTCGCCCACCTGGGTGAACACGAGGTTGAAGCCCTGCAGGCACAGGGTGCCGAGGATGAAGGTGATGAGCAGCAGCACCAGGGCCTTGACGGCCGTTTGGGTGGTGACCTGCTCGTCGGCGGACTTGACGTCCGCGGTGTTGGTCGATGATGTCATGGAATTCCTCTCTGTTCTCTGTTTGCTATGCTCTGTTTGCGGTGTTCGGCATGTTCCGTGCGCCGACGCCGTTACCCGGCGTGCTTGGCGAGCGCGGTGATGCGGGTCATGAACTCGTGCAGGAAACGCGGCACGTCGACGCCGACCGCGGCCTTCATGGTCTTGACCGGATCGTTGAGGCGCGTATTGTCGCCGATGGTGCGGCCGCGCGTGGGGCCGTCCACATCCACCTTGAGGTTCATGGGCAGGGTGTCGACCAGCGTGGGGTCCACGGCCACGCCGACCGCCAGGGGGTCGTGCAGGCCGCAGCCGCCCAGATGCGGGGAGGTCGTCTCGTATGCCTTGATGTAGAAGTCGGTCATGTCCGCCAGGAACGCGCCGGCCTTGGTGCCCAGATCACGCCACTGCCGGGTCTCCCGGTAGGTGAGCAGGGTCTGGAGCGTCACGTCGAGGCCGATCATCGTGGCCGGGGCGCCCGAACGGAACAGGTAATCGGCGGCGTCGGGATCCTGGGAGATGTTCGCCTCCTCCCAGGCGTTCACGTTGCCGCAGACGGTCAGCGCACCGCCCATAAGCACGATGCGGCCGATCTCGTCCTTGATCTCCGGCGCCTTGCGCAATGCGGCGGCGATGTTGGTCATCGGGCCGGTGGGCACGTAGACGAGCTCCTTGCCGTACGTCTTGGCCGCGTCGATGATGAAGTCGACCGCCGGCTCGGATTGCGGTTCGCGGTTCGAATCGGGGATCGAGACGTCGCCTATGCCGTTGGCGCCGTGGATGAACTTGGAGATCTCCAGCACCTCGAACGAGTCGGTGGTGCTGGAGTGCGGCAGACCCTTGTACACCCCGACTTCCGGGTGGCCGAGCAGATCGGTGATGGCCAGCGCGTTGCGCACGCCCTGGTCGAGCAGCACATTGCCGTATGTGCCGGTGATGCCGATCAATTCCACTTCCGGACTGCCCAATGCGTATGCGATGGCGAGCGCGTCATCCACACCGGTGTCAAGGTCGAGAATGAGCTTTGTCATGAAACACCCTTCCCTTGGGGGGCGAGACCGAATGGCCGTCACTGATTCCCCCGCAAGCATCATCTATGATAGCCGCCATGCCGCGATGGTGCGCGTCAGAGCGAGGCGGCCTCGATAAGCCGTCTGGTGTAATCGGATTGCGGGTCGCCGAGCACCGCGGAGGTGACGCCCGTCTCCTCGACCCGCCCGTCATGGAGCACCACGATACGGTCGGCGATGTGCCGTACCACGCCGAGATCGTGGGAGACCATGATGATGGCGGTGTCCGGGCGGGCCGCACGGATGGCGGCGAAGGTGTCGAGTATCTGGATGCGGGCGGCCACGTCGATGGCGCTCATCGGCTCGTCGGCGAGTATCACTTTGGGTTCGTTGATGACGGCGCGGGCGATGGCCACACGCTGCGCCTGTCCGCCGGACAGGTCGATCGGGTATCGGTCCAGGAAGTCCGCCGGTTCGAGGCCGGCCATGGTCAGGGCCGAGGCCACCCGTTCGGCGATGGCCGCGGATCCAAGGTCACGCCGTTGCAGGGTCAGCGGTTCGGCCACCGATCTGGCGACCCGCCATCGTGGGTCGAGCGAGGAGAACGGGTTCTGGAACACCAGACCGGATTCGCGGCGCAGGGCCCGCCCTCCCGGCGACCTGCGGCCCGGGGCCACGGATTGGCCCTCGTAGTCCACGCTGCCGGCGTCGGCGGGTTCCAGGCCCAGCATGATGCGGGTCAACGTGGATTTTCCCGAACCGGAGCCGCCGATCACGGCGAGGCATTCGCCGGCGTGGACGTCGACGGAGATGTCGAAGAGGACTTGGTGGCGTGCGGCGCGCGGGCCGAAGGATTTGGTGATGGAGTGGGCGGAGAGGAGCGGCACACTGCTGTTACTCATGCGAATCCTCCTTGGGAGTGTGGAGGGTGAGGGTTTGGGCGGCGGCGACTAGGCGCTGGGCCTGCGGCGTGTCGGGCGCGGCGAGCAGATCGGCGGTGGCCCCTGATTCGATGATGCGGCCGGCGTCCAACACGTAGCATCGTTCGGTGGCCCGCGCGAGCACGGAGAAATCGTGGGTGATGAACAGCATGGATGCGCCGGCGTCGTCCACCAGCGAGGTCAGCAGGTCCACGATCTGGCGTTGCGTGATGGAGTCGAGCGCCGTGGTGGGTTCGTCGGCGATGATGAACCGCGGCGAGGTGATCAGCGCCGTGGCGATGCCTACGCGCTGCTGTTGGCCGCCGGAGAGTTCATGCGGGTATTTGCCGGCCACGTCACGGCCCAGTCCGACCTTGTCCAACATGAAGGCCACCCGGTCGGCGCGTTCGGCTTTGCTCAGATCGTAGTGCATGCGCAACGGCAGGGCGATCTGCTGCGCCGCGGTCATCACCGGATTGAGCGCATGGGCCGGATTCTGGAATACCGTGCCCACATACCGGCCTCGCAGGTCGGCGAGGACATGCTCGTCGGCGTATGTGCAACGCGCGTTCCCCGCCAGCCCGTCCGCGCCGCCGTCTTCGCCGGACAGCACGGAGGTGTCCCCCATCGTGATCTCGCCGGACGGCACGGCCTCATGCGGCAACAGGCCGAGCAGCGATTTGGCGATCATCGACTTGCCGGAGCCGGAGGCCCCTATCAGGCCCACCCGTTCGCCGTCCGCGATGGACAGGTCGACGCCCCCGATGATCGGCGTGCCGCCGATGACGATGCGCAGTCCACGGATCTCAACGCTCATCGTCCGCCTCCTTCGCCGCCGACGCGGCGTCTGCGCGCACGGCGCGGCCGACCCCGGCCGATCGCCGCAGCGCGGGGTTGGACACCGGGTCGGTGGCGTCGCGCAACGCGTCGCCGAACAGGTTCAGCGCGACCACCACCAGGGTGACGATCAGACCGGGCCACACCACCGTCAACGGAAACACGTTGATGAGTTTGACCGAGGTGGCCAGCGAATGGCCCCAGCTCGGCACCCCCGCGCCGACGCCCACGCCCAGATAGGTCAGGCCCGCCTCGGCCAGCACCGAGGTGCCCGCCGACATCGACGATTGCACCATCAGCACCGGCGTGATGTTCGGCACGATGTGTCTGACCAGTACGCCGAACCCGCTGGCGCCGTTCGCCCGGGCCGACTGCACGTATCCCGAGCGGGCGGCGAGCAGGGCGGCCGGACGGGCGACGCGCGCCAGATGCAGCCCGTAGCCGATGGAGCACGCGCCGATCACCACGGCCGCGGATGCGCCGAACGGCACGGCGAGCAGCAGGGCGATGAGCACGGTGGGGATGGAGATCAGCGCGTCGACCACGGCGACCGACGCCGAGGCGAGCACCGCGGAACGGGCGACCATAAGCCCGACCAGCAGCATGCCGATGCAGGCCGAGCAGATGACGGTCAGCAGGGCGATGGCAAGGTTCGTGCGTGAGCCGGCCATCAGCCAGCTCAGCACGTCCGCGCCGGTGCCGTCGGTGCCCAGCCAATGCGCGGACGACGGCTTGTCCCACACGTGGTAGCCGTCGGTGGCCAGCAACGACTGCGGGGTCCAGAACAACGACACCAGGGCGACGACCATCCACAACCCCAGCACGATCAGCGAGTAGCGGCCGGTGCCACGGGACCAGATGGTGCCCAGAACCACGCCCGAACGACGCCATCGACCATTGCGATCAACCATCATTCCTCCTTTCCGGCGGCCAGACGCGGGTCAAGCAGCGCGTGCAGCAGATCCACCGCCAGGCCGATCAGCAGGAAGAACGCGGCGAGCAGGAACAGCTCGCTTTGCACGGCCACCAGATCGCGGTTGCCGACGTCGCCCACCAGCAGGGCGCCCAGACCGGGCAGGGCGAACAGGTTCTCCACCACCATCACGCCGGTGATCATCGAGGCGAACGCCAGCCCCACCACCGAGACGAGTTGCGGAGCCGCCAACCGCAATCCCACGCGCACCAACGCCTGGGTGCGGGTCATGCCGCAGGACATGGCCATATCGATCGGACCTCCCTCATCGGCGATGCCTTCCAGAATGGAGCGCGTGTAACGCATGATGCCCGCACCGGACACGAATCCGGTGGCAAGCGCCGGCAGGATCAGGGACGAGACCGCCCGCCCGGGAGCGCCCCACCCAGCGGCGGGGAACCCCTGCGAGGGCAGCAGACCGACAAGGCCCACGCCCCGTGCGAACAGAAGGATGAGCATCAGGCCGCTCCACAGGGCCGGTACGGCGCCGCCCACGATGGACAGCACGCGCAGGAAACCGCGCACGGCCGGCGACCGGGAGATCACGGCGGCGGCGCCCATGGACAAGCCGAGGGTGAGCGCGATGGCCAGACTCATCACGATCAGCGGGAACGTGATCGTCGCACGTTGGCCGACCTGGGAGGTCACCGCCCGCCCGGTCAGCGCCGACACGCCGAGGTCACCGTGCAGCAGCCCTCCGGCCCAGTCGAGATACTGCACGACATACGGCCGGTCAAGGCCGAATTCGGCGCGCAGGGCCGCCACACGCGCCGGCGATGCGTTCATGCCGGCCATCACGACCGCCACGTCGCCCGGCAGGATGCGCAGCATCGCGAACACCAGCACCGAAATGCCGAACAGCGCCGCCGCGAACAGCAGCAAGCGTTGCATCAAGAACCGCATAACGCCTCCCTTATCGATTCCCTCGCCACCGCCCGTGGCGTCACCGGCCGGATGGGCCGTCCACGGTCGGGCGCGCCACGGAATCACTCCCGCGCCGCGCCCGACCGATGGGTTCCGGGACTACTTGGTGTAGGTGATCCGCCAGAGGGGCAGCACGGTCTGGCTCAGGTTCTGCGGGAAGCCGTCCACGCCCTTGGCGTAGGCGATGGTGACCTTCCAGCTGAACAGCCAGTCGGCCGGCGCGTCCTCGGAGACGATCTTCGCGGCCTTGGCCAGATACTTCGAGGCCTCGTCGTCGGAGGTGGCCTCCAGCGCCTTGGCGTACAGGGCCTGCACGTCCTTGTTGTCGTAGTGGAAGTAGTAGCTCGGCGTGGTCCATCCGTAGAAGTCGTGGCTTTCGGCATGGTCCACGAGCGAAAGATCGTAGTTGCCGTTGGCGTGCACGTCCTGCAGCCAAGTGGAGAACTCCACGTAGTTGATCTTCAGGTCGATGCCGATGGGCTTGAGCTGGCTCTTGAGCTGGTCGCCGAGTTCGGTGCCGTACACGTTGGCGTAGGTGAGGGTCAGGTCCAGCGGCTTCGACTCGGAGTATCCGGCCTGCTCCATGAGCTTCTTGGCCTTGGCCACGTCATGCGGGTACAGGCCGCTCAGATCCTCGTAACCGGGATCGACCTTGGGGATCGGACCGCCGAGGGGGGCGTCCACGCCGCCGCGCGAGGCGATGATCTGCTTATGGTCGATGGCGTATCGGATGGCCTGACGGACGCGCTTGTCGGAGAGCTTGTCGTTGGCCATGTTGAAGGCGAGCACGAACTTGTCGGAACCGTCACCGGACTTGACCACATAGTTCGGATCCTTGCGGAACGGATCGGCAAGGGTGGCGGAGATGGGCGAAAGCACCTGCACGTCGCCGCTCTTGAGGGCGTTGATGCTGGCGTTCTCGTCCGGCAGGAACCGGACGATCACGTTCTCGGTCCTCGCCTTGTGCTCGGTGCCCCAATACTTGGGGTTCGCCTTGAGCACGATCTTGTCGTTCGGGTCAAAGGAGACCACGGTGTACGGGCCCGAGCCCAACGCGCCGTTCTTCTGATCCCAGGTGGCGTCCTTGTCGTAGACCAGGCCGGGACGGCTGGTGAGGTACCACAGCATGTTCGAGTTGGGCGCGGAGAGGGTGAGCCTGACCGTGTTGGCGTCCACGGCCTCGGCCTTGTCCAGGCTCTTGACCTGCTCGTAGTCGTAGTACTTCTGGGCCTTGAGCTCGTTGATGGACCACGCCACATCCTCGGCGTCGAGCTTGTCGCCGTTGGAGAAGTTCATCTTCTCGTTGAGGTGGAATGTGTAGGTCAGGCCATCCTTGGAGATCTCCCAGCTCTTGGCCAGACCGGGGTGGACCTTGTTGTCCGAGCCACGCGAGACGAGACCCTCGTACACGTTGCCGATGAGGATCTGCTCAAGGGCCGAACCCGACTGGTGGCGGATGTCAAGATTGACCGGGGCGAGTTTGAGGCCGACGGCCACGGTGTCGGATCGGCTGGCCGAGCCGGAGGCGTTCGCGTCCTTGCCCTTGCCTTTCCCGCCGAAGACGGTGACGCCCACGATGAGCGCCGCGGCCACGACGACCGCGATCAGCGTCCACAGCCACCATTTCGGGCCGCCGTTCTTCTTGTTTGATGATTTCGCGCGCGCGTTCAGGCTCGCGTCGGTGCTGGCGGCTTGATTCGCGCCGTCGATGTTCCTGTCTTCGGTTGCGCCGGACTCGCCGTGCACACCATTGTTCTGGGACATGGATACTCCCTGATGCATTCGGGCATGCTTACGCCCGAATATGGTTTCGTTGTTATCTTGCGTGGTTGACCGCCCATTCGGGTCGATCACCACGTTCTACTATATCCCCGGACACGCCGGAGGCAATGGCTATACTGGATTGCGGCGCCGACGGAGGGTCCGCGGCGACCACAGCACGCGGCGCATCGTCGGGCAACAACGCGGGAAGCGCTGGCGTGGGCACATGTGCGGCCTTGGCATAAGGCCGGGAGGCAGCTATGGCACATATTCTTCTGGGCGTCACCGGCAGCATCGCTGCATTCAAGGCCTGTCATCTGGCATCCGATTGGACCAAGGCCGGCCACGAGGTGCGGGTTATCGAAACCACAGCGGCCGAAGGTTTCGTCACTCCCCTGACCTTCACCTCGCTGACCCATCAGCCCACCCGTACCACGATGTTCCCCGCTTATCCGGCCGCGCACGGCGACGTGACGGCCAATCCGACCGTGCCAACGACCATCAATCATGTGGCCGATGCGGCCTGGGCCAATCTGCTGGTGGTGGCCCCGGCGAGCGCCGACGTCATCGCCCGCATCGCCTGTGGATTGGCGAACGATACGCTGACGTCCACCATTCTGGCCTATGAGGGGCCGAAGATCCTATGCCCGTCGATGAACGTGCATATGTACAACAATCCGGCCACGCAGCGCAATCTGAAAACCTGCGCCGAATTGGGCTGGCAGATTGTGGAGCCGGAGGAAGGCAATCTGGCTTGCGGCGACGTGGGACGAGGCCGTATGGAAGAGCCGGCGCGCATCGAGGAAGTGGCCGCTCGGCTGCTGGCGGATGCGCAGGATGACCAGGCTCCCTCATCTTCCCCGCTCAAGGGGCTGCGCGTGCTGGTCACTGCCGGGCCAACGCAGGAGCCGCTAGACCCGGTCCGCTATCTGACGAACCATTCCACCGGCAAGATGGGGTATGCGATTGCCTCGGCCGCAGCCGAATTTGGTGCCGACGTAACGTTGGTCTCCGGTCCAGTCGCCTTGACCGCGCCCGATGCGGTGGATGTGGTGCGCGTCATGACCGCGCAGGATATGTTCGATGCGGTGGCCGACGCCTTCCCGGCGGCGGATATCACGATTATGGCCGCCGCCGTGGGCGATTTCCGCGTGGCCGAGATTGCGCCGGAGAAAATCAAGAAGGCCGGCCGCAGCAGCATCACCGTGGAGCTGGTTTCCAACCCGGATATTCTGGCGTGGGCCGGCGAACGCAAGCGCGACGACGGCTCGCAGATCCTGTGCGGATTCGCGATGGAGACCGAGCATCTGATTCGTAATGCGGAGAAGAAGCTGACGTCCAAGTATTGCGACATGCTGGTGGCCAACAATCTGCGCGACGCCGGTGCCGGGTTCGGCACCGACACCAACGTTGTCACCGTGCTCACGTCCGGAGCGGAGGATGCCGGTACCCCGAAGATCGAGCATTGGGACAAGATGGACAAAACCGTGCTTGCGCAACGACTGTTGCTGCGGCTCGCAGCGTTGCGTTCCGGCGGCGCGAGCAATGTCGATGACGAGAACAAGGAGGCCTGACCCATGCTGATGGCGGTCGATATCGGCAATACGAATATCGTGATCGGTTTTCTGGAGGGCGACCGCATCGTCGGCTCCTACCGCATCACCACCAAGGCGACGCACACCTCAGACGAATACGGTCTGATGATCACGCAGTTCCTGGCTTTGAGCGATTACACGGCCGACGATGTGGACGATGTGATCGTCTGCTCGGTGGTGCCGAAGGTGATGTATTCCTTCCGCGCCTCGCTGATCAAATTCCTCGGATTGGAACCGATGGTGGTGGGCCCTGGCGTCAAGACCGGCATGAACATTCGTCTCGACGACCCCAAAACCTTGGGCTCTGACTGCATCGCCGACTGCGCCGGCGCCTACCACACCTATGGCGGCCCGGTGCTGGTGGCCGACTTCGGCACCGCCACCACGTTCAACTATGTGGACAGTTCCGGCACGATTCGTTCCGGCTTCATCACCACGGGCATCCGCACCGGGGCCGAGGCGTTGTGGGGGCAGACCGCCCAGCTGCCGGAAGTGGAGATCACGCAACCACAGTCGATTCTGGCCACCAATACGCGCACTGCTATGCAGGCCGGACTGTATTACACGTTCCTCGGTGGCATTGAGCGCACGATTCAGCAGTTCCGCAAGGAAATCGATGAGCCGTTCCAAGTGGTAGCCACGGGAGGGCTCAGCCGCATTTTCAAGAACAACACCGACATGATCGACGTCTACGATTCAGACCTGATCTTCAAAGGCATGGCATACATCTACTCGCGCAATGTGAAGTAACGCGGCGTGCAGGAATCGGCCGCGCATAGCGCAGTCGATTCCGTCCCTCCCCGAAAACCAACTCAAAACCCTACTTAATCGTAAAGCCCTGATTGAAGCCGTATTCTCGGAGGTCTTTCTGCCATTGGGCCAGGCCGTCGGAGAGACTGACTTTCTTGCCGGGCTTCTCCAACGGTTCGAGCGGGTTGCCTTCCTCGTCCTTCATGCCCATCTCAATGGCTTCCTGTCGCTGCTGATAGTCGTGGAAACTGCTGGACCATTCGTATGCCTGGCCCACCGTAGATTTGAAGTCACTGCGCGCATACACTTCGAACGGCAGATACTGGTATCCGATCGGCACATCCTCGGCGGCCTCCGACAGTACACGGTTGAACTTCTGCCCGCCGAAATACGGGATTTCAATGCCACGGTCATTGGTAATCGTGGTTTTATCCAAAAAATCAGCGGAATTCAGGGTGTCATAATCGGCCGGGAAAGCACCGCCATCCACACGCGCGCTAATGCCTTGGGCGTTATGCGCCACAAAGTCCACGAAACGATAGGCCGCATCCGGCTTACGGGTCAGCTGCAACACGGTCAG